>CALDKM010000038.1:0-1592 GCA_937898875.1 uncultured Pseudomonadota bacterium | reverse complement strand
TCGCGACGATGCTCGACCGGATGGAAGAGGCGTTCCGCCGCGCGATCGGGGAGCGGCGCAGATGAGCGCGCACCGCTCGCGCCTCGGCGGCCGCATCGAGGTGGCCGCGCGCGCTCTCGCCGACCGGGCCGCCCGGCGCGCTCCGCCCGCGGATGTGCGCCGCATCCTGATCGCGCACCACCTGCTGCTCGGCGACACGCTGATGGTTACCGCGCTCGTCGCGAAGCTCTCCGAGCGGCATCCGGCCGCCGACATCGCGATGACCGTGCCGCGGGCGTCGGCCGCGCTCTACGCGACGCGACCCTACGGCGTGCGCGCGCTCGCGTGGGATCCGCGCGACCTCCCGCGCGCCCTTTTCGACGAGGAGCCGTTCGACCTCGCGTACGTCCCCGGCGACAACCGCTACGCCTGGCACGCGGCCGCGATGCGCGCCCGCTGGATCGTCGCGTTCGCCGGCGACCGGCCCGCCAACAAGAACTGGCCGGTCGACCGGCTCGTGCCGTATCCGGATCATCCGGGCGCGTGGGGCGACATCGTCGCCACGCTCGCCGAGGGTCCGCCGCCCGCGCCGTACTCGCCGTCGCACTGGCGTGCCGGTCCGGCGGCGCCGTTCGACCCGCCGGCCGGACGCTTTGCCGTACTGCACGTCGGCGCGTCGACGCCGCTCAAGCACTGGGCGCCGGACCGCTGGCGCGCGATCGCGGCGGGGATCGCCGCGCGCGGGATCGAGCCGGTGTGGTCGGGCGGGCGCGGCGAGGACGCGCTCGTGCGGGCCTGCGATCCGACGGCGAAGCACCGCTCGTACGCGGGAACGCTCGACCTGCCCCAGATGCGCGCGCTCCTGGACCGTGCGGCCCTGCTGGTGTCGCCCGACACCGGGATCGCCCACCTCGCTCGCATCGCCGGCCTGCCTTCGGTCACGCTCTACGGTCCCGGCTCGGCGACGATCACGGGCGCGGGGAGCTTCTACGCCGCGATGCCGTGGCGCGCGGTGACGGTCGACCCGTTCCCCTGCCGCGACCAGTCCGTGCTGTTCCGACGCGAGATCGCCTGGGTGCGTCGCTGCGGGCGCTCGACCGCGGAATGCCCGCATCCGCGCTGCATGGACGCGATCGGCGTCGACGCCGTCGAGGCCGCGATCGACGACGTGCTCGCGCTTCCCGATCCCCGCGCGGGCGGAGCAGACCGATGAAGGCCTGCAGGACGTCCCGAGCGCCCGCGGTAAGCCCCGGGGGGGCCGTCCGGTGAGCGCTCTGTCGCGCCGGCTTCGGGCGCTCGGCGACCGACTTGCCGGCGACCCCTACGAGCGCGCGCTCGCGCGCGGCGCGAAGGAGCGGCGCAGGCGCATCGTGTTCTTCTGGAACCGCGGGCTCGGCGACATCGCGCTGGGCCTCGTCCCCATGTTCGCGCGCGCGGCCGAGAGAATCCCCGGCGCGTCGATCGAGGTCGTGACGCGCGCCGACCTCGAGGAGCCGTTCCGCCTCACCGATGCGCGTGTCGTGCACGTCGTGCCGGGCCTCGCGCGGGGCGACCGCCTCGCCGCCGGCGACGCGTGCGCGCGCCTGCCCGCCGATCCGCGCGCGGGCGCGCTC
>CALDKM010000037.1:0-19179 GCA_937898875.1 uncultured Pseudomonadota bacterium | reverse complement strand
CGCAAGGCCGCCGGCGAGATGCGCGACCGCGTGATCGCCGCGCTGCTCGCGGCGCGGCGCGACGTCGACGAGTCGCGCCTGGCCGGGCACGAGCTTCTCACGCGCAGGCTCGCGCGCGAGGTCCTCGCGCAGGACGCGAGGCGGGACTGGCACCTCGTCGAGAACCCGTCACGCCTCGCGATCCGGACGATCGACTCGCTCGCCCAGGGGATCGCGCTGCAGGCGCCGATCGCGAGCGGACTGCCTCCCTCTCCGCGCTTCGCCGAGAACGCGATGCCCATCTACCTCGACGCCGCGCATGCGGCGATCGCGGGGGCCCCGGCCGACGACCCGGACTGGCGCACGATCCTGGAGCACCAGGACAACGACGCCGACCTGCTCGCGCACGTGCTCGCGCAGATGCTCGCGCAGCGGGACCAGTGGCTCACGCTCGCGCGGCTGGGACGCGGCGACGTGCGCGCGGCGCTCGAGCGCACGCTCGAGGCCGAGGTGGCGGGGGAGATCGCGCAGGCCGCGCAGGCGATCCGCGCCGCGGACTTCACGCCGGTCGCGGGCTTCGCGAAGCTCGCGCTCCCGGAGCTCGACGACGCGAACGCGGAGCTGCGCGCCGCGCTGGAAGGCTGCCTGGCGCGCGGCGTGCCGCCGCCGATCGACGTCGCGCATGCCGCCGAGTGGGTCGCGTTGGGGTCGTGGGTCACGACCAAGAACGGGAAGAAGCTGCGCAGCAGGGCACGCGAGATGCCCGGCATCCCGCCGATCGGCAGCGGCCCCGGCGCCGACGCCCGGCGCACGCTCGTCCACGCGGTGGAGGCGTGGCTCGAATCGCTGGCGTCGGTACCGGGCCTGTTCGACGCGCTCGCCTCGGTGCGTGCGCTGCCGCCCGCCCGTCTCGCGGACGACGAGTGGGAGCGCATCGCGTCGATGCTGTCGCTGCTTCCCGCGCTGTCCGGGCGCCTGTCCGACGCTTTCGCCGAATCCGGCGAGCTCGACTTCCCGCAGGCGACGCTCGCGGCGCTCGCCGCGCTCGGCGACGGCGACGAGCCGTCCGAGTTGCTGCTGCGCCTCGACATGCGCGTCGATCACGTGCTGATCGACGAGTTCCAGGACACGTCGTTCGCGCACCTCGAGCTCGTCCGTCGCCTCGTGTCGGGCTGGTCGGAGGGGGACGGCCGCACGCTGTTCGCGGTCGGCGATCCGATGCAGTCGATCTACCGCTTCCGCGGCGCCGAGGTCCGCGCGTTCGTCGAGGCGCAGGCGGCGGGCGTCGTCGAAGGCATCCCGGTCGAGTGCCTCACGCTTCGGCGGAATTTCCGGTCGCAGGCGGGGCTCGTGGGCTGGGTGAACGAGACGTTTCCCGGCGTGCTCGGCCCGATCCACGACCCGTGGCGCAGTCGCGTCGCGTTCGCCGACGCAGTGGCGGTCGTTCCGGAATCGGACGGTCCGGCGTGCACGCTCGACGTCGTGGACAGCGACGAGGAGGAAGCCGGACGCGTCGTCGAGCGCGTGCGGGATGCGCTCGACGAGCCGGGGAACGTCGCGCTGCTCGTGCGGGCGCGCACGCACCTCGCGCAGGTCCTGCCGGCGCTTCGCGCCGCGGGGATCGCGTACACGGCGGTCGACCTCGACACGCTGGCCGACCGGCGATCCGCGCGCGACGTCGTGGCGCTCGCGCACGCGATCGCCCAGCCCGACGATCGCCTCGCGTGGCTCGCCGTGCTGCGTGCGCCGTGGTGCGGACTTGCGCTCGCCGACCTCCACGCGCTGGTGCTCGCGGCCGACGCGACGCCGTCGCGATCGATCGAGGCCGCGGCCCATGCGCCGCCGGGCGCCCTGTCGCCCGAAGGGTCGGCACGGCTCGCACGGTTCGTCGCGGTGGTCGCGCGGGCGCGCGATGCGCACGGCATCGAGCCGCTCGCGGTGCGCGTGCGCGGCGCCTGGACGGCGATAGGCGGGCCGGCGACCGTCGACGAGCCCCTCGACCTCGTCGCCGTCGAGGACGTCCTCGCGCTTCTCGCGGCGCACGAGCGCGCGGGCGACGTGCCCGACTGGAATGCGTTCGTCGCGCGCCTCGGCGAGGAGCGGCTCTCGCCGCCGCCCGGCGAGCAGGCGCGGGTGCAGGTGATGACGATGCACAAGGCGAAGGGCCTCGAGTTCGACACGGTGATCCTTTCGGGGCTCGCGCGAGGCGGCGGGCGTGGCGACGCGCCGCTGCTCCGGTGGCGGACGCGCCGCGGTGGCCTGATGGCGGGATTCGCGAAGCCTCGCGGCGGCGAGCACGGCGGCGTGTACGACTACCTGCGCGGGCTCGCGTCCGACGAGGACCAGGCCGAGCTCGGGCGTCTCGCCTACGTCGCCTGCACGCGGGCGAAGCGCAGGCTCGCGCTCGTCGGCGTGCTGAAGGCGAAGGACGGCAAGGAGGGACGGGAATGGAAGTCGCCGGGGAAGGGATCGATCCTCGGCCTGCTCGACCCGCGGCTTCCCGACGCGCCCGATTCCGGGGCGTCCGGGACCGACGTCGCGGCGCCGCCGGGCAGTGTCGTCGAGCGCCTGCCTCTCGACTGGCGCGCACCCGCCGCGCCGGAGCCGCTCGTCGTCCGGGCCGCCCCACGGGCGATCGCCCCTGCGCTGCCGTTCGACTGGGCGCGCGAGCGCGCGCGTCGCCTCGGCGTCGTCGTGCACGGACTGCTCGCGCAGATCGCCGTCGACGGTCCGCCGGGCTGGGATGCGGGCCGACTCGCCGCGCAGCGGCCCCGCATCGTCGCGGAACTGGTCGGCGAGGGCGCATTGCCGTCCGAGGCGCCGCGCGAGGCGGACGACGTCCGCGCGACCGTCGAGCGCGTGCTGGGCGACGAGCGGGGACGCTGGCTCCTCGATCCGGGGCACGCCGGCGCGCAGAGCGAATGGGCGCTCGCAGGCTTCGACGGCGCCGAGGTCGTCCACGTGGTGCTCGACCGCACGTTCGTGGCCGAGGGCGTGCGCTGGATCGTCGATTTCAAGACCGGCACGCACGAGGGCTCCGACCCGAGCGCGTTCCTCGACGCGGAGGTCGAGCGCTACCGTCCGCAGCTCGCGCGCTATGCGCGCATCGTCTCGGCGCTCGATCCCGCACCGATCCGTCTCGCCCTCTACCATCCGCGCGTGCCCGGCGGCTGGCGTGAGTTCGCGGTGCCTGCGACGAACGACGACGGGCGCTGACCTCCGTCCGGCGCCGTCGCACGAGCCGCCTCGGCGGGCGACGCGCTTTTCCGCTACAATTCAATGCTTTGTCACGCTCCGCCGCGCGGGCTACGCGCTGCGCCCCTCGTCACGTGCGTCTCATCCGCGGCCTGCCCGCGGTCGCCGACCGGCCGGTCGCGCTGACCGTCGGGAACTTCGACGGTGTCCATCGCGGGCACCAGGCGATGCTCGCGCGGCTCCAGGAGGCGGCCGACGACCTGGGGCTCGCGCCCGCGGTGCTCACGTTCGATCCGCACCCGCGCGAGTTCTTCTCGAAAGAGAGCGCGCCGCCGCGGCTCTCCAGCCTGCGCGGCAAGCTGGAGGTGCTTCGGGCGTTCGGCGTCGAGCGCGTCTACGTCGCGCGCTTCGACCGCTCGTTCGCATCGCTCGATCCGGACAGGTTCGTCGACGACGTGCTCGTACGCCGCCTCGGCGCGCGCTGGGTGCTGGTCGGCGAGGACTTCCGCTTCGGCCGCGCCCGCGCCGGCGACCTCGCGCTGCTGCGCCGCCACGCGCGACAGTTCTCGGTCGAGTCGATGAACGCGATCGAGGTCCACGGCGAACGCGCGAGCTCGACGCTCGTGCGCGAGGCGCTCGCTGCGGGCGATCTCGCCAGGGCGACGAAGCTCCTCGGGCGGCCCTACGCGATCGGCGGCCACGTCGCGCACGGCGCGAAGCTGGGGCGCACGCTCGGGTACCCGACCGCGAACCTGCCCCTCAAGCGCCGCCCCGCCCTCCAGGGCATCTTCGCGGTGCGCGTGCACGGCCTGGGGCCGCCCCGCCGCGGCGTCGCGAGTCTGGGCGTGCGTCCGACCGTCGGAAACGGGGGACAGCCGCTGCTCGAGGTGTACCTGTTCGACTTCGACGAAGTCGTCTACGGACGGCGCATCGTCGTCGAGTTCCTGCACAAGCTGCGCGACGAGGCCCGCTTCCCGGACCTCGACGCGCTCACGCGCCAGATCCGCGCCGACGCGGATGCCGCGCGCGACTACTTCGCGGCGCACCGCGCCGCGAGCTGAAAACGCCCATGGCCGACGACAAGAAACCCGACTGGAAGTCCACGCTCAACCTTCCCGACACGCCGTTCGCGATGCGCGGGGATCTCGCGAAGCGCGAGCCCGGCTGGGTGCGCGAGTGGCAGGAGAAGAACGTCTACGGGGCGATCCGCGAGGCGTCCGTCGGGCGGCCGCGCTTCGTGCTGCACGACGGTCCGCCGTACGCGAACGCCGCGATCCACATCGGCCACGCGGTCAACAAGATCCTGAAGGACGTGATCGTCAAGAGCCGGACGCTCGCCGGATTCGACGCGCCGTACGTCCCCGGCTGGGACTGCCACGGCATGCCGATCGAGGTGCAGATCGAGAAGACGCACGGCAAGCACCTGCCGGTCGAGCAGACGCTCGCGCTCTGCCGCGCCTATGCCCACGAGCAGATCGCGCTGCAGAAGAAGGACTTCCAGCGTCTGGGCGTGCTGGGCGACTGGGACCGGCCGTACCTGACGATGGCCTACGGCAACGAGGCCGACGAGATCCGCACGCTGGGCCGGCTGCTCGAGAAGGGCTTCCTCTACCGGGGCCTGAAACCGGTTAACTGGTGCTTCGACTGCGGCAGCGCGCTCGCCGAAGCCGAGGTCGAGTACGAGGACCGCCAGGACATCGCGATCGACGTCGCGTTCCCGCTCGCCGACGACGCGGAGCGCGCGAAGCTCGCGCGCGCCTTCGGGCTGGCAAAGGCTCCGGAAGGCCCGATCGCCGCGGTGATCTGGACGACGACGCCCTGGACGATCCCGGCGAACCAGGCGCTGAACGCGCACCCGCAGTTCGCCTACGCGCTCGTCGAGACGCCGCGCGGCCACTTCGTCGTCGCGCAGGACCTGGTCGAGGCGTGCCTCGCGCGCTGGAAGCTCGACGGCCGGGCCGTCGCGACCGCGCGCGGCGAAGCGCTCGAGCTGATCGCGTTCCGCCACCCGTTCTACGACCGCGCCGCGCCCGTCTACCTCGGCGACTACGTGACGCTGGAGCAGGGCACCGGCATCGTCCACAGCTCGCCGGCGTACGGGATGGACGATTTCCTGTCGTGCCGGCGCTACGGGATGAAGGACGACGACATCGAGAACCCGGTGCAGGGCGACGGTCGGTACGCGGCGAGCCTGCCTTTCTTCGGCGGCCTGAAGATCTGGGACGCGAATCCGAAGGTCGTCGACAAGCTGCGCGAGTCGGGCGCGCTCATGCACGCCGAGAAGTTCGCGCACAGCTACATGCACTGCTGGCGCCACAAGACGCCGATCATCTACCGCGCGACCACGCAGTGGTTCGCGGGGATGGACGAGGTTCCCGGCTACAGGGGGGCGAAACCCGCGCGAACGCTGCGCGAGACCGCGCTCGAAGGCATCGAGCGCACGCAGTTCTTTCCGGCGTGGGGCAAGGCGCGCCTGCACGGGATGATCGCGCATCGCCCGGACTGGACGCTGTCGCGTCAGCGGCAGTGGGGCGTGCCGCTCCCGTTCTTCGTCGACCGCGAGACCGACGAACTGCACCCGGACACGCCCGCGCTCCTCGAGCTCGCGGCGAGCATGGTCGCCCGGCGCGGCATCGAGGCGTGGTTCGAGGCGACCTGCGAGGACTTCGGCGTCGACGAGAGGCGCTACCGCAAGCTCACCGACACGCTCGACGTATGGTTCGATTCGGGCTCGACGCACCAGACCGTGATGGGCGGGCCGGAGGGCCGTGCGAAGCATCAGGGCTCGCATCCCGAGGACACCGCGTTCCCGGCCGACCTCTACCTCGAGGGCTCGGACCAGCACCGGGGCTGGTTCCATTCGTCGCTGCTCGTCTCGTGCATGCTGAACGGCGCGCCGCCGTACCGCGGCCTGCTGACGCACGGCTTCGTCGTCGACGGCGAAGGCAAGAAGATGTCGAAGTCGAAAGGCAACGTCGTGGCGCCGCAGAAGGTGTCCGACACGCTCGGCGCCGACATCCTGCGCCTGTGGGTGGCCGCGACCGACTACTCGGGCGACCTCAACATCTCGGACGAGATCCTCAAGCGCAACGTCGAGAGCTACCGGCGCATCCGCAACACGCTGCGGTTCCTGCTCGCGAACACGTCCGACTTCGCGCCCGCCGACGCGTTCCCGGCGGCGAAGCTGTTCGAGGTGGACCGGTACGCGCTCGCGCGCCTCGCCGTGCTGGCCGAGGAGGTGGCGCGCGACTACGACCGCTACGAGTTCCACCTGGTCGTCCAGAAGCTCACCACCTACTGCTCGGAGGATCTCGGCGGGTTCTACCTCGACGTGCTGAAGGACCGCCTCTACACGACCGCCGCGGCGAGTCCGGCGCGGCGCTCGGCGCAGACCGCGCTCGCGTCGATCCGCGACGTGCTGCTGATGCTCCTCGCGCCGGTGCTCTCGTTCACGGCGGAGGAGGCGTGGCGGACCGTCCATCCGGAGGATCCGACGATCTTCGTGCGGACGTGGCGCGAGGCGGTACCCGTCGTGGCGGACGGTGCTGCGCTGCTGGGCAAGTGGGCGACCATCCTCGCCGCGCGCGCCGCGGTGCTGAAGGAGATCGAGGCGGTGCGCCAGGCGGGACGCGTCGGCAGCTCGCTGCAGGCCGAGGTCACGATCTCGACGCCCGAGCCCGCGTATTCGGCGCTCGCGTCTCTGGGCGACGACCTGCGCTTCGTGACGATAACGTCCGCCGCTCGCGTCGAGCAGGGCGACGTGCTGGCGATCGCGGTGAACCCGTCGGGCGGCGAGAAGTGCGATCGCTGCTGGCACTGGCGCAGCGACGTGGGCGAGGACGCCGCGCATCCGACGCTTTGCGGCCGCTGCATCGTCAACCTGCACGGCACGGGCGAGCCCCGCGAGCATGCGTGAGGCCGCGCAGCCTTCGAGGACTTCGTCCGACCCGCCGGTCGGTCGATGGATCGTCGTCGCGATCGCGGTGCTCGTTGCCGACCAGCTCGCGAAAGCCGCCGTGCTTTCCGTGTTCCGTCCCGGCGACGAGCTCCCGTTGCTGCCGTTCCTGTCGCTCGTGCTGACGTTCAACCGGGGCGCCGCGTTCAGCTTCCTCGCCGGCGCGGACGGCTGGCAGCGCTGGCTCTTCGCGACGATCGCGGTGGCCGCCGCCGTGTTCATCGTGTGGCTGCTGAAGCGGGGCGGGACCCGGCTCTACTGCCTGGGCCTCGCGCTGATCCTCGGGGGCGCGATCGGCAACCTGATCGACCGCCTGTGGCTGGGGCAGGTCGTCGACTTCGTGCTCGTGCACTGGCGCGGCTGGACCTACCCGGCGTTCAACGTGGCGGACAGCGCCATCACCATCGGCGCTATCCTGCTCATCCTCGACAGCTTCCGCCAGCGGCGCGCCGACGCGGCCGCGGCCCCCTGATCCCGGCATGGACGTCCACCTCGCCAACCCCCGCGGCTTCTGCGCCGGCGTCGACCGTGCGATCGCGATCGTCGAGCAGGCGCTCGCGCAGCACGGTGCGCCGATCTACGTGCGGCACGAGGTCGTCCACAACCGGACCGTCGTCGAGGACCTGAAGCGCAAGGGCGCGGTGTTCGTCGACGAGCTCGACCAGGTGCCGCGCGGCGCGACGGTGGTGTTCTCGGCGCACGGCGTGTCCAAGGCCGTGCAGGCCGATGCCGTGGCGCGGGGGCTCACCGTGTTCGACGCGACCTGCCCGCTGGTGACGAAGGTCCATGTCGAGATCGCGAAGATGCGCGAGCACGGGCGCGAGATCGTGATGATCGGCCACGCCGGCCACCCCGAGGTCGAGGGCACGATGGGCCAGTGCGACGGCGGCGTGCATCTCGTCGAGTCGGTCGCGGACGTCGAGCGCCTCGACGTCGTCGACCCGCAGAAGCTCGCCTACGTGACGCAGACGACGCTGTCGGTCGACGACGCGGCGGGCATCGTCGAGGCGCTGCGGCGCCGCTTCCCGGCCATCGTCGGACCGAAGAAGGACGACATCTGCTACGCGACGCAGAACCGCCAGGACGCGGTGAAGGTACTCGCGCGGAAGGTCGACGTCGTCATCGTCGTCGGCAGCCCGAACAGCTCGAACTCGAACCGCCTGCGCGAGGTCGCCGCGAATCGCGGCGTGCCCGCCTACATGGTCGATACCGCCGACCAGCTCGATCCCTCTTGGGTTGCCGGGCGCCGGCACGTCGGCGTCACGGCGGGCGCCTCCGCGCCCGAAGTGCTCGTTCGGGACGTGATCGCCCGGCTGCGCGCGCTGGGCGCGGGCGCCGTGAGCGAGGTCGCCGGGACCGTCGAGCGCGTCGTGTTTCCGCTACCCGCTGGGCTGCGCGGCAGCCACGCGGTCAAGCCGCCCGAGACCGGTCCGGCGCGCTGAACGCGCGTCGCGACGCCGGGCGTCGGCGAATCGTCTCGCCCGGGCTTCAGACGGACGATTTCCGGAACCACGCGAGCAGGCACACGAACGTCGCGACCGCCAGCACCGCGGCGGTCCCCGCGACGAGCGCATGGCGTCCGGATTCCGAGTACGCGCGCACGATGCCTTCCGCGGCGTACCAGGGCAGCGCCAGCGCGAGGAGCTGCCGGGGCTTGCGCGCGCCGCGCGCGGTCCCCGGGACGAGAAGGGCGAGCGGCACCGCCTTCAGCGCGAGCCACGCGCCGCCCGTCGGCGCCGGCGCGAGCACGCCCTCCCACAGCACCTGCAGCGCGACGAGCGTCACGAGTCCCGCGACCGTGGCCCGCGCGAATCGCGCCGCCGACTCCCCGCGCCCCGCGTTCACTCGACCGACACGTACTCGTGGATGTCGAAGCCGGGGCCCTGATCGGCGAGCTTGGTCAGCACCGCCGTCCCCTCGTGCGATCCGCGGTGGAGTCCGATCGCCTGCTCGAGCTGGAAGGCGCCGGCCGGCGTGACGACCTGCCACGGCGTCGCGTCGGGCCCTTCGTCGTCGCCGGGCAGCACGATCACGGGCACGAGCGCGGCGCCGGACGCGCCTTCCGGCGACGCGCCCGCGGCTTCCGCGTCGTCGGCGAGGAGCTCGCAGCCGAACTCCAGCGAGGTGCCCTTGAGCGTGTTGCGGAACCAGCGCACGACCGCGAGCTGCAGCGTGAGCCGTCCTTCGACCCGCAGCGACACGAGCTCGCCGATGCGCAGCGACGCCGGGTTCGCGTCGGTCTGCCGCAGAGCGTAGCCGGCGGGCGTGTGGTTGATGACCTGGCAGTGCGTCATCGGCGGCAGGCCGCCGGGAACCTGCGGAGGCGTGACGCCCGGCGGCCGCCCCTTGCTGTACTGCCACGCGCCTGCGAATCCGACGCACATCACGACTCGCGCGCGCGACGGCAGGCGGTTGAACTGACGCGCCGGCGGGATCGCCCACTGGCGGAGCAGACGCTGCAGCAGCGTCAGGTAAGCGCGGCGCGATGCAGGGTCGCGCGGAACGTCCTTCGGCAGGTCGCCTCCGCCCTCGAGCGCGCGGACCTCTTCCTGCAGCTGAAAGGCCAGGTCGAACGTGAGCAGGTAGAGCCGCGAGCCCTCGATCGAGCCGCCCTTGTTCGCCGAGAACGGCGGGAAGTCGTGGCCCACCGGGACGATCGCGACCGATTTCGCGAGCCGGTGCACCGGCGCGACGTCGGTGAGCTTCGCCCAGTGCGTGTGCGTCTGCAGGTAGGCGAGCACGGTCCCGAACTGGCCGGGATGGAAACCGTAGGGGTTGGCGAGCGCGAGGAGCAGCGCCTGAACGTAGATCCGCTCCGGCGTCGCCTCGGATACGTCGCCCGGGATCGTCGCGAGGTGCACGCCCCGGCTGCGCGCGTACGCGTAGACGGCGTGCGCGTCGATCCACGTGTTCGCGGGCACCGGCGAATACGACTGGTAGGACGCGGCGAGCACGCGCGCGAAGCACTGGAGACAGCGATGGACGAGCGCGCTGGCGAGCCGCGCTCCGCCGAGCGAGATGCGCTTGCCGGCCTCGTTCGCCAGCAGGTGCTTGAACGCCGTCGAGAGTTCCTGCGCGAGCGTGAGGGCGGCCTTGGCCGCCTCCAGCGGCGCGCCGGTGAGCGGATGCGAGGCCTGGAGCACCTGGCGCTCCAGGCGCGGCCAGAGCTGGTTCGCCGAGGACCAGAAGGCTTCGGCGAGCTCCATCCTCCGCGAGTCGCTCATCCCGACGCGGTTGGTGGCGGCCAGCGCGTCGCCGATCAGCTGCGCGGCCGTCACCGGATCGCGCTTGACGGCGTCCGCCAGCCACCGCGACACGTGCGCGACGCGCGTCTCCGGCGGGTTCGCCGGGTGCGTTTCGAGCTTGGGGAGCGTGAGGGCGAGGGACATGGCGCGAGGGGTGGCGGGATTGTAAGCGATCGTCCCCGCGCCGCCCTTCAGCCGCGGCCGGCCGGCGAAAGCGTCAGGAACCGCGCTCCGTCCGCATGGAGAAAGGCGTCGAGCTCGTCGCGCCGGGCCATCGCGTCGTCGTAGCCCAGCTTGAGGAGCGTCCTGACGTAGCCCGGCTCGAAGAGCAGGTACGAGGTGAGATTCGCGCCGGTGCCCTGCGTGCTTCCGAAGCCGCGCATCAGGTAGCGCACGCCCGCAGGCAGCCGCGAGGCGTGGCTCATGGCGGTCTCGCCGAGGTCGCGCGAGGGGGCGAGGACGAATGCGTCCACGTGGCCGAGCCGGATGCCGCGACGCGCGAGTTCGTCGGCCGGGACGACGCTCGCCAGCCGGTTGAGCTGGTGGAGCCGCTCGAGGTCGGCGCCCAGGTTGTCGAGGAAGATCGTCGAGAGCGCGTGGCCGGCGGTCTGCGCGAAGGACGGGTAGCGCGGATGTGCGAGCGACTTCGCCTGCTGGCCGGCGAACTGGCCGATCGACAGCACGAGCACCCGCCGCGCGCCGAGGTGGAGCGCGGGCGAGAGCGGCGTGAGCTGGCGCACCGAACCGTCCATGTACCAGTCGTCGCCGAGGCGCACGGCCGGGAACACGAACGGGATCGCGGTCGAGGCGAGCAGATGATCGACGCCGAGCATCGTGACCCGGCCCTCGCGACGCGTGCGGCGCCAGGGCGCCGCGGACAGCTGCGCCTGGAAGAAAGTGATCGCGAGGCCGGTCGAGTACGAGGTCGCGTTGACCGCGACCGCTCGGAGTGCACCGGACTTGATGTTCGCGTCGATGCGCGCGAAGTCGATGGCGTCGCGCAGGAGCCCGCCCAGCGCACCGTTGTCCAGCATCGAGGCGGCTTCGTCGGGGCCCGGCCGGCCCGTGAGCACGCCGGCGAGCCAGCGCATGCCGTGGCGGGAGAGCTTCGCGAGGTCGGTGTCGTAGACGTCGCCCGTGCGGACTCGCCGCCACCAGCGCACCAGCCGGGCGACGCCGAGGCGGAAGTCGTCGGCGTGCGCGGCCAGCATCGCCGCGTTGATCGCTCCCGCGGAAGTCCCGCACAGCACGGGAAACGGCAGCGGCTGGCCCCGCGGCACGAGGCGGGCGAGCGCGCGCAGCGCACCGACCTGGTAGGCGGCGCGTGCGCCGCCTCCCGGGAGGATCAGGGCGGTCTCGAAGGGGGCGGGGGCCATGGAGGCGGGGCGGCGCGCGGTGCCGGCCGAGGAGGCAGGCGCAAGGGTCGTGCCGGCCTGGCCGCGACCGTGGCGCCCCGGGCGCCGGCCTGCGGGTCCGGGCGCGCCGGAAGCGGGCTAGCCCCCGGTGCGCAGCGTCCGGTCGAGGATCATCAGCATCGCGGCGGTCGCGCCCCAGATGAACCGCTCGCCATAGGGAATGGCCCAGTAATCGCGGCGGACGAGGCCCTGCATCCGGAAGTGCCTCTGCTGGTTCGCGGGGTCGAGCAGGAACGCGAGCGGCACCTCGAACACGTCCGCGACCTCGACCGGGTCGGGCGTGACCGGGAACGGCGGCTCGACCCAGCCGACGACCGGGGTGACGCGGTAACCGGTCACCGTCTCGTAGTTCGCGAGGTTGCCGAGCAGCGTCACGCGCGTGCCGGGGAGCCCGATCTCCTCGCGGGCCTCACGAAGCGCGGCGGCGCCCGCGTCGGCGTCCTCGGCCTCCATTCGTCCGCCGGGGAAGCTGATCTGGCCGGGGTGATCCTGCAGGTCGGCACTGCGCTGCGTAAGCAGCACGGTCAGTCCCTCGTCGCGATTGACCAGCGGGACCAGGACCGCCGCCGGCGTGGGGTGACCCTCGCGCCCCGGCAGCCTGAAGCCGTCGCTCATGCCGAGCGTGGCATCGGGGGCGGGCCGCCTGAGCTGCGCCTCGAGCCACTGGCGCTGGGCGGTGCGGGGGAGGCGGAACAGCGGGATCGACATCGAGAACGGTCGCGGCGAAGGCACCGTGCCGCCGCACTTGGGGATGATACCGCGGGTGGCGAGGATCCGGCCCGCCGACGCCCGCCTATAATCCCGGCATGTCCATGCGCGGCGTCATCCTGTTCGCCCACGGTGCACGTGACCCGAAGTGGTCGGAGCCGTTCGAGTCGCTCGCCGCGCGGTTCGCCGCGCTCGCGCCGGCCGTCCCGCTTTCTCTCGCCTACCTCGACTTCATGACGCCGGACCTTCCGGCCGCCGTCCGCACGCTGGTCGCGCGCGGATGCGACGAGATCACGATCGTGCCGGCGTTCCTGGGCGTCGGAGGCCATGTCAGGCGCGACGTGCCGGAGATCGTCGAGGCGATCGCGCGCGAGCATCCGCGCGTCGCGCTGCGGATCGCGTCCGCGCTCGGCGAGGAGCCGGCGGTGCAGGACGCGATGGTCCGCGCCACGATCGCCGCCGCACGAGCCTGACCGGTGAAGGTCGCCGTCGTCGGGGCAGGGGTCATCGGACTCTCGACGGCCTGGTGGCTCGCGCGCGACGGGCACGAGGTCACCGTCGTCGACCGCAACGACGGCGTCGCGCTCGAAACGAGCTACGCGAACGGCGCGCAGCTCTCGTACAGCTACGTGGCGCCGCTCGCGGGTCCGGGCGTGCTCCCCAAGATCCCGCCCTGGCTGCTGCGCCGCGACTCGCCCCTGCGTTTCTACCCGGCGCTCGATCCGGAGCAGTGGCGGTGGCTCGTGCGCTTCGTGTTCGCGTGCAACCGCGACCAGAGCGAGGCGACGACGCGCCGGCTGCTCGGCCTTTCGTTCTACAGCCGGCGGCTGATGCACGAGTTCGTGGCGAAGCATCCCATCGAGTTCGGCCACGCGATGAACGGCAAGCTCGTCGTGCACTCGGACGAGGCGGGCTATGCCGCCGCCCGCGACCTCGTCGACTACCAGCGCTCGCTCGGCTGCGAGCAGGAAGCGTTGGGGCGCGAGGCCTGCCTTGCGCTCGAGCCCGCGTTCGGCGACGGCACGCGCGGCCTGGGCGCACGCCTTTCGGGCGGCATCCACACGCCCGGCGAGGAGGTGGGGGACTGCTACCGGTTCTGCGTCGGGCTGGAGCGCCTCCTGATGACGCCCGACGCCGGGGTGCGGTTCGCGCTGGGCACGCAGGTCAGGCGATTCGTGGCGGAGCGAAACCGCATCGTTGCGGTCGACACGTCCTCGGGCCCGATCGACGCGGACGCGTTCGTGCTGGCCGCGGGCACGGCGTCGGGCCGGCTCGTCAAGGGGCTCGGCTGGAGGCTTCCCGTCTACCCGCTCAAGGGCTACAGCCTCACGCTCCCGGTGGCGGGCCGGGTTCCGGGCGTGTCGGTCACCGACTTCAAACGCAAGGTCGTGTATGCGCCGCTCGAGACCCGCGAAGGACCGCGCCTGCGCGTCGCGGGCATGGCCGACATCGCGGGCTGGTCGCACGAGCCCGATCCGGTCCGGCTCGCGCAACTCGTCGCCGAGGCGCGCGCCGCGTTCCCCGACGCCGCGGATTACGACGTGCCGATCGAGCAGATGGCGCCGTGGTGCGGCCTGCGGCCGGCAACGCCGCTGGGCTCGCCGATCCTCGGGCCGTCGCCCGTGCAGAATCTCTTCCTCAACGCGGGCCACGGCGCGCTCGGATGGACGCTCGCGCTCGCGAGTGGTCGCATCGCGGCGGACGCTCTCGCGCGGCGACCGTCCGAAATACCGCTCGCCGGGCTCGGATACCGGACCTAGCGGCGGCCAGGCGAGGGGCAATCGGTGCGACTGCTCGGGTGCATGATCGTTCGCGACGAAGCCGACATCGTCGAGCTGACGATGCGGCACAACCTCGCGCTGCTCGACGGCATCGCGGTCGTCGACCACGGCTCGACCGACGGGACCTCGGAGATCCTGGCCGCGCTCGCCGCCGAGCGCCTGCCGATCTTCGTGACGCCGGACGCGAATCCCAGGTTCCGGCAGAAGGCCATGATCAATCCGCTCGTGCGGCACGCGGTGATGACGACCGACGTCGACTGGATCTTCGTCATCGACGCCGACGAGTTCATCGCCGCGCGGTCGCGCGTCGACCTCGAGTCGACGCTCCGGGGACTGCCGACGGACCGGCATGCGATTCTCGCGTGGCCGACGCGCGTTCCGGTGTCCTTCGACGCGAGCGTCTCGCTGGCCGAGCGGCTCGACAGGACTCGCCGCGTGGTCAATCCGGGCCAGCGCCACGCCAAGATGGCGCTTCCGCGGCAGGTCCTGCTGAGGTCCGGCATCGAGATCGGGGCCGGCCAGCACGAACTCGAGGCGATGCGCCCCGACCTCGCCGTCGCGCCCGGCCATCCGCTGCCCGAGTCGGAACTCTCGATCGCGCACGTGCCGATCCGGACGTCCGACCAGTACATCCGGAAATGCGCGGCCGGCTGGCTCTCGGTCGTCGCCCAGGAACGCAGGCGGGTCTACCACACGGTCCAGTGGCGCGACGCGTTCGACGCGTACGTCGCCGGCGAACCGTTCGACGACGCCATGCTCACGGCGGCGGCGATCAACTACGGCATCCCGCGCGAGTCCTGGGGCGACTACACCGGCCGCCTCGAGGACGCGCCGCCGTTCCTGCTGGCGCACGAGGAGCGCTATCGGGGACTGGCGAGGAAGCGCGGACCGGGCGCGCTGCTCAAGCACGCCGAGCGGCTCCTCACCGCGCCGCGATGATCGCGTCGCACGCAGAACGTACCCATGCCGATGCCGTCGCACCCTGATTCCCGTCCGCGAGCGCCGAGCCGCGGCGCGGCGCTGCTCTTCGCCGCGGCGATGATCGCGGTCGCGCCCGCGCATGCGCAGCAGGCAAGCGGGACGCTGGAGGCGAACGGCAGGACGGGGAAGCTCGAGCATGCGATCGCCGTCGAGGTCGACAGCGCGACGGAGCCGGGCTACCTCGACGTCGTCGTCGTGCTCTCGGATCGCAAGCTGTCGGCCTCGCAGGCCCGTGACGCGGCCGCGCTCGAGGCGATGACCCGCCGCGACGGGCTCGTCGCGCTGCGTGTCGTGCTCGATCCCGACGCCAGGGTGATGAGCGCCGAGCCGCTGCACCCCGCGTTCACGACGTTCGTGAGCTCGGCGCTCTGGGTGCGCTTCGAGCCATCCGCGTACGACGAGAAGCGCGTCGCCGGGCGGTTGCGCACGCCGGGACCCCAGGACGAGTTCCGGCAGCGTTGGAGCTACGACGCGACGTTCTCGGCCCCGATCGTTCTCGATCCCGCCGCGAAGACGGTTCCGAAGCGGTGAGCCCGGCGTCGGGGCCGCTGGCTATTGGCGCGACCTCGGCGCGCCCGACCGCGCCTCGCGCGCCAGGGCCCCCAGATGCGCGACGAGGAGCCGCGCCGCAGCCGGCAGCGGGCGGTCCGGGCGCGTGCAGACGACGAACCGCCTCGAAGCCCACGGATCGGCGAGGGGAACCATCACGACCCGGGATGCGCCCGCATGCGGCACGGTGGCTTCCCGCGGAAGCACGGCGATGCCGAGCCCCGCCGCGACGATCCGGCACGCGGCGTCGAGGCTCGACACCTGGATCCGGCAGGCGAGCGAACGGCCGGCGATCGCCGCCTGGCGCTTCAGCAGCGTGTCCATCAGCCCGCCCGGCGCGACGCCTATCGAGACCTCGTCGAGCGTGTCCGCGAACGCGAGCGAGCGGCGGCAGGCGTACGCGTGCGTCGGAGGCACCGCGACGCACAGGTGATCGGAGCGGTACGGGGACGACGCGAGTCCCTCGAGGTCCGCGGCGTCCCAGAGCACGCCGAGATCCGCGGCGCCTTCGCGCACGTCGCGCACGACCTCGTGGCTCATTCGCTCGTCGAGGCTCACGCGCACGTCCTGCCAGCGCGTGAGGAACGCGCCGATGTCGTCGGGCAGCGCCTCGGCCAGCACCGACACGCTCGCGACGACGCGCACGTTGCCGCGTACGCCGGTCGCGAACTCCGAGAGTTCCGCGTGCATGCGCGCCATCACGCCGAGCACGTCGCGGGCCTGACGCAGCAGCGCCTCGCCCGCCGCGGTGGGCTCGATTCCCCGTCGACGGCGCACCAGCAGCGGGGCGCCGATCTCGCGCTCGACCGCGCCGATGCGCTTGCTCACCGCGGACGCGACGATCGCCTCGCGTTCCGCCGCACGGGCGATGCTGCGCTCCTCGCAGACGGCGACGAAGAGGCGAAGGGTGACCGGGTCGAACGTCGGTTGCATCGCGCGGGTCGGCACGTTCGGCGCGACAGGACGTCCTGCCATGTCGAACCGGAACGCTCAAGCTTCCAAAATACCGTCGATTATGCGCGGCGGAACGGCTACGATGGAAGTCCCGCTTCGTACCGCCCGCCCATGCGCCCCGTCGTCATCCGCGAGGTGGGCCTGCGCGATGGCCTCCAGAGCCTCGCGCGGGTCCTGCCGACCGTCCGCAAGCTCGAATGGATCCGCGACGCGTACGCGGCAGGCCAGAGCGAGATCGAGGTCGGGTCGTTCGTGCCCGCGCACCTGTTGCCGCAACTCGCCGACACCGCCGAAGTCGTCGCGTCCGCGAAGGCGCTGCCCGGGCTCGTCGTGTCGGTGCTCGTGCCGAACCTGAAGGGCGCCGAGCGGGCGATCGCCGCGGGCGCCGACGCGATGCTCGTGCCGCTGTCGGCCAGCCGGGCCCACAGCCTCGCGAATCTCCGCAAGGCGCCAGACGACGTCGTGGTCGAGATCGCCCGCATCCGCGCGGCGCGCGACGCGGCCGGCTCGTCCTGCCTCGTCGAGGTGGGGATCAGCACGGCGTTCGGTTGCACGATCCAGGGGCGCGTCGAGCCCGACGAGGTGCTTCGCCTGATGCGCGCGACGCTCGATGCCGGCGTCGACCGCGTGGGGCTCGCCGACACGGTCGGCTACGCGGACCCGCAGGCCGTGCGCGAGCTCTTCGACCGATCGTTCGCGATCGCCGGCGACCGGCTCACCTGCGGCCACTTCCACGACACTCGCGGCCTGGGCATGGCCAACGTCTACGCGGCGTGGCAGGCGGGCGCGACGCGCTTCGATGCGTGCCTCGCCGGCATCGGCGGCTGCCCGCACGCGCCGGGCGCGAGCGGCAACGTCGCGACCGAGGACCTCGCCTACCTGTTCGCCAGCATGGGCGTGCCGACCGGGCAGGATTTCGACCGGCTCGTCGCGCTGCGCGCGAAGGTCGCATCCTGGCTCGACGGGGAGGAACTGCACGGAACGCTGTGGCGTGCGGGGCTCCCGAAGACGATGCGTCCGGCGACGGCCCCGGCGAGCGCATGAACGCGGCTGCGGAGGGCCACGCGCCCCAGCCGCTCGCCGGCATCCGAGCCGTCGAGTTCACTCACATGGTGATGGGACCGACCTGCGGAATGGTGCTGGCCGACATGGGCGCCGAGGTGATCAAGGTCGAGCCGATCGACGGCGACCGGACCCGCCGCCTCCTCGGCGCGGGATCGGGCTTCTTCCCGATGTTCAACCGCAACAAGAAGAGCGTCGCGATCGACCTGCACAGCGCGCAGGGCGCCGAGGCCGCGCGCCGGCTCGCCGCCTCGGCGGACATCGTCGCGGAGAACTTCAAGCCCGGCACGATGGGCAAGTACGGCCTCGACTACGCGACGCTCTCGCAGGCGAACCCGCGCGTCATCTACGTGAGCCACAAGGGCTTCCTGCCCGGCCCCTACGAGAACCGCACCGCGCTCGACGAGGTCGTCCAGATGATGGGCGGGCTCGCCTACATGACGGGTCGTCCCGGCGACCCGCTTCGCGTGGGCTCCAGCGTCAACGACATCATGGGCGGGCTGTTCGGTGCGCTCGGCGCGCTCGGTGCGCTGATCCAGCGAGGCATCACCGGCAGGGGCATGGAGGTGCAGTCGGCGCTGTTCGAGAACAACGTGTTCCTCGTCGGCCAGCACATGCTCCAGTACGCGATGACCGGCAAGCCTCCCGCGCCGATGCCGGCCCGCGAGAGCCCGTGGGCGATCTACGACGTGTTCACCGTCAGAGACGGCGAGCAGATCTTCCTCGCGGCGGTCTCCGACGCGCAGTGGGTGACGTTCTGCGACGCGCTCGGGTATGCCGACCTGAAGGCCGATCGTTCGCTCGCCGCCAACAACGACCGCGTGCGCGCTCGGCCGACGCTGTTGCCGCTGCTGCGCGATCGGCTCGCCTCGCGCAGCGCGGACGAGCTCGCCGCGCTGTTCGAGCGCGCGGGACTGCCGTTCGCGCCGATCCGCAAGCCCGAGGACCTCTTCGACGATCCGCACCTCGCGGCGACCGGGGGCCTCGCCGACGTCCGGCTGCCGGATGGCGATGCGGCCGGCAGGACCGTCAGGACGGCGCTGTTCCCGATCATGATGGAAGGCAGCCGGCTCGGCGTGCGATCGGACCCGCCGAGGCAGGGAGAGCACACGCGGGAGGTGCTCGCGTCGCTGGGATACTCCGGCGCCGAGATCGACCGGCTGTACGAGCTGCACGCCGTGGCTTGAGACGGCGGCCACGCACGACGACACCATGGAGAAGACGACGATGAACGACCCCAGAACCCCTGCGGAGCGCAGCGCTCCGACCGGCGCCGCCCGCCTGGCCATGGGCCTCGCGGTGCTGGCGCTCTCCGGCGCAGTGCTCGCGCAAGCCGGCGACAGGCCGATCCGGTT
>CALDKM010000036.1:0-6601 GCA_937898875.1 uncultured Pseudomonadota bacterium | reverse complement strand
GCCCGTTCCGGCGGCGGGAACGGCGGCGGCAGCCTCAGGCCGCCGGGCGCCGCGGCCCCGGGAAGGGCAGGACGCGCTCGAGGACCGTGCGCCAGTCGATGCCGTCCAGCAGGTTCTTGAGCACGAGGCCGAGCTCGGTGTCGCCCTCGACGGCGAGCCGCCGCGCGAAGAACAGCGTGTCGGGATCCTCCTCGCGCCGCGCGAGCGCGATGAAGTCGGACAGCGTCGCCGCGACCGAGAGGTCCGGCGCGTACGGCGCGCGCGCGACGCGGAATCCGCTCGCGGTAGACTCGACGTGCATCGCCAGGCCCAGGTCGCGGACGACGAGCGCGAACCGCTTGCCCAGGAGCGGGGCGACCTGCTCGCGCGACACGATGCGCCCGACGCCGAAATCGAGCGCCCGCGCGAGCACGAAGGCGGGCGGCGCCGAGGGCAGCCGGGAGACGATCCGCGCGACCTGCGCGGGGATCGTGAAGCGCGGCGTGCGCATGCCCCGCATCATGCCTTCACGTACTCGACGCCGGGCCGGCCGTGCCAGAAGCCGTTGCACGGCGCGCCGGGAAGCCGGGCGGCGATCGACGCGAACGCGTCTGTCGGCTCGCGCCGGCCGTCGATCGCGCCGCGGAACGCGGCGAGCACGTCGAGCGTCCCTTCGCCCTGCGGGCTCACGCGCACGACGTCGACGCCGGCCGCTTCGAGCGCCGGGAGCTCGGCGAGCAGCGTGTAGACGCCGGCCGACTGCGTCTGCGTCCCGTTGATCGTCAGGAACGGCGCACCCTCCCGCGTCCTGAGGTCGAGGCCGTCCGCGATGCCGAGGCACCGGTATTCGCACGCATCCTTCTGCAGGTTGTGGTGACGGGCCGTGAAGCAGCGCGCCGAGTACGCGAGCGGCAGGCGGCCGTGCGCGAGCACCTCGGTCTCGACGCCTGCCGGCTTGCTCGCGACGAGCTCGGCGAGCGCCGCGGACGAGAGCTCCGGCGGGCTCACCCAGCGCAGGGCGCCTTCGTTCGCGAGCAGCGAGAGCATCTGCGCCGAGTAGACCGACAGCGACGCGCCGGCGATGAACGGGAGCCCCGCGCCGCGCGCACCGAGGATGCGCACCGCGCCCATGTCGTTCGCCTCGACCCGGAACCGATGCTGCTCGGCCAGTCTGCGCACGAGCCGGAGGTCGGCCTCCGCCTCGACCAGCGGCAGCGTCGAGAGCACCGCCTCCTTGCCGGCGTCCGCGAGCATCGCCGCGATCTCGAGCCAGTCCGACAGGCGCAGCTCGTGGCGGCGGGAGCATACCGTCTCGCCGAGGTAGACGACGTCGACCGGCGCGGCGGCGACGTCGGCATAGAAGTCGAGCACGGCGTGCCGCGGCCAGTAGTAGAGGATGGGGCCCAGCGCGAGCTTCATGGTCACCGCCACGGGCGCGAATACGCGCCCAGCGTCTGCGTCTGCCCCTCGGCGAGCGCGTCGAGGTCGGCGTGCCAGCGGCGGTCGGCGACGAACGCGGCCGGGGCGCGCGCGCAGGCGTCGATCGCGGCGCGCCAGGTGCGCGTCACCTGCGCGACGTAGGCGGGGCTGCGCTGGCGCCCCTCGATCTTGATCGCCGCGACGCCGATGCGCATGAGCTCGGGCAGCATGTCGAGCGTGTTGAGGCTCGTGGGCTCCTCGAGCGCGTAGTAGGTGTCGCCCTCGACGTCGAAGCGCCCCTTGCACAGCGTCGGGTAGCCGGGACGCTCGTCGCCCTCGAACGCGTCGATCAGGAAGCCGTTGAGCCGGGTGCGCATGCCGTTCGCGTGCGGCTCCCAGCGCACCGCCTTCGCCGGCGAGCACACGCCCTGGCAGTTCGGCGACTCGCCGGTCACGTAGGCGGAGAGCGCGCAGCGCCCCTCGACCATCACGCACAGGCTGCCGTAGCCGAACACCTCGATCTCGACGCCGGTGCGCGCGATCGTGTGCTCGACCTGCGCGAGCGACAGCACGCGCGGCAGCACCGCGCGGCGAACGCCGAAGCGCTCGCGGTACCACTCGATCGCCTCGTGGTTGGTCGCGGAGGCCTGCACCGACAGGTGGAGGCGCAGCCCGGGATGCGTGCGTGCCGCGTAGTCGAGGAGCGCCGCGTCGGCGCAGATCGCCGCGTCGATGCCGAGCGACGCGGCGCGATCGACCGCCCGGGTCCAGCGCGCGAAGCCGGCGGTCGACGGGAACGTGTTGAGCGCGACGAGCACCTTGCGGCCGCGTCGGTGCGCGTAGGCGATGCCCTCGGCGAGCGACGCGTCGTCGAAGTTGAGGCCCGCGAACGCGCGCGCGTTCGTCTCGTCGCGGAAGCCGACGTAGACGCAGTCGGCGCCGTGGTCGACGGCGGCCTTCAGCGCCGGCAGTCCGCCGGCGGGACACACGAGCTCGGGAACGCGGAAGGAAGCGGAGGAGGCGCTGGACATCGAGGTCCGATCCGACGCGACGCCGGACCGGCTGCGATGGTCCCGCGCCCGGGGTCCGCCGGGCCTTGATCGGCGTCAAGCGGCGCCAGCGTCGACACTCCCGTTGCAGCCCGGGCATCGCGGACCTGCCGTCGGCGGGCACGAGGCTTCGGGCGTCGGCCTTCGGGCCGACGGGATCGGGGCTTCGGAACGGCGTCGGGCTCGAGCCCGACCCACCGAGCGGCGCTGCCCGTGGGTCGGCCTTCGGGCTGACGGGGTCGGGGCTTCCGGGTCGACTAGAGGCGCTGCTCGACCCAGCCGCGAACCGACTTCAGCGCCGCAGGCAGGCCCGCCGGATCGGAGCCGCCTGCCTGCGCCATGTCCGCCCGGCCGCCGCCCTTGCCGCCGACCTGCGTGGCGACGTGGTTGACGAGCTCGCCGGCCTTCACCTTCGTGACGAGGTCGCCGGTGACGCCCGCGATCAGCGTCACCTTGCCGTCCGCGATGCTGCCCAGCACGATCGCGGCGCTCTTGAGCTTGTCCTTCAGCTTGTCGACCGTCTCGCGCAGCGACTTCGCGTCGGCGCCGTCGATCGAGGCGGCGACGATCTTCACGCCGCCCACGTCGGCCGCCCCGCCGGCCAGGTCGTCGCCGGCCGACGAAGCGGCTTTCGCCTTGAGCCGCGCGAGCTCCTTCTCCGCCGCGCGCGCCTCGCCGACCAGCTGCGCGATCCTCGCCTCGATCTCGCCGACCGGCGCCTTGAGCGCCGCCGCTGCGGCGGCGAGCGTCGCCTCCTGCGCCTGCACCCACGCGAGCGCGCCCTTGCCGGTCGTCGCCTCGATGCGGCGGACGCCGGCGGCGACGCCGCCCTCGCCGGTAACCTTGAACAGACCGATGTCGCCGCTCCGCGCGACGTGCGTGCCGCCGCACAGCTCGCGCGAGCTGCCGATGTCGAGCACGCGCACGTTGTCGCCGTACTTCTCGCCGAACAGCATCATCGCGCCGAGCTTCTGCGCGTCGGCGATCGGCATCGTGCGCGCCTGCGTCGCAACGTTCTCGAGGATCTCGGCGTTGACGATCGCCTCGACGCGCCGGATCTCGTCGTCGGCCATCGGCGCGTGGTGCGCGAAGTCGAAGCGCGTCTTCTCGGGGTCGACGAGCGAACCCTTCTGCTGCACGTGCGCGCCCAGCACCTCGCGCAACGCCTTGTGCATCAGGTGCGTCGCCGAGTGGTTGCGCATCGTGCGGCCGCGCGCTTCGTGGTCGACGTTCGCCGCGACCCGGTCGCCCACCCTGAGCTCGCCGGTCTTCACTTCGCCCACGTGCCCGAACACGTCGGGCTGGATCTTCTGCGTGTCCTCGACCGCGAACAGCGTGAGGCACACGCCCGCCTTCGAGAGCTCGCCGCGGTCGCCGACCTGGCCGCCGGACTCGGCGTAGAAGGGCGTGCGCGAGAGCACGACGACGCCCCGGTCGCCGGTCGCGAGCGATTCGACCTTCGTGCCGTCGCGGTAGAGCGCGACGACCTCCCCCTCGGCCGACAGCGTCTCGTAGCCGTCGAACCGCGTCTTCGGGCCGTCGTAGGCGAGCCCCTCGCCCGCCTTGAAGTGCGATGCGGCGCGCGCGCGCTCGCGCTGCGCGTCCATCGCGCGGTCGAACGCCGCCTCGTCGACGGTGCAGCCGTGGCCGCGCAGCACGTCGGCGGTCAGGTCGAACGGGAAGCCGTAGGTGTCGTAGAGCGTGAACGCCGTCGTGCCGTCGAGCACCGTGCCGCCCGACTTGCGCAGGCCCGCGATCGCGTCGTCGAGGATCGTCATGCCGTTGACGATCGTCTCGCCGAAGCGCTCCTCCTCGGCGGCGAGCACCTGCGCGACGCGCGCCTTTTCGCGACGGAGCTCGGGATACGCGTCGCCCATCGCGCGATCGAGGTCCTCGACGAGCCGGTGGAAGAACGGCTGCCTCTGGCCGAGCTGATAGCCGTGGCGGATCGCGCGCCGGATGATCCGGCGCAGCACGTACCCGCGGCCCTCGTTGCCGGGAATCACGCCGTCGACGATCAGGAACGCGCACGCGCGGATGTGGTCGGCGATCACGCGCAGGCTGGGCGCGAGCAGGTCCTTCGCGCCGGTCTCGCGGACCGCCGCGCGGATCAGGTCCTGGAAGAGATCGATCTCGTAGTTCGAGTGGACGTGCTGGAGCACCGCGGCGAGCCGCTCGAGCCCCATGCCGGTGTCGACGCAGGGCTTGGGCAGCGGCGTCATGCTGCCCTGCGCGTCCCGGTTGAACTGCATGAACACGAGATTCCAGATCTCGATGTAGCGGTCGCCGTCCGCCTCGGGCGATCCGGGAGGGCCGCCCCACACCTGCGGGCCGTGGTCGTAGAAGATCTCCGAGCACGGGCCGCACGGGCCGGTGTCGGCCATCTGCCAGAAGTTGTCGGACGCGTACTTGGCGCCCTTGTTGTCGCCGATGCGCACGATGCGCTCGCGCGGGACGCCGACGTCGCTCGCCCAGAGGTCGTACGCCTCGTCGTCGTCGACGTAGACGGTCACCCAAAGCTTGTCGGCCGGCAGGCCGTAGACGACGGTCAGCAGTTCCCACGCGTAGCGGATCGCGTCGCGCTTGAAGTAGTCGCCGAAGCTGAAGTTGCCGAGCATCTCGAAGAACGTGTGGTGCCGGGCCGTGTAGCCCACGTTCTCGAGGTCGTTGTGCTTGCCGCCCGCCCGCACGCAGCGCTGCGCGGTCGTCGCGCGCACGTAGCCGCGCTTCTCCTGTCCGAGGAAGACGTCCTTGAACTGGACCATCCCCGAGTTCGTGAAGAGCAGCGTCGGGTCGTTCCCCGGCACGAGCGGCGACGAGGCGACGTGCGTGTGCCCCTTCGATACGAAGTAGTCGGTGAACCTGCGGCGGATCTCGGCGGCGGTCATGCAGTCTTCCGGTCGGGGCGCGGCGCCGCGACATGCGGATCTCGCCGGCAAACAAAATCAAAGCTTTGGATTGTAACGCCTGACTTGCCCGCTCCCCAAGCGCCTCGCGGGGCGGGTCGGCCGGATGGCCGAAGGCGCGACTCGAGGGTGCCGAGGCAAGCTCGGTCCCACGCCTGACATCCAGGTCCGCGAGCCGGTGACGGAGGCGGCGCGGGAGCGCGAAGGCGCCCGACGGGAGCGACGCATGGAACGAGAAGACCTGATCCGGCACCTCGCCGGCTGGCGCGACGGCATCGACCCGGGGAGCGGCACGGCGCTTCCCGCCGACCACCCCGCGCAGCGCACGGATTTCCTGCGCGTCGTGTGCTCGGCGATCGACGCATTGTCATCCGCACCGATGCCTGCGATCGCACCGCCACGCACGGCCCTGCCGAACCCGGGTCGCGCCAACGCCGGTCGCCCCTGGTCCGTCGCCGAGGACGCGCTGCTGGAACAGGCGCACGCGGCGGGCATGCGCGTCGCTGAACTCGCCCGCGCCCACGAGCGCACGACGGGCGCGATCACGGCGCGCCTCGTCAAGCTCGGCCGGATCGAGCCTCCGCCGGGGATGCGCATGCGCGGCGGGCCGATGGCCGCATCGGGAGTCGCGACACCGTAGCGCCCGCGGAACCGCCCCGTCCGTGTCGACAGGCCCGCGCCGGGGCGGCATTCGACGCGGGGTGGCACCTGCGCTTCGCTGCGATCCGGCCCGCCCCGCGGCCGACGGCGCGTCGCGTGCACAGGCATCGGCCGCACCCTGTCAGTGCACGGGCGGCCGCAGGGTCAGGCTTCGCCGTCGTCCCCGGGGGCCGCGCCGGCAGCCCGAAGCACCTTGAGCGCAACCGACATCGAGTAGCCGCGCGAGAGCAGGAAGCGCACATGGCGCGCCTTCTCACGCTCGTCGACCGGCGGCGAACCGTAGCGGCGGTTCCAGAGCGCGAGCGCCTCGTCGACCTCGTCGCGCCCCGCGAGCGCGGTCAGCGCCGACGCGGCCGCGGCCTCGTCGACGCCCTTCTCCCTCAGCGCGTGCGCGATCGCCCTGCGCCCGTAGCGCCCCGCCTTCTGCGTGACGAATGCTTCGGCGTAGCGCGCGTCGGAAAGCAGGCCGCGCCGCGCGAGCTCGTCGAGCGCGGCCTCGACCTCGCCTGCGGGAACACCGCGCATCACCAGCCGCGCGCGGAGCTCGGCGCGGCCGTACTCGCGCCGCGCGAGCATGCGCACGGCCGA
>CALDKM010000035.1:0-2764 GCA_937898875.1 uncultured Pseudomonadota bacterium | reverse complement strand
GGAGCGGAGGCGGGGGGCGCGTACAGCCGCGCGAGCTCGCGCTCGATCACCGCGGCGGCGCGCCGTCGGGTCGCATCGTACGCGTCGACGATCGACGGCATCTGCGGCGCCACGTGGCGGTCGAGCAGCACGCGCGTGATCGTGCGGAAGCTGATGCCGAGGTCCTCGATGCGCTCGCCGTCGGGCACCGAGACCTCCGCGGTCACGCGCACCAGGAGCTCGTGCAGCGCGAGCCGCTCGGGGCGGAACGCGACGAGCTCGGACATCGGAAGGCCGGTGAAGTCCGAGAGCTCCTGCGCTTCGGCGAGCGAGGTCCCGACGTGCTCCGGCCGGAACACCGTCGCGAGGTGGAGCAGGGCGTGCGGTATCTGCGACGCGATGCCCGGATTCCATGGGCCGCAGGCGGATTCGTCGGGGAGATCGGGGTTCACCGTGGCCGGACGCGCCGGGCGGCGGCGTGCCCGCATCCGACGTTACACAGCGACGCGCGGCGACGCAATGGATTTGCCCGCGGCGCGCTGCGCGACCCGGTCGTCGAGCGTCGGGCGGCGGTCGCCGTCGCGCCGGCCCGACAGGGCGGCCCGATGGCGACCCCGTCCGGGATTCGGCCCGCGCTCAATCGAACGGGATGCGCAGCCCCGGCGTGACCGCGTGGCAGTCGCAGACGCTGCAGAAGGTCGAGCATTGCGCGGCCGCGGCGCCGGCGACGGGCGACAATGCGAGTGCGGCGGCGAAGCGCGGCGCGCGGCGCTCGCGCATGGAAACGTCGAAGGGCGGAAGCGCGCGGGTGCTGCCCGGATCGACGAGTCTGCTGCAGCCTGCGGCGCTTCGCCGGCGGACCGCGCCCGAGGGTCAACCGTGCGGCCGCGAGCGGCGTTGATGGCTCAATGAGGAGGCATGCGATGAACAGGATCGAATCGGCGCCGCTGCGCCGAATCAACGCGTACCGGGCGTGGCCGCTGGCGCTGGTCGCGGCGGTGGCGCTTCTCGTCGCTC
This sequence comes from uncultured Pseudomonadota bacterium, assembly GCA_937898875.1. Classification (GTDB taxonomy): domain Bacteria; phylum Pseudomonadota; class Gammaproteobacteria; order Burkholderiales; family Casimicrobiaceae; genus VBCG01. Next base: position 1,768 of record CALDKM010000035.1, on the reverse strand, counting down.
CCGCGCCCGCGCGGGCGCAGGACGATCCTCCCGCCCGTGTAGGACGAATCGCCGACATCGGCGGCGAGGTTTTCCACGCGCCCGAGGACCGCGCTTCCGACTGGGCGACGGTCGGCCTCAACTTCCCCGTCACGACGGGCGACAACCTGTGGGTCGCGGAGGGCGGACGCGCCGAGATCGACTTCGGCGCCGGCCAGATCCGGCTCGGCGGCGCGACGAACGTCCACGTTTCCCGCATCGACGACCGCACGGTGGCGTTCTTCGTCGCGCAGGGCCGGGCGATCCTGCGGCTGCGCGTGCTCGACCCGGGCGAGGTCGCGCGCGTCGACACGCCGAACACGCAGGCGGTCCTGTCGCGCCCGGGGCTCTACCGGGTCGACGTGTCGCCCGACCGCCAGCGCACGGTGCTCGTCGTGCGGGAGGGCGAGGCGATGCTTCCTTCGCAGGGCGGCATGCAGCAGGTGCTTCCGGGCCAGACGGCGGTCGCGGAAGGCCTCGACGCCACGTGGGTCGACGTACGCAACGGCATCGCGACCGACGGCTTCGACACCTGGAGCGCGAACCGCGACCGGCGCTACGACCGGGTCCGGTCGTCGTCCTACGTTTCGAACCAGATGATCGGCGCGGCCGACCTGGACGAGTACGGCCGCTGGGAGAGCGATGCGCAATACGGCGCCGTGTGGTTCCCGACGACGGTGGCGGCGGGGTGGGCCCCGTTCCGCGACGGCTACTGGACGTGGATGACGCCTTGGGGCTGGACCTGGGTCGACGCGGCGCCCTGGGGCTTCGCGCCGTCGCATTACGGGCGCTGGGCGTTCGTCGGCGGGCGCTGGGGCTGGTGCCCCGGCGGGTTCGTCGCACGGCCGTTCTGGTCGCCCGCGATGGTCGGCTGGATCGGCGGCGCGGGCTGGGGCGTGTCGCTCTCGGTCGGCGCGCCCGTGTACGGTTGGGTGCCGCTCGCCTGGGGCGAGCCGTTCCGCCCGTGGTGGAACAACTGCTCGTACCGGTGCTGGACCCATTTCAACCGGCCCTACGCGGTGCGCACCGACGAGCGCACCTGGAGGGAACCGGCGCCGCGCTTCCAGAACGTCAACCATCCGGGCGGCATCACCGCGGTGCCCGGCGCGGCGTTCTCGGGCTCGCGGTCGGTGTCGCGCAACATCGTTCCGGTGAGCCCCAACCAGGTCGCCGGTGCGCCGATGCTCGCATCGGCGCCGGGCGTCGAGCGGCCGGGAGTCGGCAACATCCCGATGGTGAAGCCGGGAACGTCGAACACGCCCAGACCCGCATCGGCGTACGTCCCTCCGGGACGCAGCGGCTTCGCGACGTCCAAGCCGCTCGAGACCGGCGGTCCGTCGCAGCGAGCCGTGATCCCGGCCCCGCAGGTGCCGTCGTCGGTCCAGCGGCCGGCCACGTCGGTGCCGGGAGCCGTCAAGCCCGGCGCGACGCCGGGCGCGACCGCGCCGGTGACGCGCGATTACCGCGGGACGTCGCCGTCGGTGCGTGAAGGCGCCGTTGCGCCGCTGCCGTCCACGGGATCCGCGCTTCCCGCGCCAGGGACGAAGCCCGCGCCGTCGGGTTCGACCCAGACGCTGCGCAGCGGCACACCGACCTACACGGCGCCGGTGCAGCGGGACACGTTGCAGACGGTTCCGCAGGGCTCCACGCGCGGTGGCGCACCGGCGACCGATCGGCGTGCGGCGCCGGTCGCCTCGCCCGCGCTGCAGGGCGGGGCCATGCCGGCACCGGCCGCGCGCCCGGCGCCTCA
>CALDKM010000034.1:0-4075 GCA_937898875.1 uncultured Pseudomonadota bacterium | reverse complement strand
CGAGCGCCGTCGGGGCGGGCATGGCGGCGCTCGACGCGGCCGAGCCGCTCGCCGGACGGCTCGGCGCCGCCCGCGAGCTCGCGCGCATCGCCTACCTGCGCGGTAGCTTCGACTTCGTGCGCGGAGACGCCGCCGCGTGCGCGCGCGACCACGAGCGGGCGCTGAAGTACGCGCGGGAAGCCGGCGACGAAGCGCACGAGGCGCAGGCGCTCTCCGGCATCGCCGACGTGCTCTACGCGCAGGGCCGCATGGCGTCCGCGCACCAGGCTTTCGTGCGCTGCGTGGCGCTCTGCGACCGCCGCGGCGACCTCCGCTTCTCGCTGATGAATCGGTGCATGATCGGCATCACCGGCTCGTACCTGTGCAGGCTGGACGAAAGCCTCGCGGCGATCGAGGAAGCGCGCGTAGCGGCGCGCGGCATCGGGCACCGTGTCGCCGAGGTGATGGCGGACGAGTGCGGCGCGATGGTCCTCGTCGGCGCAGGACGCTTCGGAGATGCCCGCGAGCCGGCCGAGCGCAGCCTCGCGCTGGCACGGCGCATCGCGTCGCGGCGCTTCGCCGCGATCGACGTCACGCTGCTCGGCTACATCGCGATCGCGTCCGGCGACCGCGCCGGCGCGCGCAGCATTCTCGACGAAGCGTGGGCGATGTGCGAGGAGATCGGACTGCGTTTCGGCGGAGCGATCGTCATGGGCGCGAAGGCGCTGGCAGCCGACGGCGAGCGGGAGCGGCGCGACTCGCTTGCGCGCGGCGAGGCGCTGCTCGACGCGGGGACGCTCGCGCACAACCACATGTGGTTCCGGCGCGACGCGATCGACGCGTCGCTTGCCGCCGGCGATGCCGACGAGGCGCTGCGTCATGCCGCGGCGCTCGAGCGCTACATGGAAGGCGAGCCGGCGCCCTGGTCCGACTTCCACGTGGCGCGCGCTCGCGCGCTCGCAGCCGCGCTCCGCGGCGAGGGAATCGGTACGGCGCTGCACGCGCTGCGCGAGCGGGCGCTCGAGCTCGAGCTTCGTGGCGCGTTGCCTGCTCTCGACGAGGCGCTCGCATCCTCGTCGCGTTGACGGGGAACATTCCGGGACACCAGGAGCGTGCCGGTATAATTCCGGGAAGCCCTCAGGGGCAATTCATGGAGTGACGCGATGCACGTCGGTACCCTGGAGCAGTTCATCGAGCGCGTGCGCGCGCGCGACCCGCAGCAGCCGGAGTTCCACCAGGCCGTCCGCGAGGTCATGGAGAGCGTGTGGCCGTTCGTGGAGGAGCATCCCGAGTACGCCGACGACGGGCTCCTGGACCGGCTCGTCGAGCCCGAACGCGTGATCCAGTTCCGCGTCTCGTGGGTCGACGACGCCGGCGGCGTTCACGTCAACCGCGCGTGGCGGGTGCAGCACTCGAGCGCGATCGGCCCGTACAAGGGGGGCATGCGATTCCATCCGTCGGTCAACCTGTCGATCCTCAAGTTCCTCGGCTTCGAGCAAACGTTCAAGAACGCGCTCACGACGCTGCCGATGGGCGGCGGCAAGGGTGGCTCGGACTTCGATCCCAAGGGCCGCAGCGACAACGAGGTGATGCGCTTCTGCCAGGCGCTGATGCTCGAGCTCCATCGCCACCTCGGTCCGGATACCGACGTGCCGGCGGGCGACATCGGTGTGGGGGCGCGCGAGGTCGGCTACATGGCCGGCATGCACAAGAAGCTCACGAACGACGCGGCGTGCGTGTTCACGGGCAAGGGACTTTCGTTCGGCGGCAGCCTGATCCGGCCCGAGGCGACGGGCTACGGGCTCGTCTACTTCGTCGAGGAGATGCTGCATCGCCGCCACATGTCGTTCGAAGGCATGCGCGTCGGGGTCTCGGGGGCGGGGAACGTCGCGCAGTTCGCGATCGAGAAGGCGATGTCGCTGGGCGCGAAGGTCGTCACCGTCTCCGATTCGGGCGGGACCGCGCACGACCCCGAGGGCTTCACCGGCGAGAAGCTGGCGACGCTGATCGAGATGCGCGGCCACGGCGAGGGACGCGTCGCCGACTACGCACGCCGGCTCGGGCTCGCGTACGAGGAGGGTGTGCGGCCGTGGCACCTGCCCGTCGACATCGTGCTGCCGTGCGCGACGCAGAACGAGCTCGACGGCGAGGACGCGAAGCGGCTCGTCGCGAACAGGGTCATGTGCGTCGCCGAGGGCGCCAACATGCCTTGCACTCCCGAGGCGGTCGAGATCTTCCGGCACGCGAAGGTGCTCTTCGCGCCCGGCAAGGCGAGCAACGCGGGCGGCGTCGCGACGTCGGGACTCGAGATGACGCAGAACGCGCAGCGGCTCGCGTGGACACGGCCGGAGGTCGACAAGCACCTGAAGTCGATCATGGTCGCGATCCATCGCTCGTGCGTGCGGCACGGCGAGCGCGCCGGTCACGTCGACTACGTGGACGGCGCGAACGTCGCGGGCTTCGTCAAGGTCGCCGACGCGATGGTCGCGCAGGGCGTGATCTGATCGTATGGGTTCGGATCGGTAGTGGATCGCTTGTCGACGTAGCGCCGGCAATCGCCCAGCTTCGAACGATCACGGCTCTCACCCCGATTTCTGGTCCCGCCGGTCGGGGATGCGCGGATCGCGCGCGACGAGCATCAGCACGCCCATCACGATCAGCAGGATCGGAACGAGCAGGCTCCAGCGCCATCGGTACTGGTCGTGGAGCCACCACGAGATCCCGAGCGAGATCAGCGTGGGGCCGAGCACGATCGAGCTCTTCGTGATCCCGTCCATCGCGAGGATCAGCACGCCGCCCGCGATGAGCCCGATCGACGTGATCGCGTCGAAGTCGGGGAACCAGCCGAAGTACCAGACGAGTCCGAGAACGCCGAGGACGATCAACGTGACGGGCAGGGCGGCGTTGCGCATGGGCGATCTCCGAGGGTGGCGGGGCGGACGTCTGGCGGAAGGGACGACGGCAGCAGCAAGTCGGGGCGAGGGTGCGGGGTCGGACCCTGCCTTTCGGCGGGAATCAAGGTCTCGCCCCCGATTTCGGCGCTGCTCGTCGAAGGGGAAGCAGGGTCTGACCCTATTTTTCGCATCGCCGAGGAAGTAGGGTCAGACCCTACTTTTCGGCGGTGCGCCACATCGCGTGGAAGTGATGAACGGGCCCGTGGCCGCGCCCGACGTCGAGACGGTCGGCTGCCGCCAGCGCGCCGGCGAGGTAGTCCTTCGCGCGGCGGATGGCCGTCGGGGCATCGGGCGATTGCGGCAGCAGCGCAGCGATCGCGGCCGACAGCGTACAGCCGGTGCCGTGCGTGTTCTTCGTGTCGACGCGCGGCAGCGCGAGCTCGATCATCCGGTCGCCGTCGGTGACGAGGTCGATCGCGTCGCCGTGCGAGAGGTGCCCGCCCTTCAGTACGACCCAGCGGGCGCCCGCATGCGTCATGCGCTCGCGCAGGCGCTCGGCGGCGCGGCGCATCTCCTTCGGGTTCTCGGGCGCGCGCTCGCCCAGCAGCACGCCCGCCTCGGGCAGGTTGGGCGTGAGCACCGTCGCGCAGGGAAGCAGTGCGTCGAGCAGCGCGCCGATCGCCGCCTTCTCGAGCAGCGCATCGCCGCTCTTCGCGATCATCACCGGGTCGAGCACGACGTGCGCAGGCTGCCAGTGCGTCAGCCTGTCGGCGACCTCGCGGATCACCGGTGCCTGGCCCACCATGCCGATCTTCGCCGCGTCGATCCGGACGTCGGCGAACAGCGTGTCGATCTGCTCGCGCACGAACGACGGCGGCACCGCGAAGATGCCGGTGACGGAGCGCGTGTTCTGCGCCGTGAGCGCGGCGATCACCGCGCACGCGTAGGCGCGAAGCGCACTGATCGCCTTGACGTCGGCGAGCACGCCTGCGCCGCCGGACGGATCGACGCCCGCGATCGTGAGCACGTTGGGGATCTTCGCTTCCGCGGCCATTCGAGCCTCCCTGCGACGAAGCGCGGAGTCTAGCAATCGGCGCCGGGCCGCCCCCCGGTCCGCGACGCCTGGCCGGGGCGCGCGGGTGTAGAATCCGGCCCGCGCGGGTGTAGCTCAATGGTAGAGCAGAGGCTTCCCAAGCCTACGA
>CALDKM010000033.1:0-1414 GCA_937898875.1 uncultured Pseudomonadota bacterium | reverse complement strand
GCAGTAGGCGTGCTCGTTGCACATCATGGACACGTAGTCGAGACGGTCCATGTACGGCAGCGACTGGATCCAGGTCTTGTGCTCGGCGAGCTTCTCGGTCGCGCGGTGCAGCAGGCCGATGTGCGGGTCGGCGCGCTCGATCACCTCGCCGTCGAGCTCGAGCACCAGGCGAAGCACCCCGTGCGCCGCCGGGTGCTGCGGGCCGAAGTTGAGCGTGTAGTTGCGGATCTCGGCCATCGGCTACTCGTTGTCCGCGTAGTTCTGCTCGCGAACGATGCGCGGCGTGATCTCCCGCGGCTCGATCGTCACCGGCTGGTAGATGACGCGGCCCTGCTCCGGATCGAAGCGCATCTCGACGTGCCCGGACAGCGGGAAGTCCTTGCGGAACGGGTGGCCGACGAAGCCGTAGTCGGTCAGCAGCCGGCGCAGGTCCGGGTGGCCCTCGAAGACGATGCCGTACAGGTCGAACGCCTCGCGCTCGAACCAGTTCGCCGACGGCCAGACGTCGATCACCGAGGGCAGGACCGGGAAGCCGTCGTCGGCCGCGAACGTGCGGACGCGCAACCGCGCGTTGTTCGCGAGCGACAGCAGGTGGTAGACGGCCGCGTAGCGCGGCCCCTCGTGCGGCGCGTTGCCCCAGGTCGAGTAGTCGACGCCGCAGACGTCGACGAGCGTCTCGAAGCGGAACGCGGGTTCGTCGCGCATGCGGCGCATCGTCGCGACGAGGCGATCCTGCGGGACGACCGCAGTCGCTTCGCCGAGCGCGACCGTGACCTCGGAGAGGGCGTCGCCGAAGGCGTTCCGCAGCGATTCGGCGAGGACGTCGGGGGACGGGGCCATCAGCGGGCGATCGTGTTCGTGCGCCAGATCTTGTTCTGGAGCTGCAGGATGCCGTAGAGCAGCGCCTCGGACGTCGGCGGGCATCCGGGCACGTAGATGTCGACGGGAACGATGCGGTCGCAGCCGCGCACCACCGAGTACGAGTAATGGTAGTAGCCGCCGCCGTTCGCGCAGGATCCCATCGAGATCACCCAGCGCGGCTCGGGCATCTGCTCGTAGACCTTGCGCAGCGCGGGCGCCATCTTGTTGCACAGCGTGCCCGCGACGATCATCACGTCGGACTGCCGCGGCGAGGGGCGGAACACGATGCCGAAGCGGTCGAGGTCGTAGCGCGCGGCGCCGGCGTGCATCATCTCGACGGCGCAGCAGGCGAGCCCGAACGTCACCGGCCACATCGAGCCGTTGCGCGCCCAGTTGATCACGCTGTCGAGCGTGGTCGTGACGAAGCCCTTCTCGAGGATGCCTTCGATCGCCATGGCCGGTTTCCTAGCGGCTCGCCCGGACGAGGATCATTCCCACTCCAGCGCGCCCTTCTTCCATTCGTAGACGAAGCCGACGACGAGGATCGCCAGGA
>CALDKM010000032.1:0-16537 GCA_937898875.1 uncultured Pseudomonadota bacterium | reverse complement strand
ACCGGGTCGCCTGCCGCGGCCCGGGTGGCGGGGACGGGCACGGCCGCGGTGCGCGCGGCCCCGCAGTGATCGGCGGGGCGTTTCAGCGTAGCGTCCGGCGACGCAGGTTCGCCACGGCGACCAGGGCGAGCAGCGCGGCCAGCGCCGCGAGCGCGGCGTCGCTCAACGAGGGGACCGGCACCGACGCCGACGCCGTCGCCGTCGGCAGCAACTCGACACGGGCGGCCCAACCCGCCTGGGAGACCGAGGGGTCGCTGCAGAAGCCGAACGTCAGGGCGTCGCCGGTCGAGACCAGGTTGTTGGGGCCGGCGTTGTTCGGCGCGGTCGAGCCGTCCCAGCCCAGGGGGGCGCAAGCGACAATACCGGAACTCCCGTTCGCGGACGGAATGATCGAGGCCGACGTGTCGGCGCCGTCGTAGACGTACAGGCGGTCGGCCCAGGTCGACTCGGTCTGGAACGCGCTGAAAGTCACCCGGATGCGGCGGCCCGCCGGCGCGACGAACGTCACCACGCTGTTGGCGGCTACCGAACCGTTCGAGTAGTTGCCGCCGCCGCCTCCGCTGTCGAAGTAGTCGAAGTACGCGGTGTTCGGGCCGGAATCGAAGGTGTAGGTCGCCACGACCCCCGTATTGAACGGGTGATTGACGACGGTCTGCGCCGCGGCCATAGGCGCCAGTCCGAGCCAACCGAGCGCGAGCAATCCGGAAAGCCGCATGTGAAGTTCCCCCCCCCTCTCGACGATGATGCCGTCGACCGGCCGCGCCTTCCCGGCCGCGAACGTCGACGGGCGATGCTCTCCCGACCCGCGGAACCTCCGCGAAGTCCTTCCGGATGCTATCACGGGGCCGCGGTCGGGCGCCGGGCGGGGGGCTGCCGGGGTCGTGCGCACCTACGCGAGCGGTGCGGGCGACGACGCGAAGCGCCGCGAGTAGGCACTGGCGTTCGAGGCGATGCGCAACGCGTACGCTCGCGCGGAGGCCGGCGAGCCGGGCCTCGCGGGCTACGACCGGTGGTTCGCGGCGGAGGGCGGGGCCGGACCGAACAACGCGAGCCTCGCGTCTATCGGCATCTACACCGAGCAGGTGCCGGCGTTCCGCGCCCTGCGGGCCCGGGAGGGCGGCGACCAGCCGCGCTTCTACGATCGGGCGCAGGAGCTGGCCGCGCTGCCGAAGGCCGACCGCGGCGCCGCGACGAGGGCGCGCGCGGGCGCCCTCGCGATCACTCGAGCTTGAGGTTCGCTTCCTTGACGAGCCGGGCATAGCGCTCGGTCTCGTCGGCAAGCATCCTGGCGAATTCCGCGGGCGTCGAACCGACGCCTTCCGCGCCCATCGCGGCGAACCGGTCCTTCAGGTCCTGCGACGCGAGCATCTTCACCACTTCCTGCTGGATGCGCGCGACGACCCCGGGCGGCGTGCCGGCCGGTGCCATCAGCCCGGTCCAGCTGTCGGCCTCGAAGCCGGGCAGGAACTCGGCGACGGTCGGCAGGTCCGGAGCGAGCGACGTGCGCCTCGCGCTCGACACCGCGAGCGGCACGAGCTTGCCGGCCTTCGCGTTGGTGAGGCCCGTCACCATCACGTCGAACGCGATGTCCACGGTCCCGCCGAGCAGCGCCTGGTTGAGCGGCGCGCCGCCGTTGAACGGCACGTGCAGCACGTCGACCTTCGCCATCAGCTTGATCATTTCGGTCGCGAGGCCGCCGCTCGTGTTCGGTCCGAAGGACCCGAAGTTGATCTTGCCGGGCATCGCCCGCGCCTTCGCGATGAACTCGGCGAACGACTTCACGCCCATCGCCGGCGTCGCGAGCAGGATGAGAGGGTAGCGGTTGACCTGCGTCACGGGAACGAGGTCCTTCGCCGGGTCGTAGTTGATCCTGCCCGCCATCGTCGTCGGCGCGAGCGTGATCGCCGAGGGTGACGCGAGCACCAGCGTGTATCCGTCGCCGGGCGCCTTCGCGACGAGCGACGCCGCAAGCGTGCCCGCCGCGCCGGGACGGTTGTCGACGACGACGGTCTGGCCGAGCGCGGCGCCGAGCCGCTCGGCGACCAGCCGCGCCATCAGGTCGGATGCGCCGCCCGCGGGGAAGCCGACCATCAGCCGGATGGGCTTGTCGGGCCACGCCGGACCCTGTGCGAGCGCGAACGGCGAGACCGAAAGTGCGCCGGCAAGCGCGGCGGCCGCGAGCGCCCGGACCGCCCGGCGGCGCGATGTGAAAGTGCGTTCGTGCATGTCGGGTTCCTCCTGCGTTGGCGGGTCCCGCGGACGGCGTGGCGGCCGTCCGCTCGGCGCACGCGCTAGAAATAGCCGCCCTTGTCGGTGATTTCGGCGATCGACCGGCCCTCTTCGACCCAGCCGAAGATGCGCTCCTCGTTGCCCAGGATCTCCTCGGCGCGCACGAGTACGTCCATCGCGAGCTCGCGCGGCACGCACACCGCGCCGTCGAGGTCGGCGACGATCAAGTCGCCCGGACGCACGAAGACCTCGCCGATGCGCACCGGGATCTGGTAGTGCGTAATCTGGCAGCGGCCGAGGCTGCCGCTCGGGCTCTTGTACCGGTAGTAGACCGGGAAGTTCTTCGCGAGGATCTGCGCGACGTCGCGGATGCCGCCGTCGACGATCGCGCCGCGCACGCCCTTCGCCACGACGGTGGCGGTCATCACGCCGCCCCACATCGTCCCGTGCGTGTCGCCGGAGGTGTCCCAGACGACGAAGTCGTTGGCAGCGAGCCCGTCGAGCATCTTCCCGCGGATCGTCATTTCTCCGGTGATGCGCGTGTTCGGGCTGCTCTTGACCGTGTAGGCGATGCCCGCGACCGTGCGGTCGCCGCGCAGCGCCGCGAGCGTCCCGGGAAACGCCTGCTCGAGCAGCCCGTGCTCGCGCAGCACGTCGCTCACGATCGCCGCCTGCAGCTTCGCGTAGCGCGCGAGCATCAGCTCGGCGGGGATCGCGAGCGGCGCCGGTGCGCCCGGCTCGTGGCGGGCGATCAGCTTCTCGACCCGGATCATCGCGGGCACGTCGGATTTCGGGGTACGGCTCATGGGGATCGTCGTCCTCCTTCGGTGTCGCGCTTGACAATTCTCATATGTGAGACACAAAGTCTCATATGGAAAACTCTAGCACGGCCTCCGGCTTGGCGCCATGGACGCGGGCACGCCTGCCCTGAGCCGCGGCCTCGCGGTGCTGCGCGCGCTCGCCGGACGCGGAGAGGGCCTGACGGCGTCCGATCTGGCCCCGGTCGTCGGCGCGCCCCGCGCGACCCTGTACCGGATCCTGCGGACCCTCGTGAGCGAAGGCTTCGCCGCCCCGGCTCCCGGCGGGGGCGGCCGGTACGTGCTCGGCCCGGCGCTGCGCACGCTTCGGACGGAGGCGCGCCAGCCGCGGGACCTCGAGCCCGTCGCGCGGCCGGTGATGGACGCGCTGGCCGCTCGCCTGGGGGAGACCGTCAAGCTCGTGGCGCGCGAGGGCCTCGAGGCGGTAACGCTCTGCGTCACGATCCCGCGCCGCGACTCGTGCATCGCCTCGCGCGTCGGCACGCGGATGCCGCTCCATGTCGGTGCGTCCCAGCGTCTGCTGCTGGCCCACGCCCCCGACGCGGTCCGCGATGCGGTGCTGGCGGGGCCGTTGCCGCGGGTCGCGTCGCGCACGATCACCTCCGGCGCGCGTCTCGCGCGCGACCTGGTGTCGCTGGCCGCGCGCCGTCAGGTCGCCGGGCACGACGAGGGGGTCGAGGGGGTGGGCGCGACAGCCGCGCTGGTCGGCGCCGAGGACGGCGAGCCGGTGGCGGCGCTGGTCGCCGTCTACGTGTTCGCGAGCCAGGGCGCCCGTCGGCTGTCCGAGATCCGGAGGCGGACCTCGGAGGCGGCGGACGCGATCACGCGGGCGCTGGACCGCTAGGGGCGTCGGTCCGGCGGCCGGCCGGGAGAGGCGCCGGGGGGACGCAGCACCTTGATCCTTCGGCACTTTCCGGGGTATACTTTCGGGCTTCCTTGCCTCACCCGCCGCAGACGGGGAGGCCGCATCGACGGGTGGCCCCCGGGACGGTCGGTTCCGACCGGACGGGGCTTGAAGCGCTGCCCGGCAACAAGAGACCGAAAGGAGAAGTCTGCATGCGTCACTACGAAATCGTCTTCATCGTGCATCCCGACCAGAGCGAGCAGGTGCCCGCGATGGTCGAGCGCTACCGCACGATGGTGACCGGCCGCGGAGGCCGCGTTCACCGCCTCGAGGACTGGGGCCGGCGCCAGATGGCCTACCCGATCCAGAAGATGCACAAGGCGCACTACGTGCTCATGAACCTCGAATGCGACCGCGAGACGCTCGGCGAGCTCGAGCACGCGTTCAAGTTCAACGACGCGGTGCTTCGCCACCTGATCGTCGCGATGAAGGAGGCGGTCGCCGCCCCCTCGCCGATGATGAAGGAGGAGAAGTCGCGGTCGCTGACCGACAAGCCGGCCGAGAAGGCGGGCGAGCGCGCGAGCGCGCCGGAAGCCCCGGCCGCCGCCTGATACGAACGTGGCCGACGGCGCGCCGGCGACGAACCGGCTCGCGATCGACGCCACGCTCGCGACGCGCGACGCGCTGCGCCACACCCCGGCAGGCCTCCCGGCGATCGACCTGGTGCTCGCGCACCGGTCGGAGCAGAGGGAAGCAGGCGGCGTGAGGCGCGTCGAGTGCGAGGTCGCGGCCGTGGCCTTCGGCGAAATCGCCGAGGCGATCGCGAAGCTGCCGGACGGCGCGGCGGTGAGATGCGAGGGGTTCCTCGCCCGCCGCTGGCGCACCGGCACGACGCTCGCGCTGCACGTCGACCGCATCGAACCGATAGACGATCGAGACCAGAGACCAGAGGAACATCATGCCCCGTCCGTTCAAGGGTAAAGGCAAGGACAAGAACAAGGGAAAGCGCCGCGACCGCGGCAACGCGCTGTTCAAGCGCAAGAAGTTCTGTCGCTTCACCGCCGAGAAGGTGGTGCAGATCGACTACAAGGACATCGACGTCCTGAAGGACTTCGTGCAGGAGAACGGCAAGATCATGCCGGCGCGCGTGACGGGCACGAAGGCCCGCTACCAGCGCCAGCTCGGCACGGCGATCAAGCGCGCGCAGTTCCTCGCGCTGCTGCCGTACACCGACCGCCATTGACCGGGGGACGCGAACATGCAGATCATCCTCCTGGAAAAGGTCGCCAACGTCGGCAACCTGGGCGACGTCGTCAAGGTGAAGGACGGCTACGCCCGCAACTTCCTGATCCCGCAGGGCAAGGCGAAGCGGGCGACGCCGGGCAACATCAAGCTGCTCGAGGAGAAGCGCGCGGAGCTCGAGCACGCGGCCGGCGAGAAGCTCGCGGCCGCGCAGGCCGCCGCGCAGAAGCTCGAGGGCGTCAGCGTCAAGGTCACGCAGAAGGCCGGCGTCGACGGCCGCCTGTTCGGCTCGGTCGGCACCGTCGACATCGTCGAGGCGCTGAAGGCGCACGGCATCAGCGTCGAGAAGTCGGCGATCCGGCTCCCGTCCGGTCCGCTCAAGCACGTCGGCGACCACCCGGTCACCGTGCAGCTGCACACCGACGTGCTCGCGCACATCACGGTGGGCGTCATCGGCGAGACGGCGCAGGCCTGACGCCGGCGCGGCGGGGCAGTGCGGAAGGGCTCCCGTCGAGGGGGCCCTTTTCGTTTTTCGCGGCGCCGCGCTACGATGCCCCGAGCAGGAGGCGGTCCGTGATCTCCTTCGTCGTCTGCAGCGTCGACGCATCGAAGCTCGCGGCCTTCGCGAACAGTCTCGCGGGCGCCGCCGGGGCGGCTGCCTGCGAGCTCGTGGACGTCCGGGGCGCGCCGTCGCTGTGCGCGGGCTGGACGGAGGGGCTCGCGCGCGCGAAGGGCGATCCCGTCGTGTTCTGCCACGACGACATCGAGCTCTTCGCGCCGGATCTTCCCGCGCGCGTCGCGCGGCACCTGGAACGCTTCGACGTCGTCGGCGTGGCGGGCACCGACCGGTGCGTCGGCATGGACTGGTCCGAGGCAGGCATCGAGCACGCCTGGGGCGCGGTCGTCCACGATCCCGGGGGGGCGCCTACGCTCTGCTTCTACGGCGCGCCCGCCGGCGCGGATGCCGTGGGCGGCATCCAGGCGATGGACGGCGTGTTCCTCGCGACTACGCGCGCGGTCGCCCGGGCCGTCGGCTTCGACGCGGCGACCTTCGACGGCTGGCACGGGTACGACGCGGACTTCAGCTTTCGCGCGCACCTTGCCGGCTTCCGGCTGGGCGTCGCGCTGGACCTGCCTGTCGTCCACCGATCGATGGGGCGCGTGGACGAGGCGCGCGTGCGCTATCACCGGCGCTTCGCCGACAAGCATGCCGCACGCCTCGCGTCGGGGCGCGGGCCGTGGGTCGACCTCCGCGTTCCGATCGTCGTCCCCGACGGCATCGCGGCCGCCTTCGATCGCACGAACCTCGAGCGGCTGCACGCGCGGTCGCGCGACGAGGCGCGACGCAGGCACGAAGCGGCCGGGCGGCCCTACGCGGCCCCGCGCAACGGACCGTGCCCCTGCGGCAGCGGCCTGCGCTACCGCGAGTGCCACGGAAGTGTCGACCGGCCCTAGCGGCACGCATCGGCCAGCCGCGAACGGGCGACGCGGCGGCGCCGGACGTCGAAGCGGTAGAATCGGCCTCCCCGACGGTTTCCACGATGCCCGATCACGCCGACGTCGACGCGCTGCGCCTGCCCCCGCACTCGCTGGAGGCGGAGCAGTCGGTGCTGGGCGGTCTGCTGCTCGACAACGAGGCGGCGGACAAGATCGGCGACGTCGTGACCGCGGAGGACTTCTACAGCGAGGCGCACCGGATCGTCTTCGACCACGTCGCCCGGCTGATCGGCGGCGGGCGCCCCGCGGACGCGGTGACGGTCGCCGAGTCGCTGTCGCTGGCCGGCAAGCTCGAGCACGTGGGCGGGCTCTCGTACCTGGGCGCGCTCGTGCAGAGCGTGCCGACGGCGGCGAACGTCCGCCACTACGCGCAGATCGTCCGGGACCGCTCGGTCCTGAGGAAGCTCGCGTCGACCGCGGCCGAGATCGCCGAATCGGCGTACCAGCCGATGGGGCGCAACGCGTCGCAGCTGCTCGACGAGGCCGAGACCAAGGTGATGCACATCGCCGAGGCGGGCTCGCGCGGGCGCAAGCAGTACGAGAAGATCGGCGACCTGCTCACCGGCGTCGTCGAGCGCATCGAGGAGCTGTTCAACCGCGAGCACCCGACCGACGTGACCGGCCTCGCGACCGGTTTCGCCGACCTCGACAGGATGACCGCCGGACTGCAGGCGGGCGACCTGGTGATCGTCGCCGGACGACCGTCGATGGGGAAGACCGCGCTCGCCGTCAACATCGGCGAGAACGTCGCGCTCGAGTCCAAGCGTCCGGTCGCGATCTTCTCGATGGAGATGGGCGCGAACCAGCTCGCGATGCGCCTGATCGGCTCGGTGGGGAAGCTCCCGTCGCAGAACCTGCGCACCGGGCGGCTGCAGGCGGACGACTGGACGCGCCTGTCCGGCGCGCTGGGGCGCCTGAACGACGCGCCGATCCTGATCGACGAGACGCCCGCGCTCACCGTGATGGAGCTGCGCTCGCGGGCGCGGCGCATCGCGCGCGCGCACTCGCCGCTCGGCCTCGTCATCGTCGACTACCTGCAGCTGATGCAGGCCTCCTCGCAGGGCGAGAACCGGGCGACCGAGATCTCCGAGATCTCGCGCTCGCTGAAGGCGCTCGCCAAGGAGCTGCAGGTGCCGGTGATCGCGCTGTCGCAGTTGAACCGCTCGCTCGAGCAGCGGCCCAACAAGCGGCCGGTGATGAGCGACCTGCGCGAGTGCGTCACCGGCGACACGATGGTCGTCGGCACCGATGGCTCGCGCACGCCGATCCGCGATCTCGTCGGATCGACGCCGGAGGTGTGGGCGGTCGACGACGCCCAGCAGCTGGTTCGCGCGCGCACCGACCTCGTCTGGTCCAAGGGCCTGAAGCCGATCCTTCGCATGACGCTCGCGAGCGGGCGCGTGCTGCGGGCGACGGCCGAGCATCGCATTCTCGCCGCCGACGGCTGGCGCCCGATGCGCGAGCTCGCGACGGGCGCGCGCGTCGCTGTGGCGCGCCTGGTGCCTGAACCGGCCCGACCCGTCGAATGGCCCGACCATGCGGTGGCCCTGCTCGGGCAGCTTGTCGGCGACGGCAGCTACCTCGTGCACCAGCCGCTCCGCTACACGACGGCGTCCGAGGAAAACAGCGAGGTGGTGCGCGACGCGTCCATCGCCTTCGGCAGCACCGTGACGCGCCACGCGGGGCGCGGCACGTGGCACCAACTGGTGATTGCCGGCAACGGCGACCGGTGGCACGCGCGTGGCGTCGGCGCCTGGCTCAAAAGCCTTGGCATTCACGGGCAACGGTCGCACGAGAAGCGACTGCCACGGGAGGTCTTCCGCCTGGCGAACCGGCAGGTAGCGCTGCTGTTGCGCCACCTGTGGGCCACCGACGGCTGCATGTTTCCGCGGAAGCCGGGAAGCCGCGGCGGATCGCGTGTCTATTTCGCGACGTCGAGCCGCGGACTTGCCGACGATGTCGCGGCACTCCTGCTTCGCATGGGCATCGTCGCCCGCCTGCGCACGGTCGAGCACCCCTCCGCGCGCGCGGTCCACACTGTCGACGTCATGGGCGCGAGTGACCAGCGCCGGTTCATCGAAGCCGTGGGCGCCTTCGGGCCGCGCGTCGGTCCGGCGAAGGCGCTCGAGACGCTGCTTGCCGACGTCGTACCGAACCCGAACGTCGACACGCTTCCCCGGGAGATCTTCGCGACGGTGCGCTCGGCGATGGCTCGTGGGGGTGTCTCCCACCGGGCGATGGCGGTGCGCCGGGGCACCTCGTACGGCGGCTCGTCCCACTTCAGGTTCGCGCCGGGCCGCGGGACTGTCGCCTCGTATGCCCGATTGCTGGGGAACGAGGAACTCGCGCGCTGGGCAGGGTCCGACCTCTTCTGGGATCGTGTCGTCGCGATCGAGTCCGCTGGTGAGGAAGAGGTATTCGATCTGACCGTTCCGGGCCCGGCGAGCTGGCTCGCCGATGGCATCGTGAGCCACAACTCCGGCGCGATCGAGCAGGATGCCGACGTGATCCTGTTCATCTACCGCGACGAAGTCTACAACCCCGAGACCCAGGACAAGGGCGTGGCCGAGATCATCATCGGCAAGCAGCGCAACGGGCCGATCGGAACGGTGCGCCTCACGTTCCTGGGCGAGTACACGCGCTTCGAGAACTTCGCCGTACCGGGCTCGTACTGACGTCCCCCCACGCCGCGCCTTGGACAACACGACGACGTACGCGCCGCCGGCGTCCCGCAACGCGCCCTGTCCCTGCGGCAGCGGGCGGCGCTGGAAGGAGTGCCACGGGCAGGTCGCGGCGCCGACCGCGGCGGCCGCGATCCCGGACGCGACCGCGCGGCGCATGCACGAGGCGATCGCCGCGCAGCGCGCGGGGCGCCTCGCGGAGGCGATCGCGCTCTACGACGCCGTGATCGCCGAGGCGCCGGCGACGTTCGACGCCTGGCACATGCGCGGGGTCGCGCGCTTCCAGGCGTTCGAGTTCGACGCGGCGGAGGCGGACATCCGGCGCGCGATCGCGATCGCGCCGCAGTCGGCCGCGGCGCAGGGCAACCTCGAACTCGCGGTGGAGGGGCGGCGCATCGCACGCGACGAGGAGGCGCTGTGCCGCGCGGTCCTGCCCCGCTACCGGCCCCTCGTCGTCGAACCCGCCGTTGCGCCGCTGCACGGTGTCGGGGCCGGGACGCGCGTGTTCGTGCTCGGCGCGGGTGCGCACGCTTCGGTCGTCGACGCCATCGCGCGCGCCGCGAGGGGCCGGGGCGCCGAGGTCGTGGCGATCGCAATCGAACGCGGTCGCGCCGTCGACGGCGCGAATGCGGCGGCGCTCGCCGCCAGCGGCTCCGGCGACGTCGTCGTGTGCGTCGGATGCGCACGGCCGCTGGGCGACTGGACGCTCGAGGCGCATCCGCGCGCCGCCGCGCTCGTCGCCGACGGCCCGAACCTCGCTGCACTCTGCGACCGTCTGCGCGAGCTTTCGGGTCAGGGCCGCCGGCAGGTGCGCCTCGCCGCGCTCGAGGGCGTAGCGATCGATCCGGACGCCCTCCCGTGCCATCGGGGCGAGGCATGGTAGAAGGCGCGGCGCACCGCGACGACGGCGCGCCGGTGCGCGCGATCGCGTTCTACCTGCCGCAGTTCCACCGCATCCCGGAGAACGACCGCTGGTGGGGCGAGGGCTTCACCGAGTGGACGAACGTGCGCAGGGCGAGGCCGCTCTTCCCCGGCCACGAGCAGCCGCGCGTGCCGGGGTCGCTCGGTTATTACGACCTCACGGACCCGCGCGTCGCCGACGCGCAGGCGGCGCTCGCGCGATCGCACGGCGTGCACGGCTTCTGCTACTACTTCTACTGGTTCAACGGCAGGCGGCTGCTCGAGCGGCCGCTCGAGGCGATGGTCGCGCGCAATGCGCCCGACTTTCCGTTCTGCGTGTGCTGGGCGAACGAGAACTGGACGCGTCGCTGGGACGGCCTGGACCGCGACGTGCTGATGGAGCAGCGCTACGACCTCGACGACAGCGATCGTCTGTTCGACGAGTTCGTGCGCCTGTTCCGCGACCCGCGCTACATTCGCGTCCGCGGCCGTCCGCTGCTCCTCGTGTACAAGACGACGCTGATCCCGAGCCTGCGCGAGACGGTCGACCGATGGCGCCGCCGTGCCGCCCTGGCCGGCACCGGCGATCCGTTCCTCGTCTCCTGCGAGACCGGCGGCCACGAGGATGCGCTCGCCGCCGGCTTCGACGCGCTGGTCGAGTTTCCTCCGCACCGGCATCGCGCGATCTGGCTCAACGGCGTCGTCGCCGGGCTGGATCCCGCGTTCGAGGGTGTGCTCACGAGCTACCGGTCGCAGGTGATCCAGTCGCTGCGGCGCGACGCCGGCGGCGAGCGCCTGATCCGATGCGTGTTCCCGTCCTGGGACAACACGGCGCGGCAGCCCTCGCGCGGCACCGTGTTCCTGGGGTCGAGTCCGGAGCTCTTCGGCTACTGGGCGGAAGCGATGGTCCGCGACACGCGCAGGCGCCTCGCCGGCGACGAGCGGCTGCTGTTCGTTAACGCGTGGAACGAATGGGCGGAGGGCTGCTGCCTCGAGCCCGACGCGCGCTACGGCACGCAGTACCTCGACGCGCTGCGCGTCGCGCTCGAGCGCGGCTCGGGGTCCGCGGATGCGTTCTGCGCGATGCCGCGTTGGACGACCTCCGACATCGCGGCTCCGGCCGGCGTCGTGGCGGGAACCTGATGCCTGCCGGGGAAGGTGGGGTCCCCGGCGTTCCCGCCGACCGGCGGGACACCCCATTTCCCGCGCAGGTGGCGATCGTCACCCACGACCTGCACCCCTACGGCGCTGAGCGCGTAGCGATGGCGATCGCCGGAACCTTGCGATCGACGCTCGATGTTCGATGCGAGATGGTCAGTCTCGGAGGAGGCTCCCTGGCCGCTACGCTCCGCAGGTCGATCCCGGTGCACATGCTCGGCGTGCTCTGGAAGGCGCCGCAGCGCGACGTCGTTCCGGTCGCGCACGCGATGCGAGAGCGCGGCTGTCGACATGTGATCCTCAACACGGTCCTGTGTGGGGGAATGGCGCCGGTCTTCCGGCGCATGGGATACGCGGTGCTGGGACTCGTCCACGAGATGCCGGGACTCATCCGGCAGACCGGGGTCGAAGGAAGGCTCGCGTCGCTGCACGAGCACGCGCACGCGGTGGTGTACCCGGACGAGGGGGTGTTCCGCTCGATCGAGGCGGAACTGGGCCCCCAGCCGCGCTCGGCGGAGGTACGCTTCCTTCCCCAGGGGCTGATCCGTCGCAGCGCCTGGCGCCATCGCGCGAAGGACGCACGCGCCGAGGCCGAGCGCCTCCTCGACCTTCCTCCCGGCTCTGCGCTGGTGCTCGCGGTCGGTTTCGGGGACGAGCGGAAAGGCCTCGACCATTTCCTCGCCGTCGCGCGCATCGTCAACGAGCGGCGCCCGCGCCCGACGATGTTCGTCTGGGTAGGGGTCGTCGACGCAGGGTACCGCTCGCTACTCGTCGAGCGAGGCCTCCTGCCCGATCCATTGCCGGATTACCTGCGCCTTCCGGGCTACGTCGCGGACACGAGCCCGCTTCACCGCGCCGCGGACGTGTTCGCGCTCACGTCGCGCGAGGATCCGTTTCCGAACGTCGTGCTCGAGTCGATGGACGCCGGCGTGCCCGTGGTCGCGTTCGCGGGCTCGGGTGGCGGCGCGAGACTCGCCGGGGAAGTCGCGGGCCGGACGGCGCCGTCGTTCGACGTGGAGGCCTACGCGAATGCCGTCGTGGCGCTGCTGGACGACGAGGGCGCGCGACGCGCGACGGGGGCTCTGGCCGCGCGCGTCGTCGACGAGCGCTACTCGTTCGAGGCGTACGCGGGTCGACTTCTGGAAATGCTCGCCGGGATGCGCGTCGATGAGCCGGCTTGACCTCGCTCGGCAGTTCGCAAGGTGCATGGCGCGCGGGGCGAATCCGCCCGGTCGGTTCCATCGTTGCCAGGAAGAGGAGGGGGCGCGATGACCGTGCTCGTGCTAGGCGGGGCCGGATTCATCGGGCGCGCCGTCGTGCGCGCGCTGTGCGCGGAGCACGAGGACGTGCGCGTGCTGGACCGCCACGGGCCGCCCGGCGGCGGACCCGATGCGGGCATCGAGCGGTGGCACGAGGGCGAGCTCGAGGACGGCGTCGCGCTGCGCGGGCTCCTCGCAGGCTGCGACGCCGTCGTGCATCTCGCCGCGGGCGCGGTGCCTGCGCGTTCGGAAGGCGCGTGGGCGTCGGACGCCGCGTCGCAGGTGCTTCCGGCGATCGCGCTGCTCGAGGCGATGCACGCGTCGGGCGTGCGGCGCCTGGTCTTCGTCTCGTCGGGTGGCACCGTCTACGGGCGGACGGCCCGCGAGCCGGTGCGCGAGGACCGTGCCGCCGAGCCGGTGTCCGCGCACGGACTGTCCAAGCTCATGGTCGAGCAGTGCATCGGCCTGCAGCGGCGCCTGGGCCGCGTCGACCCGGTCGTGCTGCGCGTCGGCAACGCCTACGGCGAAGGGCAGGACGGGGCGCGCGGCCAGGGCGTGATCGCCGCGTTCGTCGCCGACGCGCTCGCCGGCCGTCCGCTGCGCGTGATGGGCGATGGCAGCACGGTGCGGGACTACGTCCACGTCGACGACGTCGCCGCCGCCGTGATCGCGGCGCTGCGCTACCGCGGCGCGCAGGACACGTTCAACGTCGGATCGGGCGTCGGGAGGTCGATCGACGAGGTCGTCGCGGCGCTGGAGCGCTCGCTCGGGGCGCGCGTCGCCGTCCGCCGCCTGGAAGCGCGGGCGTTCGACGTCGGCTACAACGTGCTCGACTGCGGCCGCGCGCTGCGCGAGCTCGGCTGGCGGGCGCGCATCGCTTTCGACGAGGGGCTCGCCGCGACGATCGCGTGGCAGCGCGGCCGGCGCTGATCCGCGCGGCTGGCGGTCACGGCGCGGCGGGCGGACCTTCGCGCATCAGGCGAGCGACGATGTCCGCGATGCGCTCGCCGTCGGCAGGGACGTATCGCGCCTCCAGCGCCGCCTCGAGGTAGGCCCGGCCATGCGCGGTGTCCGGCTCGAGGTAGGCCCCCTCGGCCCACTCGTTCCAGGCATTGACGAAGACGAAGCGCTGCCCCGGCGGCAGCATCGTCCGCGCCCGCATGAAGCAGTCGCGCAGCGATGCGCGGAACACCGGAGGGCTGGCGTTCAGGAAGATCGTTCCGTCGCGCTGCCGGCGCGGGGTGTTGTCCCACATGGGCACGGCGGTCTGGAAATGCAGGTGTTCCGGTTCGGGCGCGCATGCCGCGCGGGCGGCCACCGACCGCGCGTCGTACAGGCGGCCAGCGAAGTCGGGCCGCAGCCCGGGAGGCGGGTCGGCGTCCAATGTGTGCGACTCCAATCGGTGAGGCGGGAACGCGACCGATGCATCGGCGCCGACTTCCGGCGGCGATCCTCCTGTGAGCGTGTCAACCTTCACGATGAAGGGAGGCATCATGCCGGCCTCGATGCATAGCGCGCGCCACGTGTCGAACGTCCGTATCGGGTCGGGGAGCGTGTCGCAGCGATAGATCAACAGCAGCGGCTGGCCCAGCACGCGGATGTAGCGCGGGTCGCGAAAGGCCGGGAGCAGGGCCCGAATGAAGGCGCGGTCGTCCTCCTCGGAGTACCGCTGGGCGACGAGGATCTCGTTGCGCCCGCCGTCCCACGTGCGCCGCCAGTCTTCGTTCGCCCAGCATACGCAGAATGGAAAGTCGGGCGAGTGCGAGGCCAGCACCGCGTCGAGCGGCTGCTCGAGGAGCCGGCGCCCCTCGAACCAATAGTGGTAATAGCAGAAGCCGGTGACGCCGTGGGCTCGTGCGAGAGCCGCCTGACGCAGGCGGACGTCCGGGTCGAGCAGGTCGTAGTAGCCCAGCTCGGACGGGGCCCGCGGCTGGACGTGGCCCGGAAAGCTCGGCATCGCGCGACGGACGTTTGTCCACTCGGTGAACCCGAGACCCCACCAGTTGTCGTTCTCGTCGATGCGATGGAACTGGGGGAGAAAGAACGCGATGAGCTCGACGTCGCCCGGGGACACGAACTCGTCGTCGGGCTTCCGGATCCGGCGCGCCGCCTCGTCGACGGCCTGCCGGCGGCCGGGCTCGGTGGCGATCTCGTGCGCGAGTTCGTGCGCGAGCCTGAGGTTGTAGCGGAGCGCCGGCGTATCGAGGCCCGCTGCGCGCGCCGCCTCGATGCGGTCGATGGCGGCATTCGCGTCGCAGAGCGACAGGTCCACCGCGCCGCGCATGTGCAGCGCGTCGGGCAGGCCCGGAGAGAGCGCCAGCACCTCGTCGTACAGTCGCCCGGCCTCCGCGTACCGATTCTGGCGGTGGTGGGCCAGCGCGCGCTGGAGCAGGTCGTCGAGCGGATCGTCGCTCGCCGGCGCTCCGGCGAAAGGCATCACGCCATGACACTGCTTGTAGCGTCGCCCGCTGCCGCAGGGGCACGGGTCGTTGCGCGACGGAGGAGGGACGATCGGCATGAGGGGCGGGCGCTGCCGTCCGATCAATGCGGGGCCCGGACGCGCCCGGCATCGGCCGGCGGCGTCAGGTCCGGAACACCCACCAGCGCGAGAGCGCGAACGTCACCGGCGGCACGAGCGCGATCGACAGCGCGAGCCCGGCGTAGGGCGACCAGCGCTGCAGGTGCACGGCGAAGAACATGATCGCCGCGGACAGAGCGAGGCCGGCGAGCTGCGCGGCGAGGTAGCGCGGCAGCTGCGCGACCGGGTGCGCGCGCGAGCCGAACGTCCAGCGCCGGTTGAGGGCGAATCCCGCGACGAACGCCACGGCGAATGCAACGACGGTCGCCGCGACCGGGTCGACACGCGTCGCCTCGATCAGTAGCGCGAAGACCGCCGCGTGGATCGCCGTGGCGATCGCGCCGACGACGGCGAATCGGACGAACGCGCGGACGAGCGCCATGCAACGGGAATCTCAGGTGCCGGTGCCGCCGGGCGGAAAGCCGAGCCGCGATCGGACGACGTAGAGCGGCCGCGCCTTGACCTCGTCGTAGACGCGTCCGAGGTACTCGCCGATGACGCCCAGCGACAGGAGCTGCACGCCGCCCAGGAACAGCACGACCGCCATCAGCGACGCGTAGCCCGGCACGTCGATGCCGTGGACCATCGTGCGCACGACGAGCCACGCGCCGTACGCCAGCGCGACGACCGCGAACAGCGCGCCGAGGAAGCTCGACAGGCGCAGCGGAAGCGCGGAGAACGAGATGATGCCGTCGAGCGCGAGCCGCCAGAGCTTCAGGAGCCCGAAGCGGGAGTCGCCCGCTGCGCGCTCCTCGACGTCGTAGTCGACCGTCGCGGTCCGGAAGCCGACCCACGCGTACATGCCCTTCATGTAGCGCGTGCGCTCGGGCATGCGCCCGAGCGCGTCGACGACTGCGCGCGACATGAGCCTGAAGTCGCCTGCGCCGCGCGGGATCGGCACGACCGAGACGCGCGCGAACAGCCGGTGGAACAGGTCGGAGGCGAGGCGTCGCGGGGCGGAGTCGGTCGCGCGGTCGCGGCGCAGCGCGATCACGACGTCGTTGCCCTCCCGCCACCGCGCGACGAGGTCGCGCAAGAGCTCCGGCGGGTGCTGCAGGTCGGCGTCGATCGGGACGACCGCGTCGCCGAGCGCGTGGTCGAGCCCGGCCGCGAGCGCGATCTCCTTGCCGAAGTTGCGCGACAGCGCGACCACACGCACGCGCGGATCGCGGGCGGCGAGCGCGGAAAGCACGACGAACGTCGCGTCGCGGCTGCCGTCGTCCACGAACACCGCCTCGGCGGGCACCCCGAGCGCGTCCAGCGCGTCGGACGCGCGCGCCCAGAACGAAGCGAGGCCCGCGGCCTCGTTGTAGCAGGGGACCACCAGCGAG
>CALDKM010000031.1:0-13560 GCA_937898875.1 uncultured Pseudomonadota bacterium | reverse complement strand
CGTCGCCGCCCGTCGTCGCGAAGCCTCCGATGCCGCCGATCGAGACCGATCTCGCGGCGTACATCGAGGCACGGCGCCGCGAACGCAGCGCGGCTGCGCCGACCGGTGCGACCGGCACGACGCGCGGACCGCCCAGCGAGGAGGAGGAGCGCGCGCGGCGCGACCGGGCCATCGCCCGCAACCTGGCGGGCATCAACGCCGCGCCGGACGGGGCGGCGCCGAAGAACAGCGGCGGAATCTTCCAGATCCGGTACCTGGGCTACGAGGACGCCGAGTTCACGTTCTTCGGCTGGTACCACGCGGCCAACCGCCGCCTGATGCAGAAGGTCGACGTGCGGCGCGGCTCGAACCCCGACATACGCATCGCCGTCGTGCGCAGGATGATCGAGATCATCCGCCAGTACGAGCAGCAGGACTTCGAGTGGCAGTCGATCCGGCTCGGGCGCAACGTGACGCTGTCCGCGCGCGTTTCGGACACCGCCGACCTCGAGGCGTTCCTGATGCGCGAGTTCTTCGAGATCGAACCGTCGGTGCCTCGATCCCCGCCGCGGTGACGCCGCGGGACGGTCCGCCGGCGCTCAGCGCGGATCGTCGGGGACGGTCACGGCCTCGCCCTCGATCACGCGGCCGCGCGCGGTGTCTCGCGGCGCATCCCCGCGCAACGGGTCGGGGGCCGCTTCCTCCCTCCGAGCGCGCAGCTCGCGGCGCACTGCCCGCGTCTTCCACGCGACGTAGCCCCACGCGGTCGCGCCGACGACCACCGCGACCGCGAAGAACACGACCGAGAACGCCACGCCGAGCACGAGCAGGGTTGCGCCGGCGACCGCCACGGCGACCTTGCGCAGGAAACCGGGTGCGCCGCCCGGCGCAGGTCCGCCCGGCGGGCGGGCGTGGTCGTCGGTACGCGGTGTCATGGGCGTCGGGCAGGAACCCTTCGGGGGCGGCCGGAATCGGTCACCGGCTCAAATGGGGGCACGCTGCCCCGAAATCCAGTACGCGCGGGGCGTGTCGGCGTCCCGCCTACTTCTGCGGCGGCTTGCGCTCGAGCATCGACTTCAGGTCGGCGAACGGCGAATGCGTCGCGCGCGCGGAAGCGCCGCTCGCGAGCCCTCCTCCCGCCTGCGCCTCGAGATGCCGCTGGTGCTCGTTGTCGTGGCAGTAGAGGCACAGGAGCTCCCAGTTGCTGCCGTCGGACGGGTTGTTGTCGTGATCGTGGTCGCGGTGGTGCACCGTCAGCTCGCGCAGATTCGCCGGCGTGAACTCGCGCGCGCAGCGCCCGCAGATCCACGGATAGAGCTTGAGCGCCTGCTCGCGGTAGCCCTGCCCGCGCTCGAGCGCGGCGCAGCGCGCATCGGCGACGATGCGGTCGAGCTTGCCGGGATCGGCGGGCATCGGGACTCCCCTCGAACCGCCGTCAGGCGCCCGCCTGCTTCGCCCCGCCGCGGCCCGCGTCGGGCATGAGCTTCGCGAGCTCGGGACCTGCGATCAGACGGATGCGCTTCTCGACGGCGAACCGGCGCGCGTTGTCGGTGAGCTCGCCGGCGAGGACGTAGACGCACTCGTGCGCCTCGCGCGCGTCCTTCGCCCCCACCAACGCCTTGAGCGGCTCGACGCCGGCCCGGGCGACCTTCCATCGCTTGCCGCTCACGAGCGCGCGACGCCCCGCCTTCGCGATCTCGAAATCGGCGTCCGGCCCGTCGACGCGACTCACCGCGTAGCCGTCGCGACGGAAGCCGTCCTCGAGCGCGGCCGCGAAATCGCTCCACGTCATCGCACGCACCGCATCGAGCGTCCTGGCGATGCGCGCGCCGGACGGCGCCTTGACCTGCCGCCACGCGGCCATCACCGAAATCGCCGCGAACGGCAGCGACGAGAACACGGCGAAGATCCGCCACTCCTCGCGCACCAGCACGCCGACGAGCCCGCCGATCGCGGCGGCGATCGCCGCGCTCACCCACCACGGCGAGCGCAGCAGCACCGCGAACAGCGAATTCTCGTGCATCTCCCACTTCATGCGCTTCCCCGCCGTTCCCTCGTCGTCGAAACCGGCAATTATAGGCGCCCGCCCCATCGCCGAGGCCCCACCCTACTCCCAGAGCTCGATGCGCTCGCCCTGCGCCCGCAGGTGCTCCGCGCGCGCCTGCAGCCAGCGCTGGAACGACGGCTCGCTCGCGTAACCGCGGTCGGCGACGTAGGCGAACGACGACGACAGGTGGAACGGCCTGAGGTACGCGGAGATCCGGAACACCTCGGCGCCCGCGGCATCGAAGTAGACGATCGACGGCGTCCACGCGATCCCGAGCTCGCGCGCCCAGGCCTGCGCCGTGGTGGCGCGGCCGTCCGGCGTCCTCAACGGCGTCGCGGCGGCGAGAGAGAAGCGCACGACGTCGAAGCGCGCTACCTGCTCCTGCACCTCGCGACGCCGGAACCCCTCGCGGTGCATCTCGTCGCACGGCGGACAGTCCACGGTCTCGAAGACGACCGCGAGCGGCTTCGCGCCCGGACGACGTCTCAGATCGTGCGGCGGGGACAGGAAGAACGGCTCGTCGGCGAGCCTCGGACTCGCCGGCTCCTTCGCGACGCGCTGCAGCCAGTCGGCGAGCGGTTCGCGACCCTCGTGCCTGCCCGCGACGTAGTCGAGCACGGCCTCGAACTGCCGCGGCGGGTAGTAGCCGTCGAGTCGAACGACGACCTTGCCCCGCTCGTCGAGGAACAGGACCGACGGCGTGAACTGGACGTCGAGCGCCTGCGCGAGCGCCTTCTCGCTCATCGTCCGGCCGTCGATCCAGGTCGTCTCGCGGTCGCCCCACAGGTTGAGCGCGATCGCGACGAAGTGCTTGCGCGTCTTGTCGACGATCGCGCGCTGCGAGAAATTCGCCGTCATCAGCTTCCTGCAGTACGGGCAGCCGTCCTGCCCGACGTAGACGAGCAGCCGCTTGCCTTCCTTCGCGGCGTCGGCGACGTCCTCGCGGAAGTCGAGGAACGTGTTCGCGAACCACGGCGGTATGTCGATCGCGTGAGGCGACGCGTCCTGCGCGCGTGCCGTGCCGGGGAGCGCGGCGAACGCCCAGGCCAGGAGGATGAGGATCGTCTTCATGTCGGCGCGCGGGTCGCGTGTCGAGGGCAATGCCGCTATCCTCCACGGCACGCGCGCGGCGTCAAGCGCGGGCTCAAGCCGACGGCGCGAGCACCGCCACCGCGCCCGAGAACGTCAGGAACGCCAGCGCGGTCGACACGAGGATGATGCGGGCGATCCGACCGTTGTCGGCCCCGAACCGCTCGGCCAGCATCGCGACGTTGCTCGCGCTGGGGAGCGCGGCGACCAGCACGATCACCGTCAGCGCGAACCGGTCGAGCGGCACGCCCATCCCGATCGCGCTGGTCCCGATGGCTAGCACGAGCAGCGGGTGCACGACGAGCTTCAGCAGCGCGATCGGGACGTACTCGACCCACGGCGTGCGGACGGCGCTGGTCATCTGCGAGCGCGCGAGCACCGCGCCGATCGTGAAGAGCGCCGTCGGCGAAGCGGAATCCGCGAGCAGGCCGACGGTCTGGAGGATGGGCTTCGGCAGCTCGATGCCGGTCGACCAGGTCGCGATGCCCAGCAGGATCGCCCACGGCAGGGGGTTGGCGACGACGCCCTTGAGCGCGTTCTTCGCGGCGGTCGCCGCGCCGTGTTCGTCGGCGCTGCCGAGCCTGGACAGCGCGACGCACAGCGAGCTCGTGAACAGCAGGTCGAGCAGGATCGTCACGATCGCCGGTCCGGCCGACGCATTGCCGAGCAGCGCGACGAGCAGCGGCACGCCCATGTAGCCCGTGTTCGGAAAGGCCGCGACCAGCGCTCCGAAAGACGCGTCGTTCCAGCCGATCCGCGCCGAGAGCGTGACCGCCAGCGTGAACGCGACCATCACCAGCGCACAGAAGACGTAGACGCCGACGACGCCGACGGACAGGGTCTGCGCGATCGGCGTGGTCGCGCCGAAGCGCCAGAGCATGCAGGGCAGCGCGAAGTACAGCACGTACGCGTTGAGCCCGGGAATCGCCGCCTGCGGCAGCATGCCGCGCCGCGTGGCCACGTAGCCGCAGAGGACCAGCGCGAAGAACGGGAACGTGACGAGGAGGATGGCGAGCACGGTCGGATTGTCGCAAATGGCGCGCGGGGAGTCGCCGACGGTCGTCCGGCGGCGCCCTTTCCCGCGGGCATTCGAGCCCGCGGCGGCCACCCGGGCCGGGCTCCCTCCTGACGCCCGTCCCCGCGCGTGGCATGATCGCCGTTCCGCAACGCCCGTCCGAACGCCGCCGATGGACATCGACGAATTCATGCTGATCTACAAGCGCGCCTGGGAGACGAGCGACGAGCACCTGGTCGCGTCGCTGTTCGCCTCCGACGGCGTCTATCGCAACACGCCGTTCGCCGAGCAGCGCGGCCACGACGCGATCAAGGCCTACTGGCAGCGCACGAAGCTTCAGGAGGACATCCGCCTCGAATACGAGGTCCTGGAGCGCCACGAGCGCGGCGGGATCGCGCACTGGCACACGACCTACCAGGTCACGTCGGACGAGCTGTTCCGCATCTGGGCCGCGTCGACCGGCACGAACCTGGTCGCCCGCCGGAAGGGGGAGGCATTGCCCCGGCTCGCGCTCGACGGAATCGCGATGGCGACGTTCGGCTTCGACGGGCTGTGCCGCGAGCTCAGGCTCTGGTGGCACAGCAAGATCGCGGGGTGAGGATGCCCGAATGCGGCGCGCGCGCCGTCCGTCAGGCGCGCCCGCCCGCGCACGACGCGCAGAAGTCGAGCAGAACGCGGTCGAACGCCGCCGGTTGCTCGAGGTTGGGCAGGTGCGCGGCCCCGGAAAACACATGGCGGCGCGCGCCCCGAATCGTCGCCACGACGTGCTCGCAGGTTTCCGCCACGCCCGGGAAGTCCAGGTCGCCCCACGCGACGAGCGCCGGCTTGGCGACCTCCGCGAGACGGTCCCAGGCCGGGGGCGGCTCGATCTCCGTTCCGCGCGCCTCGGCGCGAAGCGCGATCTCGTTCATCGCGAGGAACAGCTCGCGCGCCGCGCCGCCGACGCGCCCCTCGCGGGCGAGCGGGCCGTCGAGCCACGCATGCGCTTCCAGCGCGTTGATCGTGTCGGTGTCGAACGCCGCCTCGACCCGGTCGACCCACGCCTGGATCGCCGGCGGCAGCGACGCGGGCTCGGGCGCGCCCCTCACCGCAGGCGCGGCGAGCATGAGGCCCCGCACCCGCTCCGGATGGCCGAGCGCCGCGTCGATCGCGATGCGTCCGCCCTGCGAGCACCCGACGAGGATCGCCTGCGCCTGCGGAGCGCACGCGTCGAGCACGGCCACCAGGTCGCCGACGTGCGAATACTCCTCGTCGGCGTGCAGCGTCTCCCCGAAGCCGCGCCGATCGTAGGCGACGGCACGGAAGCCGGCCCCTGTCAGCGCCACTGCCTGCGCGCGCCACATGCGCCGGTCGGCAACGCCGGCGTGCAGCAGCACGACGGGCGGACCGTCCCCCGCCGATTCGACGGCGAGCATCGCGCGCCCGGAGGCGACGCCCAGCGCGGCCATCTCACGAGGGCCGCGTCGCGACCATCGACTCGCGCCCGGCGAACCATTCGTACCAGGCCGCCGCGTTCGGATGCCGCTCGCGCCAGGCGAGCGATGCGAACCGGAAGTCGAGGTAGCCGAGCGCGCACGCGAACGCGATCGTGCCGACGTCGACGCGGTCGCCGAACGAGCTCGCGCGGCGTTCGAGATCGGCGAGCCCGCACGCCACCTTGTCGAGCTGCCCTTCGATCCACTCGCCCCAGCGCAGCGCCTCGGGCCGTGCCGCGACCTCGTAGCGCGTGAGCAGCGCGGCGTCGGTGATGCCGTCCGCGAGCGCCTGCTCGGTGAGCACGCCCCAGCGCGCGTCCGGATCGCCCGGGACGATCTCGCCGTCCCCCAGCGCGTTCAGGTACTCGACGACCACGCGGCTGTCGTAGATCACCGCGCCGTCGTCGGTGACGAGCGTCGGCACCTGCCCGAGCGGGTTGACCGCGACGAGCGCCCGGTCGCGCGCGACCGGGTGCGCGGACGCCTCGACGAGCTCGATGCGATCGCGCAGGCCGAGCTCGTGCGCGGCGACGAGGCACTTGCGGACGAACGGCGAGGTGGCGCTGTAGTAGATCTTCAAGGATCGCTCCGTGCGGAGGGCGGGGTTCGGAGGCCCGGGCGGGCGGCGGCTCAGGGCGC
The DNA here is from genome assembly GCA_937898875.1 of uncultured Pseudomonadota bacterium. Taxonomy (GTDB): domain Bacteria; phylum Pseudomonadota; class Gammaproteobacteria; order Burkholderiales; family Casimicrobiaceae; genus VBCG01. Next base: position 7,316 of record CALDKM010000031.1, on the reverse strand, counting down.
GGGAATGGCCCGAACCGACAGCACGCCGTCGATCGACGCGATCGAGCGGATCGTCGCGTCGTCGACCGCGCTGTCGACGTCGACGAGCGTGTACGCCATGTCGCCGCGCGACTTGTTGACCATGTTGTGGATGTTGAGTCCCGCGCGCGCCACCGTCGAGCTGATCTGGCCGAGCATGTTCGGCACGTTCGCGTTCGCGATCGCCAGCCGATGGGGCGACTCGCGCGCCATCTCGACGTTCGGGAAGTTGACCGCGTTCGCGATCGTTCCGTGCTCGAGGTACTCGCGCACCTGATCGACGACCATCGCGGCGCAGTTCTCCTCGGCCTCCGCGGTCGAGGCGCCGAGGTGCGGCAGCGCCACGACGCGCGGCTCGCCGATCAGCTTCGCGCTCGGGAAGTCGCACAGGTAGCCCCTGAGCTTCTGCGCGCGCAGCGCCGCGACCACCGCGTCCTCGTCGACGATCGCATCGCGCGAGAAGTTGAGCAGGAAGGCGCCGGGCTTCGCGAGCGCGAGCTTCGTCGCGTCGACCAGGTGGCGCGTCGCCGCGACGAGCGGCACGTGCAGGGAGATGAAGTCGGCGTGACGGACCACCTCGTCGATCGAGTTCGCCCTGCGCACCGACGACGGCAGGCGCCATGCGGCGTCGACGGTGATCTCCGGGTCGTAGCCGATCGCCTTCATGCCGAGCTTGATCGCCGTATCGGCCACGAGGCTCCCGATCGACCCCAGGCCGACGATGCCGAGCGTCCGCCCCGGCAGCTCGACGCCGGCGAACTGCTTCTTGCCTTCCTCGACGCGCGCCTCGAGGTCGGGGGCGCCCGGATCGAGGCCGTCCACGTAGCGCAGCGCCGGGACGACGTTGCGCGCGCCGAGCAGGAGCGCCGCCAGCACGAGCTCCTTGACCGCGTTCGCGTTCGCCCCCGGCGCGTTGAACACCGGCGCGCCGCGCTTCGACATCGCGGCGACCGGTATGTTGTTCGTGCCGGCGCCGGCGCGGCCGATCGCCTTGACGCTCGCGGGAATGGCCATCGCGTGCATGTCGTGCGAACGCACGACGATCGCGTCGGGATCGTCGACGGACTTGCCGACCGTGTAGCGCGCGGACGGGAAGCGGTGCAGCCCCTGCGCCGAGATCTGGTTGAGCGTGAGGATCCGGAACATCGCCGATCACCCGTGCCGCTTCTCGAAGTCCTTCAGGTAGTCCACCAGCGCCTGAACGCCCTCGATCGGCATCGCGTTGTAGATCGAGGCGCGCATGCCGCCGACGGCCCGGTGGCCCTTGAGCTGCACCATGCCCCGCTCCTCCGCGCCCTTCAGGAACGCGCCGTCGAGCTTCTCGTCACGAAGCTTGAACGGCACGTTCATGCGCGAACGGTCCTCCCTGCGGACCGGCGACACGTAGAACGCGCTCGCGTCGAGCGCGTCGTACAGGAGCTTCGCCTTCGCGATGTTCTTCCTCTCGATCGCCGGCACGCCGCCCTGCGCGAGCAGCCACTCGAACACGAGGCCCGCGATGTAGATCGCGTAGGTCGGCGGCGTGTTCAGCATCGAGTCCGCCTCGACCTGCTCCTTCCAGTGGAACGCCGACGGGCAGATCGGGAGCGCGCGGTCGAGCAGGTCCTCGCGGACGATGACGATCGTGAGGCCTGCGGGACCGATGTTCTTCTGCGCGCCGCCGTAGATCACGCCGTACCCGGACACGTCGACGACGCGCGACAGGATGTGCGAGGACATGTCGGCCACCAGCGGCACGTCCCCGGTGGCGGGCGTCCAGTGATATTCGACGCCGCCGATCGTCTCGTTCGTGCAGACGTGCACGTAGGCGGCGCCCGGGTCCAGCGTCCAGCGGCTCTGCGGCGGCACGTAGGTGAAGTTGGCGTCCTCGGCGGAGGCCGCGACGTTGACCGTGCAGTACTTCTTCGCCTCCTTGATCGACTTCTTCGACCATTCGCCGGTGTTGACGTAGTCGGCACCCTTGCGCGAGCCGAGCAGGTTCATCGGGATGATCGCGTTCTCGGCGATCGCGCCGCCCTGCAGGAACAGCAGCTTGTGGGTCGGCGGGATCGCGAGCAGCGTGCGCAGGTCGGCCTCGGCCTTCGCGTGGATGCCCATGAACTCCTTGCCGCGGTGGCTCATCTCCATCACCGACATCCCGCTGCCGTGCCAGTCGAGCATCTCGGCGGCGGCCTGCCGCAACACCGGTTCGGGGAGCACGGCAGGGCCGGCGCTGAAGTTGTACGCACGCATGGGGGATCCGGGAAGCGTTGGAGAATGGGGGCCGCCCATTGTAGCCGCCGGCTCAGCGCCCCCAGGCGAGCGCGATTGGTCTGACCTCCGCGGCGAGCTCGAGCAGCCCGGCGCGGGTCGCGGGGTGGAGCGCCTCGATCGGGTGGCGGACGGCATCGCTTCCGATCACGCCGCCGGCCTTCATCACCGCCTTGGTCGCGCGGAGCCCGCACTGCCGGTTCTCGAAGTTGACGAGCGGCAGGATGCGCGCGTACGCGGCGGCGGCCTCGCGGCGCCGGCCGGCCAGGTGGTGCTCGACCACCGGCTTGATCAGGTCGGGCAGCAGCGCCGAAGGCATCGTGCCGGTGGCGCCGGCGTCGAGATCCGCCATCAGCGTGATCGCCTCCTCGCCGTCGAAGGGGCCCGCGACCGCCTTGCCGCCCGCCTCGATCAGCGCGCGGAGCTTCGCTGCCGCGAACGGCACCTCGATCTTGAAATACGAGGCCGAAGGCACCTCGCGCGCGAGCCTCGCGAGGAAGGGGACCGTCAGCGCGACGCCCGACAGCGGCGCGTCCTGCACCATCAGCGGCAGGCGCGAGGCCTCGGCGACGTGCGCGAAGTGCTGCATGATGCCCGCCTCGTCCGCGCGGAGCCCCGTGCCGTGGTAGGGCGGCATCAGCATCAGCATCGACGCGCCCGCGGCGGCCGCCGCCCGGGCCCGTTCGCCCGCGATGCGCGTGCTGAAGTGGCTGCAGGTCACGATCACCGGGACGCGACCCGCGACGTGCGTCGTGCAGACGTCGAGCAGCGTCGCGCGCTCGTCGTCGGCGAGCAGGAACTGCTCCGAATAGTTCGCGAGGATGCAGATGCCGTCGACGCCCTGGTCGACCATGCAGTCGAGCACGCGCCGCATGCCCGGCAGGTCGAGGTCGCCGCCGTCGGTGAAGGGCGTCGGTGCGATCGGGTAGACGCCGGTCCAGGGAGCGGTCTTCGAAGCGGGCATCGCGGGGTCCTCGGCGCGGGTGGGGGCGGCACGCCCGGGGTTCGACTCTATCAATTCCGGCGGGCGCCCGGGCCGGTGCCGACGGGGATCGCTGCGGTATAGTCGCCGGCGACATGACATCGAGCCAGACCCCGTCGTCGACGGCGAAGCCGGAGGGCCGAGCGCTGGCGAGGCTCGACCGCGAACGGAGCCTCGTCCTCGTCGTCGATGTCCAGGAACGGCTCGCGCCGCACGTGCACGGCCACGAGGCGCTGATCGGACGCACGGAAGCGCTGATGACCGCCGCCGAGCGATTCGCCATTCCGCGCTTCGCGACCGAGCACCTGCCGGATCGCGTCGGCCGAACGATTCCCCGGTTGCGCGACCGCTTCGCGCCGGCCGCGATCTTCGCCAAGTCGCGCTTCGGCGCCCTCGACCATGCCGGTTTCGCCGCGATGCTCGCCGCGACCGGACGCTCCCAGATCGTCGTCTGCGGCATGGAGGCTCACGTCTGCGTCATGCAGACGGCGCTCGGACTCGCGGCAGCGGGCTACGGGGTCTTCGTCGTCGGCGACGCCACAGGCTCGCGTCCCGGGCGGCAGGACGACCGGCGCTGGGCGCTCGAGCGCATGCGCGGCGGGGGTTGCATCGTCGCCGGCACCGAGACAGTGCTGTTCGAGTGGGCCGGTAGCGGCGACGATCCGGCGTTCCGCGAGGTGCTGGCGCTGGTGAAGGCGCTGCCGCCGGGGACCTCCGCGCCGGAGCCGTGACGTTCGACGGGTGCCGGCTTGCGCACCTGCACCGCCGCGAATGACGAAGGTTACGGCTCCGACCCCGAGGGCTCCGGGCCCGAGCCGCGCCGCGCAAAGGCCAGGCAACACGTCGCCATCAGCGCGTAGCCGGCCGCGAGCGCGATCGTGGCACGCGGGATTCCCTCGCCCCAGGGCACGATCCAGCGACCGTCGGGGAACGGAGAGTGGATCAGCCCGAACAGCGTCAGCACCGCGCCGACGCCCCCGAGCAGTGCCGCTCGCCAGTACCGGCCGTCGATCACGTCGATGAGCCAGGTCGCCCACAGCATGGCCGTGACGATGAAGCCGTTGCCGAGCATCGTCGCCGCCGACAGACTGCGCTGCAGCTCGGGCGACAGGCCCTTCACGTCGATGCCCGCGGCGCCGATCAGTGCCCCGGTCTCGATCGTCACGAGGCTCGCGACGACGGGGACCGCCGCGATCGCGACCGCCTTCAGGTGCCTGGGTTCGGCAGACGCCATCGCCTGCTCTGCCATCTCGAGCCCGACGAACACCAGCACCGGGACGACGACGCTCTCCGGAACGCGCGCGATCAGGGCACCGGTGAGCCCGAGCGCGGTCCCTGCGCCGATCGCGATCCCCGTCGCGACCGCGTAGCCCGCGCGGCAACCCATGCTCTTGTACGCCGGGTGGCCGATGTAAGGCGTGGTCTGGATCACCCCTCCGCAGACACCGGCGACGAGCGTCGCCGCGCCCTCGACGAGCAGGACGTCGCGCGTCGAGTAGCGGTCGCCCGCCGCCGCCGCCGATTCGGTATTGTCGATGCCGCCGATCACGGTGGCGAGCGCCACCGGCAGTGCCAGCGGCAGGTAGACGAGCGCCTGCTCGAGCCCGTCGACGAACGCGAGGGACGGCCACGGCAGCGCCACGCCGGCGAGCGCGCCTGCCGCGGGCAGCGGCGGCGGCGGCTCGTAGCCCAGGTGCATGGCGATCGCGTACGCCGTCCACCCGGCGACGAGCGCTACGAGCACGGAAGGGAATTCGCGCGGCAGTCGAACCTTTCCCACCAGGGTGATCAGCACGACGCCGAGCGCCACCATCCCGCCGATCGGCTCCGCGACGATCTTGACCCACGGGAAGTAGAGGATCAGCACCAGGGCGACGCCCGACAGCGCCGCCAGGAGGGCCGTGCGCGGCACGCTGCGCCGGATGGCATCGCCGGCGAATGCCGCGACGAGCTTGGCGGCGCCCATCACGACCATCACCGCCATGCCGACGACCCAGGCACGCTGCGCGTCGCCCGTCATCGCGTACGCGGGACCGATCACGCCGAACGTGAGCGCGAACAGCGAAGGCGTGTCGATGCCCAGCGGCATCGCGCAGACGTCCTGCCTCCGCTCGCGGCGGGCGAGGCGCCACGCCAGCACCGCGTACGCGAGGTCGCCGACCAGCACGCCGAGCGCCGTGCCGGGAAGCATTCGCCCGAGCACGATCTCTCCGGGCATCCGGAACACGCCGATAAGGATGCCGGACATCGCGACCAGCATCGCGAGGTTGTCGACGGCGAGCGCGAAGAAGCCGTTGACGTCGCCGCGCGCGAACGCGCGGTAGCGGAAGGTCGGGGGGGGCGACTGCATCGCGGAGCCGGCGCCCATCCCGGGCGACCGCGTCAGCTGTCGAGCAGGTAGGCCCGGCTGTCCTCGAGGAAGTGCGGCCCGTCGTCGGACCGCACCGCCGTCCCGACGCCTTCGGCCGTCAGCACCTCGAGCAGCAGCGCGCTCGGCACGCCGCCGTCGATGATGTGGACCGAGTGCACGCCCTCCCGGACCGCGTCGCGCGCGGCCTTCGCCCGCGGCACCATGTCGTCCGCCACCTTGCCGTCGGCGAGGAGGCCGTCGACCTCGCTCGCCGTCAGGATGTAGGCGAGCCTGCCGCGCCGGTCCGCGATTCCCTCGACGTTGGTCATCAGGATCAGCTTCTCGGCCGACAGCGCACGGGCGAGGCGCCCCGCGAGCCGGTCCGAGTCGATGTGATAGGCCGTGCCGTCCTCCGCGACGCCCAGCGGCATGATCACCGGGACGAACTCGCGCGAGAGCAGCAGGTGGACGAGCTCGACGTCGATGCAGTCGACGTCTCCCACGTAGCCCAGTTCCACGGGATCCTCGCCGGGAGCCGCCGGGAGGCGCATCGGCACCGCGCGGATGAACCGACCGTCCTGACCATTGATGCCGACGGCACGGCCGCCGTGCTGGTTGATGAGCCCGGCGAGCTCCTGGTTCAGCTCGTCGAGCGCCATCTCGATGACGGTCAGCGTCTTCTCGTCGGTGATCCGCAGGCCGCGGTGGCGCCGGGTCGGGATGCCCATCGTCGCCAGCAGCTCGTCGATGCGCCAGCCGCCGCCGTGAACGACGACCGGCTTCATGCCCACCAGGCGCAGCAGCGCGACGTCGCGCGCGAAGTTCGCCTTGAGTTCCTCGTCGGCCATCGCGCGTCCGCCGAAGCGCACGACGATCGTCCTGCCGTGGTAGGCGCGGAGGTAGGGCAGCGCTTCGGCGAGCGTGCGTGCGGTCGTGGCGGCGCTGGGCATGGGCGAATGGTACCCAATCGCGGCCGTGCCGTAGAATGCCGCCACTTTTCCCAGGTGCGGCCCGACCGTTCCGACAACCCCTGCGATGCCGCCACTCGCTCCCGACCACGTGATCGTCCTCGCCGCGGGATTCGGCCTGCGCCTCGGCCTGCTCACGGCCGAACGCCCGAAAGCGCTGGTCGAGGTCGGCGGGCGCACGCTGCTCGAGCACTCGCTCGACTTCGCCGCAACGCTGCGTCCCCGCGAGATCGTCGTCGTCGCGGGGTTCCGGCACGACCTGGTCGAGGCGCACCTCGACCGGCTGGCGATGCCCGGCGTGCGCCTCGTCGAGAACCCCGCCCCCGCGACGGGGAACCTCGGCTCGGTGGAGGCGGCGCTGCCGCACGTCGGCGGGTCGTTCCTGCTCACCAACTGCGACCACGTGTTCCCCGCCGAGGCGGCGAGCCGGATCGCCGCCGGCGCGGGCGACGGCGTGACCGCGTTCTGCGAGTTCGAGCGCGCGCTCGAAGCCGACGAGATGAAGGTGGCGCTCGACGCCTCGCGCAGGATCGTCCGCATCGCGAAGACGCTGAGCGTGTTCGACGGAGGCTACATCGGCCTCACGCACGTCGCGGCCGGCGCATTGCCGGATTATCGCAAGGCGGTCGGCGTCGCCCGCGGGCGGCACGGGGACGCCGCCGTTGCCGAGCACGTCCTGCAGGCGCTGGCCGACGGCGGCCATCGCGTGCACGCCGCGACCTTCGACGGCATCGCGTGGTCCGAGGTC
>CALDKM010000030.1:0-3286 GCA_937898875.1 uncultured Pseudomonadota bacterium | reverse complement strand
GCAGAAGCAGGGCAACCGGCTCGCCGGCCTGCTGCGCACCAAGGGCGAGCACTAGGCATCGCCGGGTCCGGCGAGCACGGAGAGGAGAGCATGATTACCGTCACCCCCAGCGCCGCGCGGCAGATCCGCATCGCCGCGTCCCAATCCGATGCCGACGAGCTCGGCCTGCGGATCGCCGCGCGCCGCGGCGACGACGGGTCGCTGCACTACGCGATGGGCTTCGACGAGGCGCGCGACGGCGACGTCGTCGTCCCGTCCGAAGGCGTCGCGCTCGTCGTCGCCGGGTCGGACCGGGACCTGCTCGAAGGCATGACGCTCGACTTCGTCGAGTACGAGGCGGGCGACCACCGCTTCATCTTCATCAATCCGAACGACGCCGGCGCGCCCCCCGCGCCCGGCGCCGATGCCGAAGGATGCGGCAGCGGCGGCTGCGGCTGCAGCGATGGCGGTCGCTGAGCCGCGTCCCTGCGGCGCCGCGCGGAAGGATCTTCCGACCGCCGCGGATTTCGCGCGCGCAACGCTCGCGGCCACGCCCGCGCGGCGCGGCGCGCGAGGCGAGGTGTACCTCGTCGGCGCCGGGCCGGGCGACCCCGAGCTCCTGACGCTGCGCGCGCTGAAGCTGATGCAGCGCGCGGACGTCGCGCTCTACGACAACCTGATCTCGCCGGAGGTGCTCGCGCTCCTGCCGTCAGCGACCGAACTCATCTACGTGGGGAAGGAGCGCGCGAACCACACGATGCGGCAGGAGGAGATAAACGAGCTGATGGTGCGCCTCGCGAAGGAAGGCAGGCGCGTGCTGCGGCTCAAGGGCGGCGACCCGTTCGTCTTCGGACGCGGCGGCGAGGAGATCGACACGCTCTTCGCGCAGGGCGTCCGCTTCGAGGTCGTGCCGGGCATCACCGCGGCGCTGGGCGTCGCCGCTTACGCGGGCATCCCGCTCACCCATCGCGACCACGCGCAGGCGTGCACGTTCGTCACCGGCCATCTGAAGGACGGCACGATGGACCTCGACTGGACGGCGCTCGCGCGGCCGCGCCAGACGATCGTCGTCTACATGGGGCTCACCGCGCTCCCCGTGCTGTGCGAGCGTCTCGTCGAGCACGGGCTTCCGCCCGACACGCCGGCGGCGGTGGTACAGCAGGGGACCTCGCGCGCGCAGCGCGTCGTCACCGGCACGCTGTCGACGCTGGCAGGACGCGCGGCGCGCGCGCGGCTCAAGGCGCCGACGCTCATCATCGTCGGCAGCGTGGTGAAGCTCCGGGACCGGCTCGCCTGGTTCGGCAAGGAACCCCTGCGGAAGGGGCGCTCCGGCTAGGAAGGCGGCGTGGCGAAGAACCGGGCGACGCGGGGATCACGCAGGAGCGGCGCGTGCACCTGCCACACGGTGATCCCCGGCGGCGAGTTCGCCTCGAGGATGCTGTAGCCGTCGTCGGTGATCAGCATGTCCCAGCCGATCAGCGGGGCCTCGGGGAGGCAGCGGGCCGCATCCAGCACGCCCGCGAGCGCGCGCTCGAGACCGGGGATCGCCACGCCCTCGACCCTCTGGCCGGTGTCCGGGTGTCGCTCGTACTCGATCAGGCGCCCATCGCCGCCGAGCGTCACGGCACGCCCCAGCGATCCGCTCGCCCGATCGACCGGCGCGTTGAGCCCCCCGCGTCCCTGATGCCAGTTGTCGATCGATCCCGATCGACGCGATCCGAAGCGATGGGCCACGGCGGCGACGAACCAGCCATCCCCGTCGCCGATGGTCAGCACCCTCAGCGTATTGGCGGTGTCGGGATAGATGTTCGCCGCGTAGCCGGCCTGGTCCACGAAGGCCGTCACGATGTACCGGTCGAGCGTGGCCAGCAGAAGACGCACGTCCTCGTCGGAAGCCGGCCGCCGGTTAACCTGCCACGCCCGCGCTTCCCGACGCAGGAAGAAGACGCCTTCGCCGGCGCCGGACCAGTGGGGCCTCAGCACCAGCGGTCGCCCGCTCGCCGCCCAGGCCTCGATCGTCGACCTGCCGTCGTCCCCGACGTCGCCGGGCACGCGTGGGCCGATCGCGATTGGCCGGCCCTTGCGGAGGACGCCGAACACGTGCGGGTGGGGCAGGCCGTGGCCCGCGAGGATCTGGGACAGCACCAGCTTGTTGCCGACGATCGGATTGAAGAATCCGTTGTACCGGTAGCCCGAACGGTAGTAGTCCCAGTCGGAGACGTACTCGCGCGGATCGTTGACGTCGAGCCGGTAGACGAGCGCGCTGTTGCCGGTGAAGCCGCGGCGCCAGGCCGCCAGCCGCTTCGGCCAGCGCATCGGGGAGGAAGCGACGAGCTCGTTGCGGACGAGCCTGAAGCGGCGCGCCTGACAACGCAGCCACAGATCGAGCCCCCCGCGCGAGCGCCGGTTCGGCTCGATCCCGTAGCGGCGGAACAGATCGGCTGCGTCAGGGGATCGCACGAGGTTCCTGCATGGTTCGGCGGCCCGCGGTGAGGGTGGCCGCAGGCACTCGCGTCGATCCCGTGCCGGCGCCGCCCGGCGATCGACGGGACCCTTTCGCGCTAGCCGGACGCCTGGTGCGACGGATCGGACTGCTCGGACGCGACGCGGTGCTCGACCGCGAATACGGCCGCCTCGACGCGCGAGGTGAGTCCCAGCTTCGACAGGATGTGGCGGACGTGCAGCTTGACCGTGTCGTGGCTGATCGACAGCGCCTGCGCGATCGCCTTGTTGCTCTTGCCGGACGACAGGTGCTGCAGGATCTCGCGCTCGCGCTCGGTGAGCTGCCGGAAGTAGCTCTCGCGCGAGCGCTTCGTCTCGCCCGGCAGCAGCATGTCGACGAGCTTGACCGCCATCGTCGGCGCGACGACGACCTCGCCGCGCGCGGTCCGGCGGATCGCGTCGATCACGTCGTCGGGATCCATGTCCTTCAGCAGGTAGCCGCGGACGCCGGCGCGGAACGCGCGCGCGAGATCGTCCTGCGAGTCGCTCATCGTCAGCACGACGACCGGCGTCACGATTCCCTCGGCGCGGAGCCGCGTGAGCAGCCGGAAGCCGTCCACCGGCGACATCTTGAGGTCCATGACGGCGAGGTCGGGCTTCGTCGACGCCAGCAGCCGCACCGCCTCGTCGGCCGTGCCCGCCGTCCCGAGCACCTTGATGCCCGCGCGCTGCTCGAGCAGTTCGGCGAGTCCCCGGCGGCACAGTCCATGGTCGTCGATAAGGACGACGCTGATCGGATCGGTCATGGATAACGCTCCCCCAGGCTTGCCGCTGGCGCGGCATCGCGCACCCCCTCCAGGAGGGG
>CALDKM010000029.1:0-2695 GCA_937898875.1 uncultured Pseudomonadota bacterium | reverse complement strand
ACACGTCGTCATTTGGTCCCACTTGCCGCGACGCTAAACAAGGCAGCTAAACGGGACGTCGACTCGAAGGAGCAGACGATGAACGCACCACTGCAGGTCCCCGAGGTCGAAGGCGTCGACCTCGACTTCACCCCGAAGAGCTACTTCACCGAGCGCGACCTCGGGCTCGCGATCCCCTCGGACATCATGGGCCGGGCCCGGCGCGACATGGCGCGGCGCCTCGCGGCCGACCTGTCGGCCGACGTCGACGGCATGCCGACCGAGTTGCTCGAGTCCGTGCTGACGAAAGTCCGGCGTGACCTGCTTGGCGCCATCCACCCGTCGCTGATGGGCGGCGAATACCTGCCTCGGCTGCGCAAGGGCGAGGTCGAGATCGCGCGCATCTCTCTCGAGTCGGTCACCGCCGACCAGATCAGTGTGCGCGCACGGCGCACGAACGAAGGCATCGAGTACTCGATCGTGGACGAGTACGACACGGGCGGCGCGTACGACCTGCGGCCGCGCGTCTCCACCGCGCCGCTGTCGATGCGCGAGCTCGTTGCGATGCTCGACGGCGCGCACGGGGGCGGCGGCGCGGTCATCTGCCATCTCGCGCTGAACGTCGACACGAAGGAGGACGCGGCCCGTCTGCTCGGGTTCGTGTCGGTCGAATCCGACTTCTACCCGGATCTCGGCAGGTACTACGCGGGCCGCATCGGGCAGTGGTACGCGACGCTGCCGGAGCCCGAGGAGGACGAGGAATGATCCCCTGTCCCGTGGACGCCCCGGAAGTGCAGCGCGGCCGCACGCCCGGGCCGCAGTTCGAGCCCCCGATCGGCGTGCTTCGGCGAGTCCCGAGGCCGGTCGCCGTCGCGCCGTGGATCGCGCGGACGAAGCCCCCGCCGTGGGCCGGCGCCTGCCACTCCGATCTCGAGGTCGTTCAGTTCTTCTGGGAGCGTTTCCGGGAGCTCGTGCGCGATCCCGTCCTGATCGACGACTCGCTCGGCGTGCGTCGCGTGCAGGTGCTGGGCGCCGGCGTGTTCGAGTTCGCGCCCGACGGCCGAGTCTCGGCGACGGCGTGGCGGTTCGCGTTCTGCGAGGTGCCGCGGCGCGGCGCGATGCGCTACGAGGACGTCGTGCTCGACCCGGGTCCGCTCGGCCGGCACTGGCTGCGCGCGGCGGTCCATGGCCTCGCGGCGGAGATCCCGCATCCGCTCTCGCTGAACGTGAAGCGGCAGATCGCCCGCTACGCCGACTGGACGTACGAGCGCTTCCGCAGCAAGCTCACGCAAGCCGAACTGCGCGCCATGCGCGAGGCGATTCGCGCCGCCCTGCCGCTCGACCCCTGGGCCGTCTCGGTCGCCCGCCGCGCCCAGCTCGAGGGACCTCCGCTGCGCGCGCATACGTACAACGCCGTCCTCGAGCACCGCGAGGCGGTGCGGAAGCTCGAGCGCGAAGCGCCGAACCTGATTCCGCTCTACCTGCTCTTCGCCGGGACGGACGGCTTCCCGCCCTCGGGAGAGCCGACCCGGCAGCTCAAGACGCTCTTCGTTTCGGAGGGTCTCTCGCAGCGGCTGTGGCGGGCGCTCGCCAACGCCGAGGCGAGGCTCGCAAAGGACTTCCTCGTCTTCTACCGCGGCGAGCCCCGGCACGCCGTGCTCGACTTCCTCCGCGTGCTCGACATGCTCGGGACGCGGACCGTGCCGGCAAAGAGGTTCCTGTGGACGCTGATGGCGCACCACGGGACGCCCGGCAAGCCCCGGGGTGCCTACGCCCCGAAGGTCCGCACCGCGCGGGCTGCGTGGCGCCGCCTGGCGCAGCTAGCCGAGGAGGCGTCCGACCCGGCCGCGCGGGGGCGACGGGAGGCGACCTTCCACGAGATAGCGTCGTGGCTCACCAGTCCGGAGTTCGGGACGCCCGACGACGTCGTGCGGCGGCTCGGCTGGGACGGGTTCGCGCGTCGAGCCGCCGAGTGGGCGGAGACGCGCCGGCGTTCGCTCTCCGGCACGAGCTGGCCGACACCGTTCGACTGCCTGACGTTCGACAACTTCGCGGTCGTGGCACTCGCGAGCGGACTCGACCTGTGGAACGAGTCGGTCGCGATGCGCCACTGCGTCGACAAGTTCGCCGACAGGTGCGCGGCGGGGGAGCTCCTGGCCTGCTCGATCAGGCGGGTCGGCGTGGCGCGGCCGGTGGCGACTGCCGCGTTCGTATCGGCCCGGAACGCCTGGCAGATCCAGGAGGTAGCGGGGTTTGCGAACGGCCTGGCGAGCGCAGAGGTGGATCGCGTTGTGAGGAGCGCTGGCGCCTGGTTGAACAGCAGACCATAGCAACTCGACGCGGAAGCCGCGGCGCGCACGCTCGGCCCAAGGGCTGGCGAAGGGAAGGCGATCGGCCCAATGCTCGTCCGCGACCGGAGCCTCGTCGACCGCGGCCGGAACTCGGGCCGCTCACGGGGCGAGCGACGCGGGATCCGCAGGACGACGGAGGCCGGATGCGGTTCTGCGCGCGCAGGACCGCGCAACCGCGTTGTCATCCGGCCCCGCTTGCCGACGCTTGCCGACGCCGCCGAGCGGTGCGCAGACCATGCAGACCGCGGCGCCACGCAAGCCCGCAACACCTGTCCCGGAAGTCCCCGGCACCGACCTCGGGTTCCACCGGGCGACTCAGCCCTTGCGCGTCCGCTTCGCGCCTTTCGCGCCGACCTGCTCCAGCC
>CALDKM010000028.1:0-2177 GCA_937898875.1 uncultured Pseudomonadota bacterium | reverse complement strand
GAGGCTGCCGCCGACGACGAGCAGCCGCAGCGGCCCCGCGCGCCCGGCGAAGCGATCGGCCGGCGCGGGCGCCGCGGCGATCGCGTCGCGCAGCGGGTTGCCGGTCCACGAGACGATCTTCGCGTGCCGGCCGCGCATCGCTTCCGGGAACCCGAGCAGCACGCGGTCCGCGCCGTAGGCGAGCACGCGGTTGGCGAGGCCCGCCACCGCGTTCGAGTCGTGCACGACGAGCGGCCGGCCCGTCGCCACCCCCATCAGCGCGCCGGGGAACGACGCGAATCCGCCGAATCCCAGCACCACGTCGGGCGCGCGGCGCCGGATCACCGACAGCGCCTCGAAGCAGGCGGCGACGAGCGCGAACGGCCCGAGCAGAAGCGTCTTCAGCCCCTTGCCGCGCACGCCGCGGAACGACACCGACTCGAACGCGACGCCGTGCTTCGGCACGAGCGTCGCCTCCAGGCCTTCGCGCGTGCCGAGCCAGAACACGTTCGCGCCGCGCGAGGCGAGCTTCGCCGCGACCGCGAGACCCGGGAAGACGTGTCCGCCGGTGCCGCCGGTGGTGATCATCACGCTGACCTTCACACGGGGTAGCCGCGCAGCATGCGACGGTTCTCGTAGTCGACGCGCAGCAGGATCGCCAGCGCGACGCAGTTCGCGACGATGCCCGAACCGCCGAACGACAGCAGCGGCAGCGTGAGGCCCTTGGTCGGCAGCACGCCCATGTTGACGCCGATGTTGATGAACGCCTGGACGCCGATCCACACGCCGATGCCCTGCGCGGCGAGCGCGGCGAACGGACGCTCGAGGCGTACGGCCTGGCGCCCGATCGCCCACGAGCGGTAGATCACCCACGCGAAGAGCACGAGGACCAGCGCGACGCCGGCGAATCCCAGCTCCTCGGCGATCACCGCGAGCAGGAAGTCGGTGTGCGCCTCGGGCAGGTAGAGGAGCTTCTCGACGCTCGCGCCGAGGCCCACGCCGAAGAGCTCGCCGCGGCCGAACGCGATGAGCGAGTGCGAGAGCTGGTAGCCCTTGCCGAGCGGGTCCGACCACGGGTCGAGGAACGCGGTGAGGCGCTGCAGTCGGTACGGCGCGGCGACGAGGATCGCCGAGAGCGCGATCGGCAGGAGCGCCGTCAGCCCGGCGAACAGCCGCCAGTCGAGGCCGCCCAGGAACAGGATCGAGAAGCCGATCGCGACGATCACGACGAACGCGCCGAAATCGGGCTCGAGGAGCAGGAGGCCGCCGATCAGCACCATCGTCGCGAACAGCGGCGCGAAGCCGCGGAGGATCGTCTGCCGGAGCGGCTGGCGCGCGTGCAGGAACGCGGCCTTGCGCACCGCGTAGCTCGCGGCGTAGAGCACGACTGCGAGCTTCATGAACTCGGACGGCTGGACGTTGACGACGTAGAGCGACAGCCAGCGCCGCGACCCGTTGACGCTGCGCCCGATTCCGGGCACGAGCACGAGCACGAGGAGCGCGATGCCGGCGACGAACAGCCACGGCGCGAGCGTCTGCCATGCCTTGACGGGCACCTGGAACGCGCAGGCCGCCGCGAGCAGTCCCACGGCGACGAACACGCCGTGCCGCGCGAGGAAGTACCACGACCGGTGTCCCGTCTGGACGGAGGACTCGGCCATCGCGATCGACGCCGAGTAGACCATCACGAGGCCGATCGCGAGGAGCATCAGCGCGGCCCACGCGAGCGACGCGTCGTAGGCGAGCATCGTGCGCGAAGGCTGCGAGGGGTTGGCGAGGCCGAGCAGCGTGCGGACGGACGGCATCCCTCCCGGACCCGCCGTGCGGCGTTCCGCCCGGGGCGCGCGTGCACCTTCCGGGCCGCCCGGGAGACGCGCGGCCGTGGCGCCGCCCGTGCCCGGCCTACGCACGGAGCGCCTCCCCGGTGCGTTCGCGCACGAGGGCGCGGAAGCGCTCGCCGCGCGCCTCGTAGTTCGCGAACTGGTCGAGGCTCGCGCACGCGGGCGACAGCAACACCGCGTCGCCGGGCTGCGCGAGCGCGAGCGCGCGCTCGACCGCCGCGTCGAGCGTGCCGACCGACTCGACCGGCGCCTTCGCGCCCGCGAGCCCGCGCGCGACGTCGGGAGCGTCGCGCCCGATCAGCAGCACCGCGCGGCACGACGCGTCGGCGGCTCCCTTGAGCGGCGCGAAGCTCTGCC
>CALDKM010000027.1:0-12202 GCA_937898875.1 uncultured Pseudomonadota bacterium | reverse complement strand
AGCACGTCCCGCGGCGCGCTTCCTCGAGCTCGTCCACCGCCTCGACCGCGAGACCTCGGGCGTGCTGCTCGTCGCGAAGAGGCGCCCCGCGCTCACTGCGCTCCACGCGGCATGGCGGGCGGGCGAGGTCGACAAGCGCTACCAGGTCCTGGTTCGCGGGCGCTGGCGCGACGCGAAGCGCGTCGTGCGGCTCGCGGTGCACCGCTACACGACGCGCGACGGCGAGCGCCGCGTCCGCGTCGAGGACGAGGGCCAGCACGCGCAGACGACGTTCCGCCGGCTGGCCGTGTGGCCGGATCGCGACCCGCCGCTCGCGCTGCTGGAGGCCGAGTTGCACACGGGCCGCACCCACCAGATCCGCGTGCACCTGACGCACCTGGGCTTCCCGCTGGCCGGCGACGACAAGTACGGCGACTTCGGCTGGAACCGCGAGCTGGCGAAGGCCGGCCTGAAGCGCATGTTCCTGCATGCCGCCCGCCTCGCGCTCGCGCACCCGCGCACCGGCGAGGCGCTCGCATTCGCGTCGCCGCTGCCTTCGGATCTCGCTGCGTTCGTCGCGTCGCTGGGTGCCGGATCGACGGAGGCCGCCCGTGGCTGACATCGCGCCGCGCCGCTTCCGGCTGATCGTGTTCGACTGGGACGGGACGCTCGCCGACTCGACCGCGCCGATCGCCGCGGCGATCCGCGCCGCGTGCGTCGCGGTCGGCCGCCCGATGCCGAGCGAATCGGATGCACGCTACGTGATCGGGCTGGGCCTCGCCGACGCGCTCTCGCACGTCGCGCCGGGCCTGTCGCCCGACGAGCAGCGCCAGCTCGCGGCGCACTACCGGCGCCACTATCTCGACCGCGAGCCGACGATCCCGCTGTTCGACGGAGTCGCGCAGCTTCTGGCGGACCTCGACGACGCCGGGTTCCTGCTCGCGGTGGCCACCGGCAAGACGCGCGCGGGACTCGACCGGGCGATCGCGAAGAACGGCCTCGCCGGCCGCTTCCACGCCACGCGCTGCGCCGACGAGGGCCATCCGAAGCCGCACCCCGACATGCTGCTCGCGCTGATGGACCGGCTCGCCGCCGGCCCGCGCGACACGCTGATGATCGGCGACACCACGCACGACCTCGATCTCGCGCGGAACGCCGGCGCGCACGGGCTCGCCGTGGCCTACGGCGCACACCCGCCCGAGGGGCTCGCCGCGCGCGGGCCGCTCGCGACCGTGCATTCGATCGGCGAGTTGCGCTCATGGCTGGCGGAGCACGCTTGAACGCGGACAAGGGGACCGCGCGGGTCGCGACGTCGTCGTCGCTCGTCGAGGGCGGACGCGGCGTGCGCTTCGAGAGCGGCGGCGGGCCCTGCTTCGCGCTGCGCGTCGAGGGGCGGGTCGTCGCGTACCGCAACCAGTGCCCGCACACCGGCGGCGAGCTCGACTGGAACGAGGGCGACTTCCTCGACGGCGAGCGCAGGCTCATCGTCTGCGCGACGCACGGCGCGCTGTTCGAGCCGTCGACGGGGCGCTGCGTCTCCGGCCCGTGCCGGGGCGCGTCGCTCGAGCCGGTCGCCGTGCGCGACGACGGCGAGTCCGTCGTCGCGGCGGAGTAGACTCGCGCGATCGACGAAGCGCGCGACGCGACGAGAGGCACCATGGCGGACGAAGGCTGGGAACGGCGGGCGCTCGAGGCGCTGGCGAACGACATCGTGGTGGAGCGGCGGCGCGCGCGCCGGTGGTCGATCTTCTTCCGGCTGGCCGCGCTCGCGTTCGTCGTGCTGGGCGGGCTCGTGTTCCTCGGCTTCGCCGGGAACCAGGGGCACATGTGCCTCGACAAGTGCACGGCGGTCGTCGACGTCGACGGCGAGATCGACCGCGAGGGGCGCGCGAGCGCGGACATCGTCGCCGACGGGCTCAAGGCGGCGTTCGCGCATCCGGGAACGAGGGGCGTGCTGCTGCGGATCAACAGCCCGGGCGGCAGCCCCGTGCAGGCGGGGCAGATCTACGCGGAGGTGCGCCGCCAGCGCGCGAAGCATCCCGACATTCCCGTGCACGCGGTCGTCGAGGAAATGGCGGCGTCCGGCGGCTACTACGTCGCGGTCGCGGCCGACCGCATCTACGTCAATCCCGCGAGCCTCGTCGGCTCGATCGGCGTGGTCATCGACGGCTTCGGCTTCGTCGGCTCGATGGACAAGCTCGGCGTCGAGCGCCGCGCCATCACCGCAGGCGAGAACAAGTCGTTCCTCGACCCGTTCTCGCCGCTGCCGGACAGGCAGCGCGAGTACGCGCAGGCGCTGCTCGCCGACATCCACGCGCAGTTCGTCGCGGCCGTGCGCGACGGACGCGGAACGCGGCTCAGGGAGACGTCCGAGACGTTCTCCGGGCTCGTCTGGAACGGCCAGCGGGCGGTCGAGCTGGGTCTCGCCGATGCGGTCGGCAGCGTCGACAGCGTCGCGCGCGACGTGATCGGCGCGGAGGAGCTCGTCGACTTCACGCCGAGGGAGGACCTGCCGAGCCGGCTCGCGCGCCGCTTCGGTGCCGAGGCCGGGCGCGTCGCGGTGCGCACGCTGCGGTCGGTCGGCTACGCAGGGCCGATCCTGCGGTGATCCGCGCCGCGTCGCTGGTGCTCGCGCTCGCGCTCGCCCCGATCGCGCGGGCGGACGAGGCGCTCTGGACGCGACTCGGGACCGAGGAGAACCTGGTGGTCCTGATGCGGCACGCGAACTCGGCCGGCGGCCGGCCGCTTGCGTGGGACCCGACCGGGCAATGCCGGGGCGAGACCACGCTGAGCGCGAAGGGCCGTGCCGCGGCGAAGCGTCTCGGAGAGGCATTCGCCTCGCGCGGGATCGTGCCCGTCGTCGTCACCTCGCCGATGTGCCGCTGCACGGAGACCGCCACGATCGCGTTCGGCGATCGCTACGACGCCGACCCGCTGCTGCGCGAGATCGAGAGTGCCGATGCCTCGCGCACCGCGGCATTCGAGGCGAAGGCGCAGTCGATGATCGCCGCCGCGCGCGGCCGCAGGCCGGTGGTGTTCGTCAGCCACCGGCCGAACGTCGACGTCCTGACGATGGAACTGATCGACGAGGGCGAACTCCTCGTTGCGCGGGCGAACGGGAAGGGCGAGGTCGACGTGCTCGGCCGGCTGCGGATCCCGGACGCTCCGTAGAGCTGCGCCTGCCGCTCGGGGGGCGGCCGCGCGTCGGGCGGACTCGGCGTTCAGGACAGCCAGCCGCGCGACATCGCCTTCGCGATCGCCTCGTGGCGGTTGATCGCCGCGAGCTTGACGAGCGCCCGGCCGACGTGGAAGTCGACGGTGCGCGTCGCGATGCCCAGTTTCGCGGCGATGTCGCGGCTCGTGAGGCCGCGTGCGGACATCGCGAGGCAATCGTGCTCGCGTCCCGAAAGCGTTTCCTGCGCGTCGTCGTCGCTGCACGTGCCGAGCGGCGGATCGACGTGGCGGCTGGCGTGCACGGCGTGCGCGACCCAAAGCATTTCGCCCAGCCGCTCGCGGATCGCCGCCTGCCTGGACGGCGTCACCGGAGCGATCGACGAGTCGAAGGCGACGACGGCGCGTCCGCGAGCCGTGCCGATGGGGATGGCAACGCCGCTCCGCAAGCCTGCGCATGCCGCATCGTCGAGGAAGCGGCGCAGGCGCCCGCGCGCGACGATCATGCCGCCGTCCCAGAGGCAGGGCAGCGACTGGCCGGCCGTCGCGACCAGGCGCGGGTCGACGCTCGCGTAGCCCGAGTCGCGGTACGTCTGCTGCCAGCGCTCGCCCCACGTCGACCAGGACGCGGACTCGTGCGGCGCGGACGGCACGTGGATCGGCGCGAAGTACGAGACGCCGTCGAACCCCAGGCCGCGCGCCCAGTCCAGGATCACGTCCGCCGGATCGCCGGCGCCCTCGATCGCATCGGCGCCGGGCACGAGGATCGATACCGGCGATCCGCGGGCAACGGTACGGGGGCGACGGACCTGTGCCATGGTCGGAAGGTGTCGGAGGGGGACCTGGACCGGGCCAGGCCTGCGAAGCATCCTAGTCCCGTGCGATCTGTCGTGTACAACGGGACGACGAACGGCGTCGTTGCGGCGCAACCTCGGGGCATCGGTGCGACGGGAGGCATGCAGATGCGCGCGTCGCCATGACGGCGGCATCGGCGCATGGTCGGTTACGCGGCCGCAGGCGGCCCGTCGCGGGGGCCGGCGCCGAGGCCGTCAGCGTTTCGACGCGGGCGGCAACCCGGTGACGCGCGTGCCCGGACCGACGCCCTTGTCGGCGAACCACCCCTTGCGCATCTCGAGCGCGTAGAGCGCGTCCCCGCGGGAGGGGTGCGACGCGTCGCTGCGCGGTGCCATCTCCGCGACGTTGAGGATGCGTCCCTCGGCATCGAGGTACGCGATCGACAGCGGGATGTAGGTGTTCCGCATCCAGAACGCGAGCGGCTGGGGCTCGGGAAACACGAACAGCATTCCGTGATCGGCGGGCAGGCTGAAGCGGTACATGAGGCCGATCGTGCGCTGGTCGGGCGTCGAGGCGACTTCCGCGGCGACCGTGTGCGGACCGACCTTGATGGTCGTGATCGGCAGCGACTGCGGCTTGCCGTCGGCGGGTTGCGCGGAGGCGGGCATCGGGGCGAGGAGGGCGACGAGGAGGGAGGCGAAGGCGAGCGTGGCGACGGATTTCTTCATGGCGTGGACACGACGCGCGTGCGTCGGAGATAGAGGATCCAGAGGGCGAAGCTCGCGAGCGTGAAGGCAGCCATCCCGAGGGCGAGGCCGACGAGCGACCGGTCGAGGATCGGCGCCACGGTACCCGCGATGATGCCCGAGAGCGTGAACTGGATGAAGCCCTGGAGCGACGAGGCGAGCCCCCGCATCGTCGGGAACAGGTCGAGCATCATCACGACGATGCTCGGCATCACGATCGACGAGCCGATCATGAACACGAACAGCGGCGCGACGTGGATCGCCACGTGCGGCGGCGCGAGGGCGGCGAGCGCGACGTTCAGCGCGCAGGCCGCGGCCATGAACAGGTAGCCGATCCGGATCGTGCTCCGCGCCGCGAGCCGCCCGGCGACCCGGCCGGACACGGTGGCGCCGATCATCACCCCGGTGATGATCGGGATGAACAGCCAGCCGAAGCCCCAGGTCGACACGCCGAGGAGGTCGACGAGGAACGACTGCGCGCCCGCGACGTAGACGAAGAACGCGCAGAAGTTGAGCGCCGGCACGAGCGCGAGCAGCAGGAATTCGGCCCGGCCCAGCACCGCGCGGTAGTTGCGCGCCATCGTGCGCGGGTGCAGCGGCGTGCGTGCGGACGCCGGATGGGTCTCCGGCAGCGAGCGGGCCGTCCATGCGAGGACGGCGAGCGTGAACGCGAAGAGCACCCAGAAGATCGACCGCCAGCCGAGCGTGTTCAGCAGGATGCCGCCGATGACCGGCGCGACCGCGGGCGCGATCGAGAACACCAGCGTGATCTGCGACATCACCTTCTGCGCCTCGGGCCCGTGGTAGCGATCGCGGATGATCGCGCGGCCGACGACCAGCCCGGCGCCGGCCGACAGGCCCTGCAGCGCGCGGACGAGCCACAGCGATTCGATGTTCCCGGCGATCGCGCAGCCGAGCGTCGCGACGGCATAGACGACCAGCCCCGCGAGCACGATCGGCCGGCGGCCGAGCGCGTCCGAAAGCGCACCGTGCCACAGCATCATGAACGCGTAGGCGAACAGGTACGCGGACAACGTCGCCTGCAGCGCCACCTGCGGAACGGCGAACTCGGCGCCGATCGCGCCGAACGCGGGCAGGTAGAGGTCGATCGAGAACGGCCCGAGCATCACGAGCGTCGCGAGCAGCGCCGCGAGCCCCCACGAGCGCCTTGCGGCGGGCGCGGATGCCTCGTGCTTTCGCTCGGGGCTCAACCGTCGATGCTCCTGCCCTCGAGGGCGGCGTCGACGGCGATGCGGTCGTACTTCGGCGCGAACAGCGAGATGAACGCGTAGGCGTAGCCGCGCAGGAACACGTTGCGGCGCAGCGCCAGGCGAGTGGTCGACGGCGCGAACAGGTGGCCGGCGTCGAGCTTGACGAAATGGCGGTCGCGCGCCGGGTCGAACGCCATCTGCGCGACGATGCCGACGCCCATGCCGAGTTCGACGTAGGTCTTGATGACGTCGGCGTCCAGCGCGGTCAGCACGACGTTGGGCTCGAGCCCGCGCGCGGCGAACGCCGCGTTGATCTGCGAGCGGCCGGTGAATGCGAAATCGTAGGTGACGATCGGGTACTTCGCGAGCGCCTCCAGCGTGAGCCCGCCCTTCGTCTTCGCGAGCGGATGGCCGACGGGCACCAGCACGCATCGGTTCCACGTGTAGCAGGGCAACGTGACGAGCTCCGGGTAGTCCGCGAGCGCCTCGGTCGCGATGGCGACGTCGGCGTCGCCTTGCGCCGTCAGCTCGGCGACCTGCCTCGGATTCCCCTGGTGCAGGACCACGCGGACCTTCGGGTAGCGCTCGGCGAATGCCTGCAGCACCTTCGGCAGCACGTAGCGCGCCTGCGTGTGGGTCGTCGCGATCGTGAGCGTTCCCGCGTCCTCGCGACGGTATTCGTCGGCGACCCGCCTCAGGTTGCCGATCTCGGTGAGCGCCTTGCGGGCGGTCGCCAGCACGACGCTGCCGGCGGGCGTGAGCGAGGCTAGCCGCTTGCCCTGCCGGACGAAGACCTTGAGTCCCAGTTCGTCCTCGAGCTGCCGGATCTGCTTGCTGATGCCCGGCTGCGACGTGTAGAGAGCCTCGGCGGCGTCCGAGACGTTGAGGCCGTGGTCGACGACGGCGCAGAGGTAGCGCAGTTGCTGCAGGTTCATGGGAGCGGAGAGCGGGGGGCGTCGGCGGCGCCCTTTGCTTATAGCCGCCGCGCTAGAATGGCAGGCAATGATATAACCAATCGGCGCCGACCGCCGCACCGCGGGCCGACGCGAGCCGCCCCACACCCGATCCGCCGACCGCATGTCCCAGCGCTTCATCGTCCACCCGACGCACCCGCAGATCCGCCTCGTCCGTCAGGCGGTGGCGCTGCTGCGCGGGGGAGGCGTGATCGTCTACCCGACCGACTCCTGCTACGCGCTCGGCTGCGGGCTCGACGCGTTCGACGCGGCGGCGCGCATCCGCTCGCTTCGCGGCATCGACGACCGGCATCACCTCACGCTCGTCTGCCACGATCTCGCGCAGGCCGGACGCTACGCGCGACTCGACAACTGGCAGTTCCGCGTCGTGCGCCAGGGCGTGCCGGGCAGCTACACGTTCCTGCTTCCGGCCACGCGCGAGGTCCCGCGTCGGCTCAAGCATCCCCGTCGGAGCACGATCGGCGTGCGCGTGCCCGCCCACCCGGTCGCTGCCGCGCTGGTCGCGGAGCTGGGCGAGCCGATCCTGTCGTCGTCGCTGATCCTTCCCGGCGAGGCCGAGCCGCTCAACGACCCGGACGCGATCGCCGCGTCGGTCGGGCGCAGGATCGACGCGTTCCTGGACGCGGGCCCCTGCTCGGGCGAGGCGTCGACCGTCGTCGACCTCGAGTCGCCGCCCGGCGCGGTCGTCCGCGTCGGTCGCGGGGACCCGGAGGCGCTGGGACTCGACTGACCGCGCGGCGGGCGGCCGGGCGGTCCGTCCGATCTGCGGTAGAATGCGGCCTCAATGGAGCTCCTGTCGCTCGAGCGGATCGCGCTGGCCGCGATTCCGATCATCCTGGCGATCACGGTGCACGAGGCGGCCCACGGCTACGTGGCACGGATGTTCGGCGACGGCACGGCATGGATGCTGGGCCGCGTCACCCTGAATCCGCTGAAGCATATCGACCCGGTCGGGACCGTGCTCGTGCCGTTCGCCACGCTTTGGCTGGGCGGGTTCCTGTTCGGCTGGGCGAAGCCGGTGCCGGTCAATTTCGGCAACCTGCGTCACCCGAAGCGCGACATGCTGTGGGTCGCCGCCGCCGGGCCGGGCTCGAACTTCGCGATGGCGCTGGCCTGGGCGACGGTCCTCGGCCTCGCGTCGGGCGGAGGCCCGTTCCCCAGCGCGGGCCTGCAGTACATGAGTTTCGTCGGAGTCGTGATCAACGTGTCGCTGATGGTCCTGAACCTGCTGCCGATCCTCCCGCTCGACGGCGGCCGCATCGCGCTGAGCCTGCTGCCGCGCTCGCTGGCGATCCCGTATTCGAACACGGAGCGGTTCGGATTCATGCTCGTGATCGTTCTCCTCGTCACCGGCGCGCTGGGCGTCGCGATGCGACCGCTGTTCCGCCTCGCCGTCGCCGCGATCGAGGCGATCACCGGCGTCGACCTGCCGGCCGGCCTCTGACCGACACTTCCATGTTCAACGACCGCGTGCTCTCAGGCATGCGTCCCACCGGACGCATGCACATCGGCCACTACCACGGCGCGCTGCGCAACTGGATCCGGCTGCAGGAGGAGCACGAGTGCCTGTTCTTCGCCGCCGACTGGCACGCGCTGACCACGCATTTCGACGAGACGGAGTCGATCTCGGACACGGTGTGGGAGATGTTCGTCGACTGGCTCGCCGCGGGGCTCGACCCGACGCGCGCCACGCTGTTCATCCAGTCGCGCGTTCCCGAGCACGCCGAGCTCACGCTCCTGCTCGGGATGATCGCGCCGGTGGGATGGCTCGAGCGCGTGCCCACCTACAAGGACCAGCAGCAGCGGCTCGCCGACCGCGACCTGTCGAACTACGGCTTCCTCGGCTACCCGGTGATGCAGAGTGCGGACATCCTGATCTACCGCGCGAACATGGTGCCGGTGGGCGAGGACCAGGTGTCCCACATCGAGCTCACGCGCGAGCTCGCGCGGCGCTTCAACCACATCTACGGACAGGAGCCCGGGTTCGAAGAGAAGGCGAAGGCCGCGGTGAAGAAGCTGGGCGCGAAGAAGGCGAGGCGCTACAACGAGCTGCGCGACGCGTTCCAGGAGAAGGGCGACGAGGCCGCGCTCGCCACCGCGCGCGAGCTGCTGGAGGACACGCAGAACCTGTCGCTCGGCGACCGCGAACGGCTGTTCGGCTGGCTCGAGGGCGCGCGCCGCGTGATACTGCCGGAGCCGCAGCCGCTGCTGACGGAAGCGCCGAGGGTGCCCGGGCTCGACGGCCAGAAGATGTCGAAGTCGACCGGCAACGCGATCTTCCTGCGCGAGGAGCCCGCCGAGGTCACGCGCAAGATCCGCACGATGCAGACCGACCCCGCGCGCGTGCGGCGCACCGATCCCGGCAACCCCGAGCGCTGCCCGGTGTGGCCGCTGCACGCGATCTATTCGGACCAGGCGACCCGCGACTGGGTATGGAAGGGCTGCACGACGGCGGGCATCGGCTGCCTCGACTGCAAGCAGCCGGTCATCGAGGGCATCCTGAAGGAGCAGGCGCCGATGCACGAGCGCGCGCAGAAGTACCTCGACGACCCGCAGCTCGTTCGCAACATCGTCGCCGACGGCTGCGAGCGCGCGCGCAAGCTCGCGGAGGAGACGATGGTCGACGTGCGCGAGGCGATGGGCCTCCGGTACACCTGATGTCCGCCGAAGCCTCGCTCGACCTCGAGCATCCGTCGCCCGCGCCGAAGCCGGTCGCGCGCGTCTACGGCGAGCCGCTCGCCGAGCTGCCGGTCGACCTCTACATCCCGCCCGAGGCGCTCGAGGTGTTCCTCGAGACCTTCGAGGGACCGCTCGACCTCCTGCTCTACCTGATCCGCAGGCAGAACGTGAACGTGCTCGACATCCCGATGGCGGAGCTCACGCGCCAGTACCTGGGCTACGTCGAGATGATGCGGCGCACGCAGCTCGAGCTCGCGGCCGAGTACCTGCTGATGGCCGCGGTGCTCATCGAGATCAAGTCGCGCCTCCTGCTGCCGCGGCCGCCCGCGCCGCACGGCGAGGAGGCCGAGGACCCGCGCGCCGAGCTCGTCCGCCGGCTGCTCGAGTACGAACGCATGAAGGCGGCAGCGCAGGCGATCGACGCCATGCCCATGGCGGAGCGCGACTTCGCGCTCGTGCGCGTCTGGTTCGACCGCGTCTCCACGGCGCGGCTCGCGCACGTCGAGCCGGCCGACCTGCGCGCCGCCTGGGCGACGCTGGTCCAGCGCGCCAGGGTCAACCGCCATCACCTGGTGACGCGCGAGCAGCTGTCGGTGCGCGCCGAGATGAGCCGGCTGCTCAAGGCGCTCGCGCCGGGCCGCTACGCGGAGTTCACGACGCTGTTCGCCGAGCACGCGGACGTGCCGCACCTCGTCGTCACGTTCCTGGCCGTGCTCGAGCTCGTGCGCGAGCAACTGGTCGACGTGACGCAGGCCGAGCCGTACGCGCCGATCCACGTCCATGCGAAGGGCGAGACCGCGTTCGCGCTGGCCGCCGAAAACGAATGAACGACGAGAGCCTGCCTACTGGCGCGGACGAGCGTCCGGCCGACGCCGGACCACCATCGCCGCCCGCCGACGCGCAAGGCGGCACGCAGGACGCCGCCGCGTCCCCCGCCGGCGACCTCGCCGAGATCAAGCGCGTGCTCGAGGCGGCGCTGCTCGTCGCGGGCGAGGCGATGCCCGCGGCCCAGCTCGCGCGCCTGTTCGAGCCGCCGCTCGACGGCGAGACCGTGCGCAAGCTCCTCGAGGAGCTCCGGGCCGACTGGTCCGGGCGCAAGGTCGAGCTCGCGCTGGTGGCGTCGGGCTGGCGCTTCCAGGCCGCGCCGTCGGTCCAGACCTACCTCGACCGGCTCTCGCCCGAGAAGCCGCCGAGATACTCGCGTGCCGTGATGGAGACGCTCGCGATCATCGCTTACCAGCAACCCGTCACCCGCGGCGACATCGAGGCAATCCGCGGAGTGGCCGTGTCGACGAACGTCGTCAAGACGCTCGAGGACCGGCAGTGGGTGGAGGTCGTCGGCCATCGCGAGACGCCGGGACGCCCGGCGCTCTACGCGACGACCAGGACGTTCCTCGACGACCTCGGCCTTCGCTCCCTCGCGGAGCTCCCGCCTCTGGCCGAGCTCGACACCTCGAATCTCCTGGAGACTCCCGATGCCCCAGCCAAAGCCGCCGAGGCGGCCCTCGCACTCGCGACCCCGATCCTCGGGGCCGATGCGGCAGACGACCATGCACCCGCACCAGTCGAGCCTGGCGATGCAGGGATTCGAGGCGAGCCTGCCGCCTCCGAAACACAAACGTTCCACTGACGAGGTCTTCTCCGAGCCGCAGCGCCTGCACAAGGTGCTGGCGAGCTGCGGCTTCGGTTCGCGCCGCGCGATGGAGGATCTGATCCTCGCGGGCCGGATCACCGTCAACCGGATGCCCGCCGAGATCGGCCAGAAGGTCGGACCCGGCGACGAGGTGCGCATCAACGGCGAGCCGGTCAACGTGCGCTTCGCCGAGCCGAAGGCGCGCGTGCTCGTCTATCACAAGCCGACGGGCGAGCTCGTCACGCGCGACGATCCCGAGGAGCGTCCGACGGTGTTCGGCATGCTGCCGCCGATCAGCGACGGCCGCTGGATCGCCGTGGGACGTCTCGACTACAACACCGAGGGGCTGCTGCTGTTCACGAATTCGGGCGAGCTCGCGAACCGTCTGATGCACCCGCGCTACGAGGTCGAGCGCGAGTACGCGGTGCGCGTGCTGGGCCGGCTCGCCGACGAGCAGATCGAGACGCTCAAGCGCGGCGTCGAGCTGGAGGACGGACCGGCGAAGTGCGAGAAGGTCGAGGACGGCGGCGGCGACGAGGATGCGTCGAACCACTGGTACAAGGTGGTCGTCAAGGAAGGCCGCAACCGCGAGGTGCGCCGGCTGTTCGAGGCGCTCGGCCTCACGGTGTCGCGTCTGATCCGCGTGCGCTACGGCCGCGTCTCGATGCCGCCGCCGCTCAAGCGCGGCGAGGTGATGGAGCTCGAGCCGCAGGAAGTCAACGCGCTGCTCAAGTCGGCGGGCCTGAAGGCGCAGGCCGGCGGGGCGCCGCAGGCCGCGGGACAGCGTCCGGCGGGCGGCAAGCCGAAGCACGCGCGGAACGCGGGCCAGCATCCCCGTGCCGAGGGGCAGCACGCCCGTGGCGAGGGGCAGCACGCCCGTGGCGAGGGGCAGCGCCGTGCGCAGCACGGGGGGCAGGGGGCGGGGCCCGCCGGCGAGGGTCAGGGACGCAAGCGTCGCCGGGGGCGCAAGCGCACGGGTACCGGTATGCCGGGCGACGCGCAGCCGGGGCCGCG
>CALDKM010000026.1:0-9229 GCA_937898875.1 uncultured Pseudomonadota bacterium | reverse complement strand
CAGGTGCTAACGGTCAGGACTGTTCCGCCACAACGGATGGGTATACCGGAGGCAACTACTCCCAACTCGTGGGTAACACCGATTGGATTGGTTGGGCGCTTCCGGCATCGGCGTCGATCGGTCCAACTCAGACCAATAATCCGCCAACTGCGTCTATCACAAGCCCCAGCAACGGAGCGCAGTTTTCTGCAGGCGCCACGGTAACGATCTCGACAAACGCAATTGATTCAGATGGATCGATAGCTCGTGTTCGTTTCTACGCGAATGACAAACTATTGGGGACGGACACGACTTCCCCCTTTAAGCATGACTGGTTGAGCGTGCAGCCAGGGATCTACGTCTTACGTGCTCTAGTCGTGGACAATCGCGGCGCAGTTGCAAGCTCGTCAACCACGACCATAACCGTCCTTGGAACGGCCCCGGTCTTCGCCAATCCTAGTTTTGAGCAACCGGTCGTTGGCCCAGGCAACTACGTTAGCAACCCCGCAGGTTCCTCGTGGCTGTGGGATCCAGTATCACCGACCGGGCAATCGGGGATTTCGGGCAACAACAGCCTATTCACTGGCGCGCAAACGGCTCCGAATGGCGTGCAGGTTGCGTTCATTCAAGGTGAGAAGCGGGCTGAGCAGACGATCCAGTTCAACGGTGCGACGTTGCGCTTGAAGTTCCGCTGCACGCAGCGAACCACCAACGGATCCACCCTGAAGCTTCGCGTCTGGGCTGACGGCATCCAGATTGGGCAACTGCTTACGCCGCCAGCGCCGCCGGTGGGGTCGCCTGCTGCCTATGGGTTCTGTCTGAGTGATTGGTTTACCCGGACGGCGCAGCCGCACCAAGTCATCCTGAAGGGATATAACCCGGATGGACAGGA
The DNA here is from genome assembly GCA_937898875.1 of uncultured Pseudomonadota bacterium. GTDB lineage: Bacteria > Pseudomonadota > Gammaproteobacteria > Burkholderiales > Casimicrobiaceae > VBCG01. The sequence continues at coordinate 8,358 of CALDKM010000026.1, read as the reverse complement.
CAACACGGTGTTTGTTGATAACGTTACGGTACAGACGCAATAGACACCACGGCGAGAGCTGCTAGCCAAGTCGCGACGGACGGCGTCCACCTATCAGTTGGGTGACGTGGCTGGGACTCTCAATTGAGCCTCGAGCGCAGCGTTCCAGCCAGAAATGAAGAACTGACTCTCATTTCGACCCGGCGTCCGCGAACATGCCATCGCCCCACGTTGCCCGGCGCCTCCCGGGCGGGCCTCCCGTGCCCGCCCATACGCCTCTGACCCGGAACACCGAAACGTACGCGCGCGGCAACAACCCAACCCACTACCCGAGACCCCGGAGGAGACCATGGCGGATTTCGCCACCAGCAGCATTCGCACCGTCGCGCTCGTGGGCCACGGCGGCGCCGGCAAGACGACGCTCGCCGAGGCGCTGCTCGCGAGGGCCGGCGCGATCCCCGCGGCCGGCAGCGTCGAGAAGGGTACGACGGTCTCCGACTTCGACCCGCTCGAAAAGCAGTTCCAGCATTCGCTGCGCGCGTCGGTCCTGCACGTCGACACGCCCGGCGCACGCATCCACCTGATCGACACGCCCGGATTCCCCGATTTCATCGGGCAGGCGATCGGCGCGCTCGACGCCGTCGAGACCGCGGCGGTCGTCGTGAACGCAGCGAGCGGCATCGAGATGATCACGTCGCGCATGATGGAATGGGCGGCCGACCGGCACCTGTGCCGCATCGTGATCGTCAACAGGATCGATGCGGAGAACGTCGACGTGCCCGGCGTGCTCGCGGCGATCCGCGCGGCGTTCGGCAACGAGTGCCTGCCGATCAACCTGCCGGCCGACGGCGGCCGGCGCGTCGTCGACTGCTTCTTCAATCCGTCCGGCACCGCCGACTTCTCGTCGGTGGCCGAGGCGCACCAGGCGCTCGTCGACCAGGTGATCGAGGTCGACGAGGAGCTGATGGCGAAGTACCTCGAGCAGGGCGATTCGATCGAGGCGGAGCAGCTGCACGCCCCATTCGAGAAGGCGCTGCGCGAGGGCCACCTCGTGCCGGTCTGCTTCGTGTCGGCGCGCACCGGGGCCGGCGTGTCCGAGCTGCTCGACGTGCTCGTGAAGCTGGCCCCGAACCCCGCGGAAGGCAACCCGCCGATGTTCACGAAGGGCGAGGGCGCCTCGGCCGTCGAGTTCCGCTCGGAGCCCGACCCCGCGAAACACGTGCTCGCACACGTTTTCAAGGTCGTCGTCGACCCGTTCGTCGGCAAGCTCGGCGTCTTCCGGGTTCACCAGGGGACGGTGACGAAGGACACGCAGCTCTACGTCGGCGAGAGCAAGAAGCCGTTCAAGGTGGGCCACCTGCTCATGCTGCAGGGAGCGAAGCACGTCGAGATCGACCGCGCGTTCCCCGGCGACATCGCCGCGGTTGCGAAGGTCGACGAGATCGGGTTCGACTGCGTGCTGCACGACTCCCACGACGAGGACCGGATCCACATGGTGCCGCTCGCGTTCCCGACGCCGATGCACGGGCTCGCGATCGCGCCGAAGCGACGCGGCGACGAGCAGCGGCTCTCCGACGTGCTTCACAAGATGTGCGCGGAGGACCCGACACTCAGCGTCGAGCACGACGCGACGCTGAACGAGACGGTGCTGCGGGGCCTGGGCGAGCTGCACCTGCGCTCGGCGCTCGAGCGCATGGCGAGCCAGTTCAAGCTCGAGGTCGAGACGCGGCCGCCGCGCATTCCCTACCGCGAGACGATCACCGGCAAGGCCGAGGGACATCACCGGCACAAGAAGCAGACCGGCGGCGCGGGGCAGTTCGGCGAGGTCTACCTGCGCATCGAGCCGCTGCCGCGCGGCGCCGGGTTCGAGTTCGTCGACGAGGTGAAGGGCGGCACGATCCCGACGCAGTTCCTGCCGGCCGTGCAGAAGGGCGTCGAGCAGGTGCTCGCGGTCGGTCCCGTCGCGGGCTATCCGCTGCAGGACGTGCGCGTGATCGTGTACGACGGCAAGAGCCACGCCGTCGATTCGAAGGAGGTCGCGTTCGTGTCGGCGGGCAAGAAGGCGTTCATCGACGCGATCTCGAAGGCGCGCCCGATCGTGCTCGAGCCGATCGTCAACCTCGAGGTGCACTGCCAGGCCGACAAGATGGGCGATATCGCCGGCGACCTGTCCGCGCGCCGCGGCCAGGTGACCGGCACGCAGACGCTCGCGGCCGGCGCGCTCGCGGTGATCGGCATCGCACCGCTCGCGGAGCTCGACGGCTACGGCTCGCGCCTCAAGGCCGCGACCGGCGGCCACGGCAGCTACACGATGGCGCTCGCGCGCTACGAGCAGGCGCCGCCGAACGTGCAGCAGCAGCTCGCCGCCGAGTACGCGAAGCACCGGAAGCACGAGGAAGACTGAAGTCGGATCCTGGGGACGGCGCGTACGCGCCGGAACCTCATGCCCGGGGTCGGGTTCGACCGCCCGGCCCGTCAGGGCCGGCCGTCCGAACCTGACCTAGGTGTTGACCGCGCCTCCCTAGCGCACCGGCCGCGCCGGTCCCGGCGCCTTCACCGGCAACACGCGCGTCTCGTCGAACACCCGCTCGACGCGCGGCAGCTTCTTTACGGCCTCCGACAATTCGAGTCGCTGCACGGCGTCGCGCACGCAGCCCTGCAGCGTCACCCAGCCGCGTGACGTCGTGATCCACACCGACGACGTCGAGAAGCGGCTGTCCGCCGCAAGGGCCGCGCGCACCGTCTCGTTGATCTCGGGATCGCGCCGGTAGGCGCCGCCCGGCTCGCACTTTCCCTCGATCGCGCAGCGCGTGCCGCGCTCGGTGCGGGCGTAAGCTCCCCCTCCCGGTAGACAGCAGAAACTGGACTTTTCTGGCAGGATCTTGTGCTGGAGGGAAGTCCAATGAAGAAGTCGCGGTTCAGCGAGTCGCAGATCGTTGCGATTCTGAAGGAGGGAGAAGCCGGAGTGTCGGTGGCGCAGCTGACGCGCAAGCACGGGATCAGCGCCGCGACCTACTACCACTGGAAGTCGAAGTACGCCGGCGCCGGGGTCCCGGAGCTCAAGCGGCTGCGTGAACTCGAGGCGGAGAACGCCAAGCTCAAGCGCATGTATGCCGACCTGGCGCTGGAGAACACCGCGATCAAGGACGTTCTCAGCCGAAAACTCTGACGCCGTCAGCCAAGCGGGAGTCGATCCGGATCATGACCGAAGAGCACGGTCTGCCAATCGTCCGCGCTTGCCAGGCAGCCCGGCTATCGCGGGCGGCGTACTACAAGCCGGGAAGGGACTGGGCGGCGCGCGACGCGGAAGTCATCGCGGCCTTGCAGGCGATCGTGGTCGAGGAGCAGCGCTGGGGCTTCTGGAAGTGCCACGACCGGCTACGCGCGCAGGGCTACGGGTGGAATCACAAGCGAACCTGGCGGGTGTACTGCCAGCTGCGCCTGAACTTGCCGCGGAGGGCGAAACGGCGCGTTCCGCACCGGGTGCGTCAACCGCTCTGGGTCGAGCCGCGGATGAACGCGGTCTGGGCGCTCGACTTCATGCGTGACACGCTGTACAGCGGCAAGGTGTTCCGGACCCTGAACGTCATCGACGAAGCCAATCGGGGAGCGCTGGGCATCGACGTGGCCACGGGCATTCCCGCTGCGCGCGTTATCGCCTTCGTTGGACAGCTCGTTGACCTGTACGGCAGACCAAGCGCCATTCGCTGCGACAACGGGCCGGAACTCACCAGCCAGACGTTCACCGACTGGTGCCGCGAACAGGACATTGAGATCCGCTTCATCCAGCCGGGCAAGCCCGACCAGAACGCCTACATCGAGCGCTTCAACCGGACCTATCGCGAGGAAGTCTTGAGCGCTTACCTGTTCGACTCGCTGAGCGAGGTCCGCGACATCACCGCCGAATGGATCGAGCGGTACAACGAGATCAGACCGCACGACGCACTGGGAAGCCTGCCGCCAGCGCGCTATCGCGAGCGACTGCTCGCCACGGAAACTCCAGTTTAGAACTGTCTACTTGACGGGGGAGCTTACGCGGGCATGGGCGCTGCGCTCGACTTCCTCGCGGGTCATCAGCGGTGGCGGCCGCGCAGGGCAGGCGGGATGGCCGCGCGTCGCCTGCGCGAACGGGTCGAGCTGCACGCGGTCGTCTGCGGCAAGCGCGGTGGCGCCGGCGAACGCGGCGACGGCCAGGATCGCGCGAATCGAAAGTGTCGGGCGGGCGGACATCGCGGCGCCATTCTACGGAGTCGCTGCGCGCACGCCCCGGGGCCCGTCGGAATGGCCGACGCGCGCGGCGGCTCCGGGCCGGGGCCTTCAGCGCTTCAGCGTGCGCCCGTACAGCGCCAGCGCCTCTTCGCGCGCCCGCGCGTGATCGACGACGGGAGGCGGATAGTCGCGGCCGACGACCACGCCGCGCGCCTGCTGCAGCCCGGGCGCCAGCGTCCACGGCGCGTGGATTTCGCTCGCTTCGAGCGCCGCGACCTCGGGGACGTAGCGCCTGATGAACGAGCCGTCCGGATCGAAGCGCTGCGACTGCGTCACCGGGTTGAAGATCCGGAACCACGGCTGCGCGTCGCAACCCGTCGACGCCGCCCACTGCCAGCCGCCGTTGTTCGACGCGAGGTCGTAGTCGATCAGCGCGTCGGCGAAATGCCGCTCGCCCAGCCGCCAGTCGACGAGCAGGTCCTTGACGAGGAAGCTCGCCGCGACCATGCGGAGCCGATTGTGCATGTAGCCCGTCTGCGCGAGCTGCCGCATCGCGGCGTCGACGAGCGGATAGCCGGTGCGGCCCTCGCGCCACGCCGCGTAGCGTTCCGGGCTTCCCGGAAATCGGAGAGCATCGCAGTCGGGCCTGAACGCGTGCGTCACGACGTCCGGGCGGTGCCAGAGGATCTGCGCGTAGAACTCGCGCCAGACAAGCTCGGAGAGCCACGTCGCGGCGCCCTCGCCGTTCGGAAGGAGCGAGCGCGCGTGCGCGAAGGCGGCGAGCGTGCGTATCGACACGGTGCCGAAGCGCAGGTGGACCGACAGGTACGACGGCCCCTTGATCGCCGGGAAATCGCGCGCCTCCCGGTAGCGGTCTATGCGCTTGCGGAAGTCCGCGAAGAGCGCCGTGCCGCCCGACATGCCGGGTTTCACGCCGAGGGCCGCGAGGTTGGTGCGGCGGAATCCGATCGCCTCGAGCGGGGGAACGCCGGCGGCGACCTTTGCCGGCGGCGGCGCCAGTGCGCCCGGTGCGGGATCGACCGCGTGCGGCGCGAGATGCGCGGGCGCGAGCCGTTCGAGCCACGCGCGCTTGTAGGGGGTGAACACCGAATAAGGCGTGCCGGTGCGCGTCAACACCTCGTCGCGCTCGAAGACCACCTGGTCCTTGTGCGTGACGAACGCGATGCCGATCGCGGCGAGCGCATCGTCGATCTCGTCGTCGCGCGCGATCGCGGCGGGCTCGTAGTCGCGGTTGGCGTGGACCGCCGCGACGCCGAGCTCGCGCGCCAGCGCCGGGATCGCTTCGCGGGCGCGATCGTGCAGGACGATCAGTCCGCCGCCGCGGGCGCGCAGGCGCTCGTCGAGCTCGCGCAGGCTGTCGGCGATGAACTCGACCCGGCGGTCGTCGGGCGACGGCAGCGCGTCGAGGATCTCGCGATCGAAGACGAAGGCGCAGAAGACGGGGCCGCCGTCCTCGAGTGCGCGCGCGAGCGCCGCGTGGTCGACGTCGCGCAGGTCGCGCCTGAACCACACGAGAGACCCTGCGCCCCCGGTCGGCGGGTCGACGACGGGACGGCGGGACGCGCTCGGGTGCGAGGGAGGGGCGATCGGCATCGTGGCGAGCGGGTCGGGAACCGCCTCGCTCGGGCGAGGTCCAGGCCAGGCGGATCATTGTGCCCGGGGTCCCCGGACGTTTACAATTCGACAATCCATGGGTGCGACCGTCAACCTCACCCACCATTTCCTGATCGCCATGCCCGCCATGGCCGACCCGCATTTCGCCCACACGCTCACGTTCGTCTGCGAGCACAACGAGGACGGCGCGCTGGGCATCGTCGTCAACCGGCCGATCGAGATGACGCTGTCCGCGCTATTCGAGCAGATCGAGGTCGAGCTGCCCGACACGGCGCTCGGACGCTCGCCGGTGCTCTACGGCGGCCCGGTGCAGATGGATCGCGGATTCGTGCTGCACCGGCCGCTGGGCAACTGGCAGTCGACGCTCGCGGTGTCCGACGACCTCGGGCTCACGACGTCGAAGGACGTCCTCGAGGCCCTGGCGCGCGGCGAGGGACCGCGCGACGTGCTGGTCTCGCTGGGCTACGCGGGCTGGTCGGCGGGGCAGCTCGAGCAGGAGCTCGCGCAGAACGCCTGGCTCACCGTCGACGCGGACGCCGGCGTGCTGTTCGACCTGCCGCCCGACCGCCGTCTGCCCGCCGCGATGTCGCGGCTCGGTATCGACTTCTCGCGCCTGTCGGAAGGCGCCGGGCACGCGTAGTGGCCGTCGCCACGCCCTCCGACTCCACCGTGCTCGCCTTCGATTTCGGAACCCGCCGCATCGGCGTCGCGGTCGGCGACCTCGCGACGCGCCTCGCGCATCCGCTGGCGACGATCGAGCGCGAGCGCGAGGCCGAGCGCTTCGCTGCGATCGCGTCGCTCGTCGCCGAATGGACGCCCGCGCGCCTCGTCGTCGGCCTGCCGGTACACGCGGACGGCACGCCGCACGAGACGACCGCACGCGCACGGCGTTTCGGCCGCCAGCTCGCCGGCCGGACCGGCCTGCCGGTCGAGTTCGCCGACGAGCGCCACACGACACAGGACGCGGTCGCGTCGTTGTCGGAAGCGGGACTGGGCGGCAGGCGCTCGAAGGAAGTGCGCGACCGCGTGGCGGCGCAGCTGATCCTGCAGGCCTGGCTCGACGATCATGGCCGCTGACGTCCCCGGCATCGCGCTGCCCGACGCCGAGGAGGCGCTCGAAGCGCTGGCCTCGCGAATGCGCGCGGGCGTCGCGCACGACGCCGCGTTCGTCGGCATCTATTCGGGCGGCGCCTGGATCGCCGAGCGCCTGGCGGAGCTCGTGCCGGGCGACCACGCGGTCGGCTACATCGACGTCTCGTTCTACCGCGACGACTACGCGTCGAAGGGGCTCAAGGCGGGCGCGCGGCGCAGCGACATTCCTTTCGACGTCGCGGGGGCGACGATCGTGCTGATCGACGACGTGCTCTACACGGGGCGCTCGACGCGCGCGGCGATCAACGAGCTCTTCGACTACGGACGGCCCGCCGCGATCGAGCTCGCCGTGCTGGTCGACCGCGGCGGCCGCGAGCTGCCGATCGAACCCGGCTACGTAGGCGCGCGCGTGGCCTGCGCGCGCGACCTGTCGATCGTACTGTCGCGCGGCCCGGACGGGCGGCTCTCGCTCGGCGTCGAGTCGGCGGGCAATCCATGACCCGGGGCCGCAACCCTCAGCTCGGGCCGGACGGCAAGCTCGTCCACCTGCTCACGCTCGAAGGCCTGCCGGCCGAGGTCATCGCGTCGATCCTCGACACGGCTGAGCCGTTCGCGTCGATCGGCGAGCGCGACGTCAAGAAGGTGCCGCTGATGCGCGGCAAGGCCGTGTTCAACCTGTTCTTCGAGAGCTCGACGCGCACGCGCACGACGTTCGAGATCGCGGCGAAGCGATTGTCGGCCGACGTGATCAACCTCAACATCGGAGCGTCGTCGACCTCGAAAGGCGAGTCGCTGCTCGACACGATCGACAACCTGGTGGCGATGAACGCCGACATGTTCGTCGTCCGGCACGGCCAGTCGGGTGCCGCGCACCTGATCGCGAGCCACCTTCTGGCGACCGGCAAGTCCCACGTGCACGTCGTCAACGCCGGCGACGGACGGCACGGCCACCCGACGCAGGGGCTGCTCGACCTCTACACGATCCGCCACTACAAGCGCGACTTCCGCGCGCTGTCGGTCGCGATCGTCGGCGACGTGCTTCATTCGCGCGTTGCGCGAAGCCTCATCCACGGGCTCACGACGCTGGGCACGCCGGACGTGCGCGTGGTCGGCCCCAAGACGCTGCTGCCCGCGAGCGTAGAGGGGATGGGCGTCTCCGTGCACCACGACATGCGCGCGGGGATCGCCGGCTGCGACGTCGTCGTGATGCTGAGGCTGCAGAACGAGCGCATGAAGGGCGCGCTGCTGCCGTCGTCGGGCGAGTTCTTCAAGCACTACGGGCTCACCGCGGAGAAGCTCGCCAGCGCGAAGCCCGACGCGATCGTGATGCACCCCGGGCCGATGAACCGGGGCGTCGAGATCGATTCACCGGTCGCCGACGGCGAGCGCAGCGTGATCCTGCCGCAGGTGACGTTCGGCATCGCGGTGCGGATGGCGGTGATG
>CALDKM010000025.1:0-3600 GCA_937898875.1 uncultured Pseudomonadota bacterium | reverse complement strand
GAAGGGCCTGTTCGCCGTCTGGCAGAAAGACGAGAAGGCGTGGATCGAGATCGCGCCCGACCAGTTCGACAAGCCGATGTTCTTCTCGGTCAACCTCGCGAGCGGCATCGGCGAGAGCTTCCTGTTCGGCGGCCTGATGGGTCGCTCGCACATCGTCGAGTTCCGCAAGATCGGCAGCACCGTGCAGCTCGTCGCGCGCAACGATCGCTTCTTCGCGCAGCCGGCGACGCCCGAGGCCACCGCCGTCGCGGAAGGGTTCTCCGACAGCCTGCTCGCGTCCGCGCCGGTGGCATCGCTGCCGCATCCCGACCGAAAGACGGTGCTGGTGGAGCTCAACGCGCTGCTGTTCGCCGACATCCCGGGCGCGTACGCACTGCTGGACCGCGCGTACCGCCAGCCCTACGCGTTCGACGCGCGCAACACGTCGATCGCGCGCGCGCGTTCGTCCGCGGACGCGATCGGCGTCCTGGTCAACGCACACTACTCGGCGTCGCGGCTCCAGCAGCCCCCGCCGGTCGTCACGCCGGGCGCGCCGGTGCCGAGCACGCCTTCGACGCTGCCCGACCCGCGCAGCCTGTTCCTGGGCTTCCAGTACAACCTGGCGAAGCTTCCCGACGAGCCGATGCGCCCGCGCATCGCGGACGCGCGCGTCGGTCACTTCACCGTGTCGCGGTTCGACTACTCGAACACCCGGACGCTCACGCCCAGGATCAATCTGGTCAAGCGCTGGCGGCTCGAGAAGAAGGATCCCGCTGCGGCGCTCTCGGAGCCGAAGCAGCCGATCGTGTTCTGGATCGATCGCAACGTCCCGCTGCGCTACCGCGACACGATCGTCGCCGGCGTCCTCGAATGGAACAAGGCGTTCGAGCGCATCGGCTTCACGGACGCCGTGCAGGCGAAGATCCAGCCCGACGGCGCGGACTTCGACACGCTCGACGCGCGACACGCGTCGATCCGCTGGATGACGACCGCCCGTCCGGTGTTCGGCGGCATCGGCCCGTCGCAGGCCGACCCGCGCACCGGCGAGATCCTCGACGCCGACATCGGCATCGACCCGACGCGGCTGCGGTTCGCGCGCTACCGTCTCGCCGATTCGTCGACGCCGTCGACGGCGCCCGCCCCGTCGCCGCTCGGCTTCCCGGCGGGAAGCGCGCAGGAGTGCCGCATCGAGGAGTTCATCGCCGAGGACCGGGGCTTCGCGAGCGACCTGCTCGCCGCGCGCGGCGTCATCGCGCCGGACAGCCCGGAGGCCGAGGAGTTCGTGCTCTCCGACCTCAAGGAAGTCACGATGCACGAGGTCGGCCACGCGCTCGGCCTCACGCACAACTTCCGCGCCTCGACCGTCTACACGCAGGCGCAGTTGAACGACCTCGAGTTCACGAGGAAGAACGGCGTGTCGGGCTCGGTGATGGAGTACACGCCGATCAACCTCGCGCTGCGCGGCGAGCCGCAGGGGACGCTGTCGATGACGACGCTCGGGCCCTACGACTACTGGGCAATCGAGTTCGCGTACAGGCCGATCGCGCCCGAGCGCGAGGCCGAGGAGCTCGCCAGGATCGCCGGGCGCAGCAACGAGCCGCTCTTCGCGTACGCCTACGACGACGAGTCGAACCTCGCGATCGACCCGGACGCGACGCCGGGCGACCTCGGCAGCGACCCGCTCGCCTATGCGGCGCGCCGGATCGATCTCGCCAGAGAGCTGTGGGAGCGCTGGGAAGCGCGCCCGCTCGAGCCCGGCGAGACCTACGCGGCGCTCCGCCGCAACATCTCGCGCGGCATCACGCAGATGCGCGAGAGCGGGCTGCTCGCCTCGCGCTACATCGGCGGCACCAGCGTGCTGCGCGACGCCGCGGGATCCGGACGCACTCCGCTCAATCCGGTGGCGATGGCCAAGCAGCGCGACGCGCTGAAGCTCATCGAGACCGGCGTGTTCGCGGCCGACAGCTTCCGGTTCAAGCCCGAGTTTCTCCGGAGCCTGTCGGTCGACTTCCTCGACCGCGGCGACGCCTTCGATGCGGGGCTCGCCCCGACGACGTTCGACTTCTCGCTGCCCGTCCAGGTGCTCGCCGCCCAGAAGGCGGTGCTCGACCGGGTGATGAGCGACACGGTCGCGCAGCGCCTCCTCGACGCCGAGGGCAAGGTCGACCGTCCCGGCGACGCGCTGCAGCTGGCCGAGGTCTATGCCTCGCTGCACCGCGCGATCTGGAGCGAGCTCAAGGCGGGCCGCGACATCCCTCTCATCCGCCGCAACCTGCAGCGCGAGCACGCCACCAAGCTCGCGACCGCGCTGCTGAGGCCGTCGGGGTCGATGCCCGCGGACGCGCGCGCGCTGATGCGTGCCGACGCCAGGGCGCTTCGCGTCGAAATCGCCGCTGCGGCGGGAAGGCCGGGACTGTCGCCGGCGGCGACCGCGCACCTGGCCGAGACGCTCTCGACGCTCGACGAGGCGCTCAAGGCACCGCTCGTACGCTCGGCGGCCTGACGCGCCGGAGGACCCATGGCGCAGAAGCGCTCGACGACCACCCTCACGCTCGCGCCGCTCGACAACCGGGCGCTCGCGAACCTGTGCGGGCCGCTCGACGCGAACCTGCGCCAGATCGAGGCGGCCTGCGACGTCGCGATCACGCACCGCGGCGGCGCGTTCTCGATCGCCGGCGAGCCCGAACAGGCGGCATGTGCGCGCGCCGCGATCGAGCGCTTCTACGCCACGGCCGAGAAGCCGCTCTCCGTCGACGACATCCAGCTCGGCCTGGTCGAGATCGCGACGCGCGGCACTCGCGCGACGCCGGCCTCCGCCGGTGACGACGACGCGCCGGCGTTGCGCACCCGCCGGGCCGACCTGCACGGCCGCACGCCCAACCAGTCCGCGTACCTCGCGGCGATCGGCTCGCACGACATCACGTTCGGCATCGGCCCGGCCGGGACCGGCAAGACGTACCTCGCGGTCGCATGCGCCGTCGACGCGATCGAGCGCGACGCGGTCAAGCGCCTGGTGCTCGTGCGGCCTGCGGTCGAGGCGGGCGAGCGGCTGGGCTTCCTGCCCGGCGACCTCGCGCAGAAGGTCGACCCGTACCTGCGCCCGCTCTACGACGCGCTCTACGACCTGATGGGCTTCGACAAGGTCCAGAAGCTGTTCGAGCGCCAGACGATCGAGATCGCGCCGCTTGCGTACATGCGCGGGCGCACGCTCAACCACAGCTTCATCATCCTCGACGAAGCGCAGAACACGACCCCCGAGCAGATGAAGATGTTCCTGACGCGCATCGGCTTCGGCACGCGAGCCGTCATCACCGGCGACGTCACGCAGATCGACCTCGCGCGCGGCAGCAAGAGCGGGCTCATCGAGGCCGACCGCGTGCTGAAGGGCGTGCGCGGCATCGCGTTCTGCCGGTTCACGAGCGCCGACGTCGTCCGCCACCCGCTCGTGCAGAAGATCATCGATGCGTACGAGCGCGACTCGTCATAAGGCGAGCTCCGGGGGGAAGTCTCCTGCGCGCGCCGGGCCGCCCCAAGCGCGCGCCCCCCTGCGGGGGGAGGCTCGCCTTGCGAGCTCCGGGGGGAAGTCTCCTGCGCGCGCCGGGCCGCCCCAAGCGCGCGCCC
>CALDKM010000024.1:0-4735 GCA_937898875.1 uncultured Pseudomonadota bacterium | reverse complement strand
GTCGAGGACCACCGCGGGCCGTTCCTGCTGGAAGCGGAGGCGCCGCTGGCGAACCTGCTGGGCTACGCGGACTGGCTCGACGAGCTCGTCGAGGGCCACGCCGACCTGTCGATGTGGCTCGCGCGCTACGTCCCCGTCGAGGTCGACGACGGTCCCGAGGCCGCCTGACCGCGCGTGGACCGGGCTCCCGCCGCACGATGCGGCGGGATCAAGCCTCGCGTTTGCGTCCCTCGGACTCGGGGACGACGACCGCGGCCTCCGCGCGAGGCGGCGGGCCGCTCGTCCCCGGATGTCGTGCGAGCAGCGCCTTCGCACGCTCCTGCATCGTCCGGTAGGACGTCTCCCACTGCCCGTCGCGCGGCGTCGTCCCGGCGAGCTGGCGCAGCAGCGCGTGCAGCGCGGCCGCTTCCGCACGGACCTCGGCCAGCCGGCCCTCCGCGTCGGCGAGCTCCGACGCGTAGACGAGCTCGACCTTGCGGTCGCGGCACACGCCGATGCAGTTCTGCGGCCCCTCGAGCCGGCCGCACCCGATGCACTGCCACGCCTTCATCGTTTCGGCCATGCCGGGTCTCCGCCGCAAATTTGCATCATAACCGCATCCATTCGCACGGCGAGCACCGGCGGGCGTCCCGGCGCACGCCGGAGCGACGCCCGTCGGACGCCGGCGATCCGGCGCATCGGGCCCGTCCCCGCATGCGCACCCGCCGGGCGCCGGACGCCGGCCCGCCTATACCTTTCGTCGTAGGCGCGCCGCCGCTTTCGGACGACCCGGAAGTCGCCCTTCGTGGAATTCACGCGAGCCCGTGCGGAGAGGACGATCGAACCGTCGCATGCATCGCGACGACGAACGGGAGACGACGATGAATCGCAATACGATCGACCGTGAAGCTGCAGTGCAGACCGCCGCCCGCTCGCTGGTGGCGACCGCGCTCGTGATGGGCCTCGCCGCGCTCGTGTGGGTCCATGTCGACCTCGAGTCGGGCTCCGTCCCGATCGTCGAGCGCGTGCTCGCCCCGGCATCCCCGGGCGCGGAAGGTTCCCTCCACGTGCCGGCCGGCGACCCTTCGGTGCCCGCGGCCGACGGCGTGTTCGCCCGCGGCGGTGCGTCGTCATTCGACGTACCGCCGGTCCCGACGTTCTGACCAGGGGACGAACATACCGTCGAACCGCGGACACAGAATCCCGCTGGCCGGCGCGTCTTTTTTGCGCCCTCCCCGGACCCGCCCACGCGATCCGGGTCACGGGCAGACAATGTCTGCAGCCACCAATCGGCGGACGTCACCGCGTTCGCGATCTGCGGAGGCCGCGTCGTGAAACCCGGGCCGACGCCGGCAACCGTCTCCGCCGGAGGCCGCCGAGCCGCAGCCAAGGTACCGGCCAACGGCGAGCGCGCGCCGAAGCCGACGTCTCTCGCCCGCGGTGTTCCGGAAGAGGGGGCGCCGGTTACGACCCGGCGTCGGCGCTGAAGCATCGGCGTATGGCCGGGTGGAGCGCGGGATCGCCTCCGCTCCGGCCATCGGCGTGCCCCCGGCGCTCAGCTCAGATGCCGCTGCGCCGCCAGGACCGCCGCAGTGCGATTGCGCACGTTGAGCGCGCGGAACACGGCGATCAGGTGGACCTTGACCGTCCCCTCGCTGACGCCGAGCGCATTGGCGATCGACTTGTTGGGGAGCCCTTGCGCGAGCAGCCGCAGAACCTCGACCTGGCGCGGCGTGAGCGCCGGCGCACCTTCGTCCGCCTTCGCCGCTGCGGAGAGCAGACGCGGCGGGACGTAGGTCCCGCCGGCGAGCACGAGCCGCACCGCGGACACGATCACGCCGGGCGGATCGCTCTTCGGCACGTAGCCCGAAACCCCGAGACCGAGCAGCGCGGCGACCTGCGAGGGATCCTCCTCGGCGGAAACGACGACCAGCGGCACCTGCGGCGCGCGAGCACGGAGCTCGCGTATCGTGTCGAGTCCGTTCGCACCGGGCATCCTCAGATCGACCAGCAGCAGGTCGAGGTCGGGATGCGCTTCGAGCATCGTCAGCGCGCCTCGTGCGTCCGAGGCCTCGACGAAGCTCGGTCCGCCGAGCTCGGCGAGCGCCTCGGCGAGCGCGGCGCGCATGATCGGATGATCGTCCGCGAGGCCGATCTTCCAGGTTGCCGCCGGCGCTGCATCCTTCATCGGTTCGGATCGGTGGCGATTGCGCGCGTGTCGATCAGGCGGGCATTATAGGAGCCGACGCCGGCGGTCCCGATGCCCTCGCACCGCGATTTTTCGCACTTCGCCGCCACGATGCTGGGGATGGTGCTGCTGCTGGTCGCCCTCCCGGCGGCGCCGTCGGCTGCTGCCGAGGCGCCGCCCGGCTCCCGGGTCCTCGCTGCGGGCCGGTTCGTCCTCGACGGCTCCGCGCTCCCGCCGACCGACGTTTCCGCCGGAACCCGGATCGTGCTTCCGGATCCCTGGCCGTTGACCCATCCGACCGCATCGGGATTCGCGTGGTACCTGTTCGAATGGCCGCTCGTCGAGCCGCCCGACGGCATCTACGCGCTGTACCTGCCCGGCACGAACGTCAACGCGCAGGTGTTCGTGAACGAGACGCTGGTCGGATCGACCGGCGACCTCACCGGACGACGTCCGCAGAGCTGGGAGCGCGCGCAGGCCTTCGCGCTGCCCTTCGCGCTCCCGCACCAGGGCGTGAACCGCGTGGCGATCCGGGTCTACGTGCCGGAGGCATGGCTCGGCGGCCTCGAGCCGATCGTCGTCGGGCCGGCCGCCCAGGTGCGGCGCCTCGTGTTCCGCGACCTGTTCACGCACTCGATAGGCCCGGCGCTCGTCTCGGTGACGATCATCGTGCTCGGCGTGTTCATCCTCGGCCTGTGGATGCGCCGGCGCGACCCCACCTACGCGCTCTTCGGCGCGAGCGCGATCCTGTGGGGCGTGCACACGCTGCTCTCGCAACTGCCTTCCGCTCCGATCCCGCAGCCGCACTGGTCGATCTGGTGGCACGGCATGTACATGGCGTTCGTCTGCCTGCTGTGCGTGTTCTGCCTGCGCTTCACCGGGGTCGACTGGCGCATCTACCGGCGCATCGTCGTCGCGTTCGGATTCGCCGTCGTGCCGGCGCTCTATGCGGCGTCGGCCCTCGACGTCCTCGGCACCGCCTCGGTCGGGATCCGCGCAGGCGGCATTGCGCTGGTCGTCGTTGCGCTCTACGCGGTCGCCCGCTACGCGATCCGGATGCGCAACGTCGAGAGCCTGCTGCTCCTTATCGCCGGCGCCGTGTCGACGGCGTTCGCGGTGCACGACTGGCTCGGCGACCGGGACCCCTACACGATCCGCGAGCTGTGGCTCGTGCCGTACGCCGCGCTCGCGTTCCTCGTGCTGGTAGGCTGGATCCTCGTCGACCGGTTCGTCCGGGCGCTCAACGAGGCGGAGCGCTCCAACGTCGAGCTCGAGCAACGCGTCGGCGAGAAGAGCGCCGCGCTCGCCCTCCAGCTCGCACGCACGCAGGAAGCGCGCGACGCGGCGCAGCAGGCCGATCGCGCGAAATCGCGCTTCCTGGCAGCCGCGAGCCACGACCTGCGCCAGCCGCTGCACGCGCTGGGGCTGTTCGCGGCGAAGCTGCCCGAGCACGTCCGCGACGACGAGGGGGCGAGGCTCGCCGACCGCATTCGCCACTCGGTCGACTCGCTCGACGGCCTGCTCTCGTCGCTGCTCGACATATCCAAGCTCGACGCCGGCGCGATCGAGCCGAGGCCACGGGCCGTCGCACTCGACGACCTCTTCGACCGGGTGGCGGGCGACTTCGCGCCCGTGGCGCTCGAGCGCGGGTTGAAGCTGGCAGTCGTCCCGACGCGGCGGGTCGTGCATTCCGACCCCATCCTGCTCGAGCGGATCGTGCGCAACCTGGTCGACAACGCGCTCAAGCACACGCGATCGGGCGGCGTGGTCGTCGGCGCGCGGCCGCGGGGCGCGCAGGTCTCGATCGAGGTGCACGACAGCGGGCCGGGCATACCCGCGTCGGAGCGCGCGCGCGTGTTCGAGGAGTTCTACCAGATCGGCAACCCCGAGCGCGACCGCTCGCAGGGACTGGGCCTCGGTCTCGCCATCGTGCGGCGGCTGGCCGACCTGCTCGGGCATCGCATCGAGGTCGACACGCACGTCGGACGCGGCTCGGTGTTCCGGGTCGTCGCCGAACGCGACGACCCTGTCGGCGTGCCGGCACCGGAGACGGCGGCCGGCGCACCGGGGTCGCTCGCCGGCCGCCGCATCGTCGTCATCGACGACGAGGAGGAGGTCCGTGCCGGCACGGCAACCGTCCTCGCGTCCTGGGGCTGCGAATGCATCGCCGCCGCGAACGCGGACGACGCGCTGCTGGCGGCAGGCGGCCGCGTACCCGATGCGGTCATCGCCGACTGGAGGCTCGCCGCCGGCGCCACCGGCCTCGCCGCGATCGAGCGGCTCCGCGCGGCGTTCCGCACCGCGATCCCGGCCGTCATCGTGTCGGGCGCAAGCGCGCCCGACGACCTCGCCCGCATCAAGGCGAGCGGCATGCCGCTGCTGCACAAACCCGTGGCGCCGGCGAGGCTCCGCAGCATGCTCGCGTTCCTGACCGGGGCGCACTGAGCGCACGCCTCCCGGCCGGGAGTCGGACGGGCCGTGTCCTGCCCGTCGTGGATCAGAAGTCGAGGTCGCGTATCGGCGCCGGCAGCGGCGTGCCGGACGGCAGCCCGAGCATCGCGGCGATCG
>CALDKM010000023.1:0-2541 GCA_937898875.1 uncultured Pseudomonadota bacterium | reverse complement strand
TCCGACGAGGCGTCGATGCTCGCCGGATCGATCGGCATGCTGCCCTCGGCCTCGCTCGATGCGAAGCAGAAGGGCCTGTACGAGCCGATCCACGGCTCGGCGCCGGACATCGCGGGCCAGGACAAGGCGAACCCGCTGGCGACGGTCCTTTCGCTCGCGATGATGTTCCGTTACACGTTCGGGAAGCCGGAGGTGGCGGCACGCATCGAGGGCGCTGTCCGGAAGGTGCTCGCGCAGGGCCACCGGACCGGCGACATCGCGCTGCCGGGCGAGAAGGTCGTCGGGACGCGGGCGATGGGGGACGCGGTGGTGGCCGCGCTCGGCTGATCGCCGAAGCGAACCGGAGTCGGGCATGAACGCGGGACCGGGATCGGCCGGTTGCTGCAACGCAGCGACGCCTGCTATGATTCACGCGATGCTCAAGCGCGCGTCCCCGGCTTTCCTGGCCCGTGCCCGGTACCTCCTCGGCGCGACGCGCGCGCTCGCGCTCGGCGCGACGAAAATCAAGACGACCAAGACGACCTGACCGGTCAGGCTGCGCCACCGCTTTCGTCCCCGCGAGCGGCGGGGGGCCGAAAGCAAACGGCGGGGTGGGCAGGGGTACGTCATGCGTGTCGGATTCGTCGGTTGGCGCGGGATGGTCGGCTCGGTGCTCGTCCAGCGGATGCTGGAAGAGCGCGACTTCGATCTGATCGATCCGGTCTTCTATTCCACTTCCAGCGCGGGCGGCGCCGGGCCGTCGATCGGCAAGGCGACCGGGTCGTTGCTCGACGCGAACGATCCGAAGGCGTTCGCCGGCCTGGACGCGATCGTCTCCTGCCAGGGAGGCGACTGGACCAACGCGATGCACCCGAAGCTCCGCGCGGCGGGCTGGTCGGGCCAGTGGATCGACGCGGCGAGCGCGCTGCGGATGAAGGACGACGCGGTCATCGTCCTCGACCCGGTCAACCGCGACGTGATCGACGCGGCGATGAAGCGCGGCGTCAGGGACTGGATCGGCGGCAACTGCACGGTCAGCCTGATGATGATGGGGCTCGCGGGCCTCCTCCAGCGCGACCTCGTCGAGTGGATGACCTGCATGACCTACCAGGCGGCCTCCGGCGCGGGCGCGCAGAACATGCGCGAGCTGCTCGCCCAGATGGGCGAGGCGCACCTCGCGGCGAAGGCGCTCCTCGAAGCGCCCGGCTCCTCGATCCTCGACATCGACCGCGAGGTCGCCGGCATCCTCCGCGACGATCGCTTCCCCACCGAGCACTTCGGCGTGCCGCTGGCCGGCTCGCTGATACCGTGGATCGACAAGGACCTCGGCAACGGCATGAGCCGCGAAGAGTGGAAAGGGGGCGCCGAGCTCAACAAGATCCTCGGAAGGGGGGGGGTGATCCCCCCGGAGCACGCTTCGCGTGCCGCCCCCCAGGGGGCCGAGCGCCCTTGGGGCGGCCCGGCGGGCGCCGGCAAGCCCGAGATCCCGGTCGAGTCGATCTGCGTGCGCATCGGTGCGATGCGCTGCCACTCGCAGGCGGTCACGATGAAGCTGCGGGAGGACCTGCCGCTGCCGGAGATCGAGAAGCTGATCGCGGGCGCCAACGAGTGGGTGCGCCTGGTGCCCAACACGCGGGACGAGAGCGTTCGCCGCCTGACCCCGGCCGCCGTGACCGGGAAGCTCGAGATCGCCGTGGGGCGCGTGCGCAAGCTCGCGCTGGGGCCGGGCTACCTCGGCGCCTTCACCGTAGGCGACCAGCTGCTGTGGGGCGCGGCGGAGCCGCTGCGTCGAATGCTGCGCATCCTGCTCGGTCGCTGACGCCGCTGGCAGGGCGACGGCGCGATCGCGCGCTGCCGCATTTCGTGCGGTTTCGGACGCCTCCCTGGCGGAAGCGGGCGCGCGGCGGGGTCCCAACAGGAATGCAACAGCCCCGTGTTCTCGACGAGAACGGCGTGCGGCCCACAAGATGTAGTGGCGCGACCGGCCCCGGCCTCAAGCGATGGAGTCGGACTAAGACGCCGGCATGAAGCTTGCTGCCCGACCCTCGGGTCTCGCGGCGAAAACACAAGCTAATACTGAGGTTTAGCTTGCGCCGCTAAATCCATGATGTTATGTTTGCTTGAGGCAAAACGCATTCGGCGAGGGGACGGCATGCGTGCAAAACCGATCTTCCAATTGACCTTGATGGCGGCGGCCCTGGCGGCCGCTGGCGCCGTTCAGGCGCTGGGCCTGGGCCGCCTCACCGTCGAGTCGGGGCTCGGCCAGCCGCTTTCGGCGCGAATCGACCTCACCTCCGCGTCGCGCGAAGAGCTCGACTCGCTGACGGCGCGCGTCGCCGACCCGACGCTCTATCGCCAGAACAACCTCGCGTTCCAGTCGGTGCTGTCGCGCACGCGCGTCTCGATCGAGCAGGGCCCGACTGGCCCCTACCTGCGGGTCACGTCGCCGACACCGGTGAACGAGCCCTACCTCGACCTGATGGTCGAGGTGAACTGGGCGTCGGGCCGGATGGTGCGCAACTACACGTTCCTGCTCGATCCGCCCGGCGTGACCGCGCAGGC
>CALDKM010000022.1:0-3183 GCA_937898875.1 uncultured Pseudomonadota bacterium | reverse complement strand
GCTTCGAGCTGCGTCGACATCGGCGGATAGACATTCGCGTCACAACCGCTCACGCGGTGCCCGGCCGCGCGCGCGATCGCGGCGATGCCTCCCATGAACGTGCCGCAGATCCCGAGGATGTGGATGCGCATCGCGTGCGTCAGGCGCCGGTGGCGGCCGCGACGACCGAGTAGCGCTTCCAGCCGGCGAGGAACCACGCGTAGGCTGCCGCGACCAGCGCGAGGACGATGACGAACGCGACACGCAGGCCTTCCGCGGTCGACATGCCCGCCGACGATCGCGCGACGTCGGCGATCACGCCGATGCCCCACTGCGCGGCGAAGCTGCCCGCGAACATCGTCAGGTTGACCGCGGTGTTCGCGCGTCCTGCGAGCGCGGCCGGGAAGCCCTGGTTCAGCACGGTGAACGCAAGGATGTTCGCGGCCGCGCCGAAGCCGTAGAGGCACCACCAGAACAGCGCGCCGGGGACGTGCAGCACGATGGCGGCGAGTGCAACCAGGTTGAGCGTCCAGCCGGTGAGATACATCTGGCGGGGGCCGAAGCCTCGCCTGGCGAAGCGCGTCGCAAAGAGGCCGAGGCCGAGGTAGCCCGCGAGCGTCAGCACGCCCATCGCGAGGAGCACGTGCGCCGCCTCCGCGCGCGTCAGGCCCTCGACCTCCATCATCCACGGCACCGACCAGAGCCCCTGGATCGCCATGAACGAGCCCATCCCGATCGAGCCGACCGGAACGATCCACCAGAAACGCGGCTCCGAGAACACGCGCCGCACGCCCTCCCACTGGACGGCGAACGACGGCGGGCTCGCGACGCGCGGCAGGTCGGGCACCCGCCACGCGATCGCCGCGGCGACGACGATCGTGATCGCGCCGAAGACGACGAACAGCGTGCGCCAGTCGACGTGGCGCAGCGCGATCTCGACCGGCGTCGTCGCCACGAGCGCCCCGGCGCCTCCGGCCACCATGATCCAGCCCGAGAGCGACGCCTGGCGGTGCGACGGATACCAGACGGCGATGCCCTTCAGCGGCGCCATCAGGCAGACCGAGACGCCTGCGCCGATCAGCGCGCGCGCGACGGTGAGGCCCGCGAGCCCGTCGGCTGCGGCGAACGCAAACGTCCCGATCGCCGCGACCACGAGCAGGACCGGCTCGACGCGGCGCGGGCCGTAGCGGTCGAGGAGCATGCCCGCCGGAATCTGCATCGTCGCGAACGCGACGAAATAGGTGCTGGTCAGGAGTCCGAGCGCGCCCGCGTTCAGGCCGATCTCGCGCGTGAGCTCCGGCGAGATCACGGCGTTCACCGTCCGGAACAGGTACGACATCAGGTACCCGGCGGCGAACGCCGCGTAGATGCGCGAGAACGGAACGATCATCGTCATCCCCCGTTCGTCACCGGAAACCCCGGCGACCGGCGGGGCGGGGCGCGCGAAGCGCGCTTCGAGGGGGTCATGTCCTGAAGATGAAATAGACGGCGCCCATCAGGCACAGGCCCGCCCACAGGTAGTCGAGCTTGATCGGCTCGCCCATGTAGAGCACCGCGAACGGGACGAACACCGAGAGCGTGATCACTTCCTGCATGATCTTGAGCTGCGCCAGCGAGAGCACGGTGAAGCCGATGCGGTTCGCCGGCACCTGGAGCAGGTACTCGAACAGCGCGATGCCCCACGAGAGCACCGCCGCGATCCACCACGGCTTGTCGTTCAGGTGCTTGAGGTGTCCGTACCAGGCGACCGTCATGAAGACGTTCGAGCACGTGAGCAGGATGGCGGCGACGAGGGCAGGGTGCTGCGCGGCGAAGGCAGGCATGGCGTCGGGACCGCATGGGGAGGAAGGCCGACATTGTCGCCTAAAGATCCGCGCCCGACGCGAGCGGCAGCGCCACCGTGACGGCGACGCCCCGGCCGTCGGCACGGTTGGCGGCGGCAGCCTCGCCGCCGTGCCGGGTCGCGACGATGCGGACGATCGCGAGCCCCAGTCCCAGGTGCGGCGTGCGGCCGTCCTGGGGCCTGACCGACACCATCGGCTCGAACAGCCGCTCGCCCGCGCCCTCGGGCAGCGGCGGCCCCTCGTTGGTCACGACGAGCCGCGCGCGGTCCCCGTCGCGCGCGAGCGCGATGCCGACGACGCCGCCGGTCGCGAAGTCGACGGCGTTCTCCACGAGCTTGTCGAGCATCTGCGCGACGATCTCGGGCGCGCCGCGCACCGGCAGCGGCTCGGCCGGCGGCGAGTAGGCGAACGGGCGCTGCGGATACGCGCCACGGTAGCCCTCGACGCAGCCGGCGACGACCTCGGCGAGGTCGAAGCGCACGCGATCGGCGTCGCCCAGCGCCTCCTCGAGGCGCGCCGCCTCGGACATGCGCGAGAGGATCGCCGCGAGGCGGTCGAGGCCGTCCTGCGCGCGATCGATGTAGGTGCGCGACGCCTGCGGCAGCGGCGACGCGCTCAGGTTGTCGAGCGAGCTGCGTACGACGGCGAGCGGCGTCCGCAGCTCGTGCGACAGTCGCGCGGCGAGCTGCTCCTGATAGGTCGCGTAGCCGGCGAGCCGCGCCAGGACGCCCGAGTAGCTCCGCGCCAGATCGCCGATCTCGTCGCGCGCGTCGCTGCCGGGGAGCGGGCCGCGCACGCGGCCGTCGCGATCGATCGCCGCCTCGGCGTCGCGCGCGAGCCGGCGGATGCGCGACGACAGCCACGTCGCGTAGAGCGTGAGGGCGGCCGATCCGACGACGAGGATCGCGACGACGATGTCGAACAGCCGCTCGAACGCGCGGTTGCGCTCGGCGAGCACCGCGTTCGTCGTCTCCTCGACGAGCACGACGCCGCGCACGCGGTCGCCGACCCAGATCGGATGCGCGGCGGCCACGACGACCGCGCGCGCATCGGAGGTCTTGCGGCGGTCGGTCGCGGGGATGCCGTCGAGCGCGGCGAGGATCTCGCGCCGCGCCGGCACGCTGCCGCTGCCTTCGTCGTCGACGAAGTCCTCGTTGGGTCGCGGGAGGAAGAGCGCGTAGATCGGGTCGAGCAGCGAGCGCGACGGCTGCACGTCGTCGGCCGCGCGTCTGAGGCTCCCCGCGTGCGCGAGCACGCCGAGGTCGCGATCGACGACGCGGATGCGCGCCGTCGTGCGCGTGAGGCCCTGCAGGATCTGCTCGAGCTCGGGCGCCGCGGCGGCCGCACCCGCCGACAGCAC
>CALDKM010000021.1:0-5989 GCA_937898875.1 uncultured Pseudomonadota bacterium | reverse complement strand
CTGGAGGCGCGGGCGCAGATGCCGGCGCAGCGCGAGGAGGTCGACGAGGCGCTCGAGGAGGGCGTCGCGCTCGTCGACGGGGCGATGCTGGTTCGCGCGCACGAGGAAGGCGATGCCGTCCGGCTCGAATGCACCCGGGTGCGCTTCGACGCGGGCGCGCGGCGCGGGCAATTCACGGTCGCGCCGGTCGACGGGAGCGCGTTCGCGCTGGCCGCCGACGCGATCGTCACGTCGATCGGCCAGGACCCGGATCTCGCCGCGCTCGGCGATGCATGCCCCGCGGACGGCCCGCTACTCGCGGTGGACGCGTCGCAGGCGACCGGCATCGACGGCACCTGGGCGGGCGGCGACGTCTCCAGCATGGCGCGGTTCGTGACCGACGCGGTCGGGCAGGGCAAGCGCGCGGCGTTCGCGATCGACCGCGCGTTGCGCGCGCGGGCAGGCGAGGCGGCCGGGGACGGTTCGCGGCACACCGTCACCCCGCTCGCGACGCAGCGCGACGAGATCGTGCCGCTCGCGGCGATCGCGACGCACTACCACCCGAAGCTCGCGCGCGCGGCGGCGCGGCGGCTCGACGCGGAGTCGAGGCTGGCCTCGGGCGACGAGGTGCAGCTCGGTCTCGACCTCGAGCAGGCGCTCGCCGAGACGACGCGCTGCTTCTCGTGCGGCACCTGCATCCACTGCGACACGTGCGTCGTCGTGTGCCCCGATCTCGCGGTCGAGCGTGCCGACGGCGGCTACCGGGTGCTCGGCGACTACTGCAAGGGCTGCGGGCTGTGCGTGAAGGAGTGCCCGACCGGCTCGATGGACATGGTGGAGGAAGCGCGATGAGCGACGCGACGACCGACACGAAGGCGGCGGCCGACGTCACGGGGAAGCGTCCCGGCGGCGCGCGCACGATGCTCCTCACCGGCAACCAGGCGGTCGCCTGGGGCGCGCGGCTCGCGCGGCCGAAGGTGTGCCCGCTGTACCCGATCACGCCCCAGACGCCGGTGCTCGAGCAGCTGACCGAGTTCCAGGCGGAAGGCGAGTTCGACGCCGAGATCATCACGCCGGAATCGGAGCACTCGGTGATGTCGGCGTGCATCCCCGCGTCGCTCGCAGGCGTGCGCGTCTTCACGGCGACCGCCTCGCAGGGCCTGCTGCTGATGCACGAGCTGCTGCATTACGCGAGCGGCGCGCGCGCGCCGATCGTGATGGCGAACATCAACCGGACCGTCGCCTCGCCCTGGGCGTTCTGGCCCGACCAGACCGACAGCCTCGCGCAGCGCGACACCGGATGGATCCAGATCTACGTCGAGTCCGCGCAGGAGGCGCTCGACAGCGTGATCCAGGCGTTCCGCGTCGCCGAGAGCGTGCTCGTGCCGGCGATGGTCAACCTCGACGCGTTCTACGTGTCGCACGCGATGGAGCCGGTCGAGGTGCCCGACCCCGCGGTCGTCGACCGCTACCTGCCGCCGTTCGCGCCCGAGCACAAGCTCGACACGGCCAGGGTCGAATCCTGGGGAAACGTCGTGACGCAGGACATGTTCTACCGCCATCGGCAGTCGATCCAGCAGGCGATGGACCGCGTGCCGCAGCTGCTCGCGGAAGCCGACCGCGCGTGGCACGAGCACGTCGGCCGCGCATGGGGCGTGGTCGAG
Source organism: uncultured Pseudomonadota bacterium (assembly GCA_937898875.1). GTDB lineage: Bacteria > Pseudomonadota > Gammaproteobacteria > Burkholderiales > Casimicrobiaceae > VBCG01. Next base: position 4,346 of record CALDKM010000021.1, on the reverse strand, counting down.
CGCTACCGCTGCGACGGCGCCGACACCGTCGTCGTCACGATGGGCAGCATGTGCGGGACGGCGCGCGACGCGATCGACGCGATGCGCGATGCGGGGCAGTCGGTGGGGCTGGTCAAGCTGCGGCTGTTCCGGCCGCTTCCGGTGGCCGCGCTGCGCGCGGCGCTCGCGGGCGTGCGCGACGTCGTCGTGCTCGACCGCAACCACTCGCCGGGCGCGGGCGGAATCCTGCACCAGGAGCTCCGGGCCGCGCTGTACGGCATGCCCGGGGCGCCGCGCGTGCACGGGCTGCTGGCGGGCGTGGGTGGCGTGAACGTCCCGCCCGGCAGGATCGTGGAGTTCGTGCGGCAGGCCCGCGCCGGCGATCCGCAACCCGAATCGGTGTGGGTGAGGTGACCGCGATGATCAAGCTCGACCGGAAGGACGAACCGATGCTCTGCTCGGGCCACGCGGCGTGCCCCGGATGCATCGAGGCGCTGTCGGTGCGCCACATCCTGGCGACGATGGGACCGGACACGATGGCCGTGATCCCGCCGTCGTGCATGGCGATCATCGCCGGCCCGCAGCCGATGAGCTCGCTGAAGATCCCCGTCTACCAGCCGACGCTCGAATCGAGCGCGGCCGCCGCGTCGGGCCTGCGGCGCGCGCTGGACGCGCAGGGCAAGCGCGACACGCAGGTGCTGGTGCTCGCCGGAGACGGCGGGACCTACGACATCGGGTTCCAGTGCCTGTCGTCCGCCGCCGAGCGCAACGAGGACTTTCTCTACGTCTGCCTCGACAACGAGGGCTACATGAACACCGGCGCGCAGAAGTCGTCGTCGACGCCGCACTTCGCGCGCACCGGCTCGACGCCGGCCGGCAAGACCTCGCGCAAGAAGAATCTCCCCGAGATCATGGCGGCGCACGGGGTGCCCTACGTCGCGACCGCGAGCGCGAGCCACCTGCCCGACCTCGTCGCCAAGATCCGCAAGGCGAAGGGCATCCGCGGCACGCGGATCGTCACGGTGCTGATCCCGTGTCTCGACGGCTGGGGGCTGCCCGACGACGCGGGCCTCATGGCCGCGCGCTACGCGGTCGAGTGCGGCGCGTTCCCGCTCTACGAGATCGAGGACGCGACGCGCTACACGCTCAACGTCGCCGAGAAGACGAGACCGGTGTCGGACTACCTCGCGCTGCAGCGCCGCTACCGGGGCCTGCCGGACGCGGACGTCGCGACGCTCCAGGCCGAGATCGACGCGGGGTGGGCGAAACTCGTCGAGCGGTCCCGGGCGTCGCGTTCCGAAGCGGTGCGGGCGGCCTGACGCGCGAGGCCGACCGGACTTCCGGTCGTGCGCGGATGCGCGGACGTCAGGGGCGGCGGAACCCGGCGAGCCAGGCGCGCGCCTCGCCCTCGCCGGCGAACAGCTCCGAAGGAAGTCCGAACTCCGCGGCGGCCCGCCTGACGAACGACGGCGGGGGGACGATCGGTTCGACGACGACGAACGCGATCGCGACGTGTCCGCGCGCGTGAGCGGCCCACTCCTCGACCATCAGGAAGCGGTCGACGGGTGTCGTGTTCGGCAGGTGCTCGAGGCCGCGGAGGTCGACGAGCAGTCCCGTGAGACCGTCCGTGCGGCAGGTCTCGAGGGCTCGTCCTATGCCGTCCGCCAGCTCGTGGATGCGATGCGAGCCGGACGGACGATAGGCGGCGAGCGAGTGCTCCCGCTCGATCGCGAGACCGGCGAGCGCCGCGTGCGCCTCGTCTGCCGCGGCCGCAGACGCGTCGAGGGTCCGGCGATCGGAGGATCGGTCCATGCCGGAAATCCTACCGGATCGTGCGCGGAATGTCGCACCGCGCGTTCCGGGGGGCGGGCAGCCGGGGCGCCGTGTTCCCGGACGAGCGTCGGGGCGGTGCGCCGAGCGGGTCCGCGCCGCCTCGGGCTTCGGTGCGCTAGCTGATCGTCATGCCGCCGTCGGCGGCGACCACCTGGCCGGTGACGTAGCTCGCGCCGTCCGAGGCGAGGAACACGAACAGCGGCGCGATCTCGTCGGGCTCGGCCCAGCGGCCCATCGGGATCTTCTCGAGGTAGCGGTCCTTGAAGCGCTCGTCGGTGCGGATCGTCTCGGTCATCGGCGTGGCGGCGCCCGGCGCGATCGCGTTGACGACGATGCCGTGCTTCGCGAGCTCCCTCGCGGCGGACTTCGTGAGCCCGAGGACGCCCGCCTTCGCGGCGCTGTAGTTGATCTGGCCGATCGTGCCGAGCACGCCGGCGGTCGAGGTCACGTTGATGATGCGGCCCCAGCGGCGTTCCATCATGCCGGGGACGACCGCCTGCAGGCAATGGAAGCTGCCGTCCAGGTGGACGCCGAGCACCGTCTCCCACTGCTCGGCGGTCATCCTGTGCAGCATCGCCGGGCGGATCACGCCGGCGTTGTTGACCAGGACGTCGACGGGGCCGAGCGCGCGCGTGGCCTCGGCGACCATCGCGTCGACCCGGTCGCGGCGGGCGACGTCGCAGGCGATGCCGGCGGCGCGTCCGCCCGAGTCGACGATCGACTGCGCCACCTCGCGTGCGGCGCCTTCGTCTAGGTCCACGACCGCCACCCCCGCGCCCTCGCGCGCGTAGGCGCGGGCGACCGCCGCGCCGATGCCCCTGGCGGCCCCGGTCACGATCGCGTTGCGTCCTGCAAGCTGCATCGACGTCCTCCCTCGCGCGGTCCCGCGCCTGGGTGCCGCGCCGGCCGATCCGGTCGCGGACCGGGCGACTGTGCGACGCGGCGCCGCCGCCGGCCTTGACTGCCGTCAATCGCACCGGCCAATTATGGTACTCGAATGCCGATTTGTCCGGAAGCGGCACGGCACGCCGGACGCCCTTGACCGGCGTCAAGGCCGCCGATTCGCCGCCGCACGCAGAATGATCGCGGCGGCGGGCACTCCGCGGCATCGTCGGAACGCCGCCGTGCCTCGCGGGGTACGATGCGTTCTTCGCGGCGCCCGCCGGTCGGATCGATGCGGTGCCTGACGGGGCATGCGGCGCGCGCGCCGGGCCCGATGCGGCGCCCGGGGGGACGGTCCCCGGATCCCACGCCGCCGTGGCGTTTCCTCTGGAAGGCGCAATCGAACCCATGGACGCACTCGACACCCCCGACCACGACGCGGTGCTCTCCGCCATTTCCACGGTGATGGACCCCGAGGCGGGGATGAACGTCGTGGACCTGGGCCTGATCTACGGGGTCGACATCGACGGCGACAAGGTCATGGTCACGATGACGATGACGACGCCGACCTGTCCGGTCGGCGACTACCTGAGGGACGCCGTCCGCGACGCGGTGCGCGATCGCTTCCCCGCGCTCGCGCTCGTGGACGTCGAGCTCACGTTCGATCCGCCGTGGACGCCGGACAAGATGAGCGACGCGGCGCGCGCGAAGTTCGGGTGGTGAATCGACTGCCGGTGCCGGGCAGGGTGTCCGGCGCCGGGCCCGGCACCGGGGGTCAGCGGCGCGGCCTGCGCTCGGGCGGCGCGCCTTCCTGCCTCGCCATGATCCGCAGCATCGTCGCGATCGTGATCGATCGGAACGTCGCCTGCGCGATCTCGTCGATCTCGGAGAGCACCGTCGTGATCGCGCGCCCCGCGGGCGTGCGCTCGCCGGTCTCGCGCCGCTCGGCCTCGGACGGCGAGAGCTCCTCGAAGCGCCGGATCACGTCGTAGAGCGTGAGCCGCCGCGCGTTGCCGGCGAAGCGGTAGCCGCCGCCGACGCCGCGAACCGACTCGACGATGCCCTCGCGAGCGAGCTCGGACAGCACCTTCGCGAGGTGATGCGGCGACACGCCGTACTTCTCGGCGATCTCGAACGCGGCGACGTGGCGGCCGGGCGCCGCGGCGAACTCGAGCACGCTGTAGAGCGCGAGGCGCGTGTTCTTCTGCAGCTTCAATCGAGCTCCATCTCGAGCGGGATGAACGGGCCGGCCATCATGCCCTGGCTGCGGAAGAACGAAAGGACGAGCGAGTTCTCGCGCGACAGGATCGTCCGGACCGTCCTGACGCCCGCGCGCCGGAAGCCCCTCACCATCGCGGCGAGCAGCTTCGTCCCGACGCCCGAGAGCCTCGCGTCCGGGTGCACGTCGATCGCGAACACCCAGCCGCAGGGCGGCGAGCCGAACTCCCAGTCGCGCACCTCGCCGATGACGAAGCCGACGACCTCGCCGCCCGCGTCGGCGACGAGCAGGTGACGGTCCGCCTTCGTGCCGCCGCCGTACCGGCGGAAGATGCCGCGCCAGTAGGCGGGCTTCGCGAGGCCCGTGACGCGCGCGTCGATCGCCGTCACGGCGGCGAGGTCGCCCGGGCGCGCCGGGCGGATCGAGACTTCGG
>CALDKM010000020.1:0-4581 GCA_937898875.1 uncultured Pseudomonadota bacterium | reverse complement strand
TACTCGGCGATCCAGCTCTGCAGCCGCGCGCGGACCTCGGCGTCGCCCGCGGCCCGATCGCGCTCGCACAGCGCGATCATCTGGCCGACCGCGTCGCGGCTCGCCTGCCGCGCGCCCGCGACGCGAAGCTTCGGATGCGGTGTCGGTCGCGTCGCTTCCTCGGAAGCGAGCACTTCCTCGTAGAGCTTCTCGCCCGGCCTCAGGCCCGTGAACACGATCGGGATGCGGTCGGGATCGGCGCCCGACAGCCGGATCATGTCGCGCGCGAGGTCGAGGATGCGCACCGGGTCGCCCATGTCGAGCACCAGGATCTCGCCGCTGCGCCCCATCAGTCCCGCCTGGAGCAGGAGCTGCGTCGCCTCGGACAGCGACATGAAGTAGCGCGTGATGTCGGGGTGGGTGACGGTGACGGGCCCGCCGCGGGCGATCTGCTCGCGGAAGCGCGGGATCACGCTGCCGGCGCTGCCGAAGACGTTGCCGAAGCGCACGACGACGAACGCGGTCCCTCCGCCCTGCAGCGTCTGGCACACGATCTCGGCGAGCCGCTTCGACGCGCCCATCACCGACGTCGGGTTGACCGCCTTGTCGGTGGAGACCAGCACGAACTTCTCGACCTTCGCGGCCACCGCCGCGCGTGCGATCACCCAGGTGCCGTACGCGTTGTTGCGCACCGCCTGCCAGGCGTTCGTCTCCTCCATCAGCGGCACGTGCTTGTACGCGGCCGCGTGGAACACGACGTTCGGCTTCTCGCGCTCGAGCACGTCCTCGACGAGCGCCGCGTGCTTCGCGTCGCCCACGACGCTCACCATCGGCAGCTGCGTGAACTCGTCGCCGAGCGCCGTCCGGATCTCGTAGAGCGCCGCCTCCGAGATGTCGAACAGCACGAGCCGCGCCGGCCGGAACTTCGCGATCTGGCGGCAGAGCTCCGCCCCGATCGACCCGCCCGCGCCGGTCACCATCACGACGCGGTTGCCGAGCCATTCGGCGAGCCCCGCGCTGTCGAGCACGACCGGGTCGCGCCCGAGCAGATCGTCGAGCTCGATGCTGCGGATCGTCGTGAGCGCGTGGCTGCCGCTGATCAGCTCCTCGTAGGACGGGACCGTCAGCGCCTGGAGCCCGTGCTCGGCGCAGAGCTCCGCGGCACGCCGGCGCACCGCGTGGTGCGCCGACGGCAGCGCGACGATCACCTTGCGCACGCCGTATCGACGGGACCACGCCGCGAGCTCGGCAATGGGCCCGAGGACCGGGACGTTGCGGATGGCGCGACGCTGCTTGCGCGGATCGTCGTCGAGGAGGCCGACGACGCGCCACTGGCGGCTGCGCGCCAGCTCCTTCGTGAGCCGGGCGCCCGCCTCGCCCGCCCCGACGACGAGCACCGGCTCGCCGAGCGCCTCGAACGGGCTGTAGAGCCGGTGCTCCTTCCAGATCCGGTACGCGAAGCGGTTGCCCGCCATCAGGAAGATCAGCACCAGCGGGTAGAGCACCAGCACGCTGCGCGGCACGGACGCCTGCAGCTGCAGCATCACGATGACGAGCGGGATCACGATCGCGCCCAGCCCCGCCGACAGCACGATGCGCTGCAGGTCGAGGATGGAGGCGAACCGCCACAGGCCGCGGTAGAGGCCGAAGCCCAGGAAGATCGCGGCCTGCAGCGGCACGATCCACGCGAGCGACCACCCCAGGTCCGCGAGATGCGGCTCGGGCACGTCGAAATTGAAGCGCACGCCGTAGAGCAGCGTCCACGCGATGGCTGCCGCGCATACGTCGTGGGCGAACGCCAGGCCGGCGCGCCAGTTGAAGTCGAGGGTCGGGTTAGGCACGTTGCCGCCAATGATAATCAATGCCGCCGAACAGGAGTGCGACGATCGCAACCCAGACCGCCAGCGCGAGGGTCCCGGCGTCCGCTCGCCAGGCGACGCACGCCACCGCGGTCGCGCCGCACCCGAGCATCAGAGCGGCGTAGACGGCAAGCGTTCCCGCGTGGCCGAATCCCCCCCGGACCAGCCGCTGGTAGTAGTGGGTCCGATGCGCCTCCCAGACGCGCTCGCCCGCGAACGCCCGCCGCGCCAGCGTCACCGTCGCGTCGGCCAGGAAGGGGAGGAACACGAGCACGGGGAACCAGGCCGGCCACGTTCCGGCCGCCACCCCGGCCACGCTCGCGGCGCCCGCGAGGAAGCCCACCGGCGCCGATCCGGCGTCGCCGAGGAAGATGCGCGCCGGCGGGAAGTTGCGCGCGAGGAAGGGCAGCACCGCGACGGCGAGTGCGAGCAGCGTGGCGTGCGGCGCGCCGGCCAGCGCCGCGCCCGCGGCGAGCGCCGCGAAGCCGGACACCGCCATCGCCCCGGCGAGCCCGTCGCTGCCGTCCATGAAGTTGAAGCCGTTCGTCGCGACCACGAGCACGAACGACGTCGCGGCGACCCAGGCGGGCCCGACGCCCGCTTCGCGCGCCAGCATCGTCGCGACCAGGATCGCGCAGGCGAGATGGACCGCGAAGCGCCATGCCGCGCCGACGCCGCGGTAGTCGTCGACGAGCGAGACCGCGAACAACCCCGCGAGCGCGGCGAGCACGACGCCGAACGATGCGACGGACGTTCCGGGCAGCGGGCCCGCGACGAGCGCGGCGACCGTCCAGCCTCCCATGACCGCCCACCCTCCCGCGCGCGGCACGACGCCCTGGTGCAGCGACCGCTCGTTTGGACGATCGTGCGGCGCAATACCGGGATGCCGGGCGAGGATGGCGAGCACCAGCACCGAAATGCTAAAGGCCAGCGCGAGCGCGAACATGCGTTCCATCCGGGCCGGCGCCGGGGATCGCCCCCCGGAAATTTGGCAAAACCGGCCCCCGATGCGCCGGTTTCGAAACCGTTGGGCGCGAGGGGACCCGGAAGAACGCAAATCTCCGGCCCGTCGTTTCGATTTCCGGCCGATCTCGCTGGCATTTCATGTTTAACATCATATAATTATATCACCATCCTCGATCAAGTTCGAAGCTGCGGCGACCGCGGCGGCCGCCCGTTGCTTGTTGCTCCGGCACAACAGCGCGCAGACGCGTTGGACCCCGTCGGACCGCTTCCTTGCCAATGATTTGGCCGGTTTGGCACAATGGCCTCAACTTCTCGACTGACCTGAGAAGGTTGCCATGGCCGGGGAAAGAACAGCTTCCCGGCCGACTTTTTCCGATAGAGGAGAGACTTCATGAACAAGAAGCTTGTCGCTCTCGCCGTCGCGGGTGTGCTGTCCGCCCCGCTGGCCGCGCAGGCGCAAACCGCTAACGTCACGCTGTACGGCCGCCTGAACCTGACGATGGAAGGGGTTCAGGTGCGCAATCAGCCGGAAGGCGTTTCGGAGCCGTGGATCTACCGTGTCAGCTCGAACTCGTCGCGCCTCGGCGTGCGTGGCACCGAGTCGCTCGGTGGCGGCCTGAACGCGATCTTCCAGATCGAGTCGTCGGTCAACGGCGACGCGGGCGGCGGCACGATCGCCGGTCGCGAAACGTTCGTCGGCCTGCAGGGCGGCTGGGGTACCGTGAAGATCGGTAACTTCCTCGCCCCGTACGACGACATTCACCCGATCTTCGGCAACGTTCCCACGCTGACCACGTCGATCCTGTCGACGGCGTCGCTCTGGGGCCAGGGTCCGGCCACCAAGGCGCAGGGCGGTTTCGATGCGCGCCTCGGCAACTCGATCCGCTACGACTCGCCGAACTTCAGCGGCTTCACCGGCAGCATCCAGGCGTCGCAGCAGACCGAAACGTCGAACCGCAACGGCATGGTCTACTCGATGGGCGGCTTCTACAACAACGGTCCGTGGCAAGCCGGCCTCGCGTACGAGCGCAACCAGAACGTCCGCGCGACGAGCACGGTCGACCAGGCCTTCACGATCGCCGGCGGCTACAACTTCGGCATCGCGCGCGTCGCGGGCGTCTACGAGCGGCTCGACTACGACACCCCGACCGGCGACCTGAAGCGCGACCTGTACGGCGCGACGGTCACCTTCAACCTCGGACCCGGCCAGGGCTACTTCGGCTGGATTCACGGCGACAAGGGCAAGGGCAGCTCGGCGGACGGCACGCAGGTCGCCGGCCTCGTCAAGGGCAACGACACGAAGTCGGACGAGTTCGTGGTCTCGTACACGTACCCGCTGTCGAAGCGCACGCTGACCTACGTCGGCTACGTCCTCCTCAACAACCAGGACAACGCGCGCTACACGTTCAACATCAACCCGGTCAACCAGTCGGCGGCGACCGGCGGCCTGACGGGCCAAGGCAAGCCGCAGGGCCTGGTCGGCGGCATCGTCCACTTCTTCTAAGAAGTGCGACGGTTCCCCCGGGTCTCTCCGACCGGGAAGGCAGCATCGGACGGGCGCCCTCGCGGGCGCCCGTTTTTTTTCGCTTCGTCGCGGACGCCTTCTCGAACGTCCGCCGCCGCCCCGCATCCGCGAGTCACGATCGGCTCACGATCCCCGATGCCCGGCGCGCCCGCCGGTTGCGCTACCATCCGCGCATGACGAGCCCGCGCACGCCCCCCTCCCTCGACGACCTGATCGCAGCGCAGCTGCCATGGACCGGTGAGCAGCTGGAGC
>CALDKM010000019.1:0-10769 GCA_937898875.1 uncultured Pseudomonadota bacterium | reverse complement strand
CCGCCGGGCCGTCCCAAGGCGCTCGCCCCCCGGGGGGCGACTCGCGCAGCGAGGCCAGGGGGGATCGGACCGCCGGCGCGTCCGCGGACACGCCGGCGACGGGCCGCCCGGCGAACCCGGCCCGCGGCAGACTCGTCGACGACATCGCGGGCCTCCGGCGCGTGCTGGCGCAGCACCGCACGATCGCCGTCGTCGGGCTGTCGGCGAACTGGTACCGGCCGTCGTACTTCGCGGCCAAGTACATGCTCGACCACGGCTACCGCGTGATTCCGGTGAACCCGGCCTACGGAGAGGTCCTGGGACAGCGCTGCTATCCGTCGATCTCCGCGATTCCCGGCCCGGTCGACATCGTCGACGCGTTCCGCAGGCCCGCCGAGATGCCGGCGATCGCGCGCGAAGCCGTCGCAAAGGGCGCGAAGGTGCTGTGGATGCAGCTCGGGATCCGCAACGACGAGGCCGCGCGCATCGCGATGGACGCGGGACTCGACGTCGTGACGGACCGCTGCGTGAAGATCGAGCACGCGCGCATCCTTGGCGGGCTCAACTGGTGCGGCGTCAACACCGGCGTCGTGTCCTCGCACCGGGCGGGAGCCTGATTCCGGCTGCATCGGGGCCCGACCCCGGTGTCGCCGTGCCGCCACGGACGCCGCGTCCTGCCCCGGCGTCCGACGCCCAGCGGGTAGAATCCCGGCCCATGCCCGACCACCGCTACGGCTTCGACACGCTGTGCCTGCACGCCGGGCAGATTCCGGATGCCGCCACGGGCGCGCGCGCCCTGCCGATCTACCAGACGACGTCGTTCGTCTTCGACAGCGCCGACCACGCGGCGAGCCTGTTCAACCTGCAGACGTTCGGCAACGTCTACTCGCGGATAAGCAACCCGACCGTCGCCGCGCTCGAAGAGCGCGTCGCGGCGCTCGAAGGAGGTCGCGCGGCGCTGGCGTGTGCGACCGGCATGGCCGCGCAGATGGTCGCGCTGCTCACGCTCGCGCGGCAAGGCGATCACATCGTCGCGGCGCGCACGCTCTACGGCGGCACCTATTCGCAGCTCGCCGTCACGTTCGCACAGTTCGGCATCGACGCGACGTTCGTCGACCCGGCCGATCCCGAGGCGTTCCGCCGCGCGCTCGCGCCGCGCACGAAGGCGGTCTACGTCGAGACGATCGGCAATCCCCAGCTCAACGTCTGCGACATCGCGGCGATCGCGGAGGTGGCGCACGGCGCGGGCGTGCCGCTCGTCGTCGACAACACGCTCGCGTCACCGTACCTGTGCCGGCCGTTCGAGCACGGTGCCGACATCGTCGTGCACTCGGCGACCAAGTACCTCGGCGGACACGGGACCACGATGGGCGGCATCGTCGTCGAGTCGGGGACGTTCCCGTGGGACAACGGCAACTTCCCGCAGATGACCGAGCCTTCGCGCGGCTACCACGGCGTGCGCTTCCACGAGACCTTCGGCGACTTCGGCTTCACGATGAAGGCGAGGATGGAGACGATGCGCACGCTGGGACCGACGCTCGCGCCGTTCTCGGCGTTCCTGCTGATGCAGGGCATCGAGACGCTGCATCTGCGCATGCCGCGCCACTGCGAATCCGCGATGGCGGTCGCGAAGCATCTCGCCGCGCACCCGTCGGTGGCCTGGGTCCGCTATCCGGGAATGCCGGGCCAGCCCGACGACGCGCTGGTGCGCCGCTACCTGCCGAAGGGCGCGGGCGGCATCCTGACCTTCGGCGTCAGGGGCGGCGCGAAGGCCGGCGAGCGCGTCATCGAGAGCGTCGAGTTCCTGTCGCATCTCGCGAACGTCGGCGACGCGAAGTCGCTGATCATCCACCCGGCGTCGACGACGCACCGTCAGCTCGACGAGGACGAGCAGCGCGCCGCGGGCGTGACGCCCGAGATGATCCGGCTGTCGGTCGGCCTCGAGTCGCTCGACGACATCCTGTGGGACCTGGACCAGGCGCTCGCGCGCGCGGAGTCGGCGTGATGGAATCCCGTGGCAGCCCGTGGCCCTGGACCGGACTCCTGATCGCGCTGGCGGTGCTGCTCCAGCAGGGGATCTCGTACGTGTTCGGCAACGCCCCCTCGTTCGTCGCGTCGATGTGGCAGGTCGGCGTCATGGCGCTCGGGCTCTCGTCGCTCGGCCTCATCCTGCTGCCGTCGCGCCGCATCGCGTTCGCGCTCGGGTTCCTGGTCTGCGCGGGCCTGATGGGATGGGCGTTCTGGCTCGAGCACATCGAGGGCCTCTCGCCCTGCCCGCTCTGCATGTTCCAGCGCGTCGCCGTCGTCGCGATCGGGCTGATCTTCCTCGTCGGAACGTTCCACAACCCGGGGCGGGTCGGCGCGTGGATCTACGCCGGACTCCTGTTCGTCGCATCGGCATCGGGCGCGGCGCTCGCCGGGCGTCAGATATGGCTCCAGTCGCTGCCGAAGGACCAGGTGCCGGCGTGCGGCATGGGCCTTTCGTACATGATCGACACGCTGCCGTTCGTCGACGTGATCCGCCGCGTGCTCGAAGGCAGCGGCGAATGCGCCGAGAAGGGCTGGGTCTTCCTCGGCCTCTCGATCGCCGGCTGGACGTTCGCCTTCTTCGTCGCGATCGCCGTCGCCGGGTTCGCGCTGGTCAAGCGCGACTGATCCGCCGGGCACCCGGACTCATTTCGGGGCCATCCGGATCGCGCCGTCGAGGCGGATCGTCTCGCCGTTCAGCATCGGGTTCTCGACGATCGAGCGCACCAGCGCGGCGAACTCCGAGGGCCGGCCGAGGCGCGGCGGGAACGGCACCATCCTGCCCAGCGATGCCTGCACGTCGGAAGGCAGCCCGGACATCATCGGCGTCTCGAAGATGCCCGGCGCGATCGTCATCACGCGGATGCCGTAGCGCGCGAGCTCGCGCGCGACCGGCAGCGTCATGCCGACGACGGCGGCCTTGGACGCGGCGTACGCGGCCTGGCCGATCTGTCCGTCGAACGCCGCGACCGACGCCGTGTTCACGATCACGCCGCGCTCGCCCCCGGCGTCCGGCGCGCCCGTCGACATCGCCTGCGCGGCGAGCCGCGTCATGTTGAACGTGCCGACGAGGTTGATCGCCACCGCGCGCTGGAATCCGGCGAGCGTGTGCGGACCGTCCCTGCCGACGACCTTCTCCGCGTGGACGATGCCGGCGCAGTTGACGAGTCCCCGGATCCCGCCGAAGCCGTCCACCGCAGCGCGCACGGCGGCGGTCGCGCTCGCTTCGTCGGTGACGTCGCAGCGCACGAAGCGCCCCTGGGCGCCGAGTTCGCGCGCGAGCGCGACGCCGTCGTCTTCCTTGAGGTCCGCGACGACGACGTTGCCGCCCGCGCCCGCGATCATTCGCGCGGTCGCCGCGCCGAGCCCCGACGCGCCGCCGCTGATGACGAACGTGCTCCCGCGAATGTCCATTCGTTCCGCTCCCGCTCCCGATCCGGTTGCCGTCAGTCCTGCTTCGCCGGCGGCCTGATCACCGACATCGCCGTCGCGATCATTCCCGCGACGTCCGCCGCATTGGCCGGGAGGATCAACGTGTTGCTCTTGACGGCGAGGTTGCCGAATGCGGCAATGTACTGCTCGGCGACCTTGAGGTTGACCGCATTGAGGCCGCCCGGCGCCTCGACCGCCTCGGCGACCTGCCGGATCGCCTTCGCGTTCGCCTCGGCGATCGCGAGGATCGCCGCGGCACGACCCTGCGCGTTGTTGATCTCCGCCTGCTTCTCGCCCTCGGACTGTGCGATCGCCGCCTCGCGCGCCCCCTCGGCGACGTTGATCTGCTCCTGCCGTCTGCCTTCCGACGTGGCGATCACCGCGCGCTTCTCGCGCTCGGCGGTGATCTGCGCCTGCATCGAGCGCAGGATCTCGGCGGGCGGCGTCAGGTCCTTGATCTCGTAGCGCAGCACCTTGACGCCCCAGCTCGTGGCCGCCTCGTCGAGCGCGGCGACGACGTTCGCGTTGATCTGCTCGCGCTCCTCGAACGTGCGGTCGAGCTCCATGCGGCCGATCACGCTCCGCAGCGTCGTCTGCGCGAGCTGCGTGATCGCGACGATGTAGTTCGACGATCCGTACGACGCCAGCTTCGGATCGGTGACCTGGAAGTAGAGGATGCCGTCGACCTGCAGCTGGGTGTTGTCGCGGGTGATGCAGACCTGCGACGGCACGTCGAGCGGAATCTCGCGCAGGTCGTGCCGGTACGCGACGCGGTCGACGAACGGGATCACGAAGTTGAGCCCCGGCTCGAGCACCGCGTAGAACCGCCCCAGCCGCTCGACGATCCAGGCGTGCTGCTGGGGCACGACGCGGATCGCGCGGATGATGACGATCAGCGCGACCGCGAACAGCGCGAGCGTGAACAGCGACGAGCCTATCCCGAACATGGCGGCGCCTTCCTCCGGTGGTGCCGCGTCACGCGCGGCGATCGGCAACGACGAGGATCGATCCGCGCATCGCCACGATGACCATCGTTCGCGCGCGCGGCGTGTCGGGCGTTTCGAGCTCTGCCGTCCACTGGGTGCCCCGGTAGGCGACGCGGGCGGTGCCGTCCGCGTTCCAGTGCTCGACGTGCACCGTCTGCCCGACGTCGAGCGGAGGCTGCGGCGGCGGCAGCGCACGGCGCATGCGCCACTGGTGGGCCGCGACAGTGAGCAGGACGCCGGCGATCGCCGCGATCGCGAACTGCACCGGCGCCGTGGCGCCCAGCCAGGCGGCCATGCCGCCGATCCCGAGCGCGAGCCCGACGGCCAGCAGGTAGTAGGTTCCGGTCAGGAGCTCCGCCCCGACGAGCAGGGCGGCGGCGATCCACCAGATCCAGTATTCGCTCATGAGCCTCGCTTCGAGGGACGACGCGGTCGACCGGCCGAGGATAATGCACTTTGAACTGCGCCGTGCGGACCCCATGTTCCGGAAGGCGTACGGCCGTCCGCGGGTGCCGCGACGGCACACGCGAAATCCGATATAATTTCCCGTTTCGAATCAAGTGCTTTTCGCGCGCCCTTTCACGGGCGCGAGGACGACCGGAGACTGGCATGCCGATCTACGCCTACCGTTGCGGCCGCTGCGGGCACGAGCTCGACGCGCTGCAAAAAATCAGCGAGCCCGCCCTCACCGATTGCCCGAAGTGCGGAGAGGCCGCGCTGCAGAAGCAACTCACCGCCCCCGGCTTCCAGCTGAAGGGCAGCGGCTGGTACCAGACCGATTTCCGCGGCGGCGCGAAGCCTGCCGCGGCCGGCGCCGGGGCGGCGACCGACGCCCCTTCGGAAGCGAAGGCGGAAGCGAAGGCGGAATCGAAGAGCGACACGCCCGCTCCGTCCACCGGCTGCGGATCCGGCTGCTCCTGCCACTGACGCGCCGCGCGCCCGCCTGCCCGTTCGCCACGCCGCGATGAAGCGCTACCTGATCGCCGGGCTCCTCGTCTGGGCCCCGCTCGGCATCACGATCTGGGTGCTGCACTTCCTCGTGACGACGCTCGACCAGACGCTGGCGGTCCTGCCCGAAACCTGGAACCCGGATCGCCTGATCGGCTACCACATCCCGGGGCTGGGCGTCGTGCTCTCGTTCGTGATCCTGCTCGCGACCGGCGTCGTCGCGGCGAACATCCTCGGCGCCCGCCTCATCCTCGTCTGGGAGGCGGTGCTGGGACGCATCCCGGTCGTCAAGTCGATCTACTCGTCGGTCAAGCAGGTGAGCGACACGCTGCTTTCCGACAAGGGAAACGCGTTCCGCAAGGCGCTGCTCGTCGAGTTCCCCCGCGAAGGGTGCTGGACGATCGGTTTCCTCACCGGAACGCCGGACCGCTCGATCGCGCCGCACCTGCCGGGCGACCACGTGAGCGTCTACGTGCCCACGACGCCGAACCCGACCGGCGGCTACTTCCTGATGCTGCCCCGCTCGCGCGTGCGCGAGCTCGAGATGTCGGTCGACGAGGCGCTCAAGTACATCATCTCGATGGGCGTGGCCGCCCCGCGCGGCCCGGCGCTGCCAGCCTCGCGTGCGCCGGCCGCCGACGCCGGTCCGGCGGTCGCCTCCCGAAATTGACCGGACCGGCGTTCGCGCCGCGGCCCCGAGCGGGGAACCGGCGCGCGCGGCCGGTCCGTCCCGCCATTCTCCCCCGACTACGCATCGTTTCCCGGAGCACGCCTTGAAACGCACCGACTACTGCGGCCGCATCGACACCCGCTATCTCGCCCGGACCGTGACGCTCGCCGGCTGGGTCCACCGGCGCCGCGACCACGGCGGCGTCATCTTCGTCGACCTGCGCGACCGCGAGGGTCTCGTCCAGATCGTGTGCGACCCCGACCGCGCCGCGACGTTCGCGACGGCCGAGAAGCTGCGCAACGAATTCTGCGTGTGCGTCACCGGGCTCGTGCGCCCGCGTCCCGAAGGCACCGTCAACCCGAACCTCACGTCCGGCGGAATCGAGGTGCTCGCGCACGAGATCGAGATTCTGAACGCCTCGGTCACGCCGCCGTTCCAGCTCGACGACGACAATCTCTCCGAGACCGTGCGCCTCGAGCACCGCGTGCTCGACCTGCGCCGCCCGGTGATGCAGAAGAACCTGATGACGCGCTACCGCGCGGCGATGTCGGCGCGGCGGTACCTGGACGAGCTCGGCTTCGTGGACATCGAGACGCCGTTCCTCTACAAGTCGACCCCCGAGGGGGCGCGCGAGTTCCTGGTCCCGTCACGCATCCACCACGGCCAGTTCTACGCGCTGCCGCAGTCGCCGCAACTGTTCAAGCAGATGCTGATGATGGCGGGGTTCGACCGCTACTACCAGGTCGTCAAGTGCTTCCGCGACGAGGACCTGCGCGCCGACCGCCAGCCCGAATTCACGCAGATCGACATCGAGACCTCGTTCCTGGGCGAGGACGAGATCCGGCCGATGATGGAGGGCCTCGTCCGCAGGATGTTCCGCGACGCGCTCGGCGAGGAGCTGCCCGATCCGTTCCCGGTGATGGCGTTCGCCGACGCGATGCGCGACTACGGCTCCGACAAGCCGGACCTGCGCATCCCGCTCAGGCTCACCGAGCTCACGGACCTCATGAAAGGCGTCGACTTCAAGGTGTTCCGCGGCGCGGCGGAGATGGCGAACGGTCGCGTCGCCGCGCTCCGCGTGCCCGGCGGCGGCAGCCTCACGCGCAAGGAGATCGACGACTACACGACGTTCGTCGCGATCTACGGCGCGAAGGGGCTGGCCTACATCAAGGTCAACGACGCGAGCAAGCCGAACGACCAGGGCCTGCAGTCGCCTATCGTCAAGTTCCTCCCCGAAGGCGTGCTGCGGGAGATCCTCGCGCGCACGGGCGCGGCGGACGGCGACCTCGTGTTCTTCGGCGCCGACAGGGCGAAGGTCGTCAACGACGCGCTGGGCGCGCTGCGCGCGAAGGTCGGCCACGAGCGCGGGCTCGCGCAGGGCCGCTGGAAACCGCTGTGGGTCGTCGACTTCCCGATGTTCGAGCAGGACGACGAGACCGGGGCGTGGGCGGCGCGGCACCATCCGTTCACGGCGCCCAAGGACGGGCACGAGGACCGCTTCGCCGCCGATCCCGGCAGTGCGATCGCGAAGGCGTACGACGTCGTGCTGAACGGATGGGAGATCGGTGGCGGCTCGGTGCGCATCCATCGCCCCGAGGTGCAGGCGAAGGTGTTCGAGGCGCTCGCGATCAGCCCGGAGGACCAGCGCCGCAAGTTCGGCTTCCTGCTCGACGCGCTCTCGTACGGCGCCCCGCCTCACGGCGGCATCGCGTTCGGTCTCGATCGCATGGCGACGCTGATGTGCGGCGCGGAGTCGATACGCGAGGTGATCGCGTTCCCGAAGACGCAGCGGGGCCAGGACCTGCTCGTCGACGCGCCCTCGGCCGCAACCGAGCAGCAGCTGCGCGACCTGCACATCAAGGTGCGCCCCTCGGACGCGGTCAAGCCCTGACCGCGGGGCGCGGCCGGAGGGGCCGTGCGTTGCGCTACACTGGCCCGATGCGCTATCGCACCGCCGGCCGGCTTGCCGTGCTGCTCGTCGCCGCGACGCTCGTCGCCGCGGCGAGCTCGGCGTGCGCGCGCAAGGCGCCCGATGCCGCGTCCGTTGCCGCCGCCGAGTTGCCGAAGGAAGCGCGCCAGACGCTCGCCAACGTCCGGGCCGGGCCGCCGTTTCCCTACGAGCGCGACGGCATCGCGTTCGGCAACCGCGAGCGGCTCCTGCCGGCGAAGCCGCGAGGCTATTATCGCGAGTACACGGTGCGCACGCCGGGCGAGCGGACGCGCGGCGCGCGTCGGATCGTGTGCGGGGGCAAGCCGACGTCGCCGGACGCGTGCTGGTACACCGACGACCACTATTCGTCATTCAGGCGGATCATCGAATGAAGGCGCCCGATCTCTCCGCGATCGACGAGTGCGGCGTGCACGACTGGAAGGGCGCGGGCGAGCCCCTCAGGGCCGCCGCCGCGCACGCGGGCCTCAGGTACGCGTCGGTCGACCTCGGCAAGGCCAAAGACAAGGCCACGCTGTTCGCCGAGCTCGATCGCGCGCTCGCGCTGCCCGATCACTTCGGTCACAACTGGGATGCGCTCGCCGACGTGCTCGAGGACCGCGACTGGCTCGGCAAGCGGGGACGCGTGATCCTCCTCGCGCACGCGCCCGTCTACCGCAAGGACCATCCGACCGACGCCCGCATGCTCGAGGAGATCCTCGCCGAGGCGGCGGAGTTCTGGCAGGAGCGCCACGTTCCGTTCTGGGTCTTCGTCGGGGCGTAGGGGCCAGGCATAGCGACACCCGGGTCAGACCCCATGCAACCAACACCGGGGTCAGACCCCCGCAAGCAACCCGTTTCGACGCTCGTCCTCGTTTACACGCACGACCTCGACGTGCTCCTGCTCGAGCGGGCGGATTTCCCGGGCTACTGGCAGTCGGTGACCGGCAGTCGCGAGGACGACGAGCCGCTCGAGCGCACCGCGACCCGCGAGCTCGCGGAGGAGACCGGCATCGATGCGGACGCGCACGGCGGCGTCCGCGACTGGCACATGACCAACGTCTACGAGATCTACCCGAAATGGCGCCACCGCTACGCGCCGGGCACGACGCACAACAGCGAGCACGTCTTCGCGCTCGCGCTGCCCGCGCCGGTGCCGGTGACGCTCGCGCCGCGCGAGCACCTGTCCCATGCGTGGCTGCCGTGGCGCGAAGCGGCCGCCCGCGTGTTCTCGTGGTCCAACCGCGCCGTCATTCTCGCGCTGCCGCAGCGCGCACTCCGGAGACCTCGATGATCCTTCGCCTCGCCCTTTCGATCGCAACCGCCGTCGCGCTGACCGCCGGCGCGGCCCGAGCGCAGGACAACGCGCCCACGCCGGTTCCGGTCGTCACCGTCAGCGCTTCGGCGACCGCCACGGTGCCGAACGACCGCCTCCACGCGTGGCTGCGCGCCGAGGCCGACCATCCGAGCGCCGTCACGGCGTCCGCAGAGGTCAACGCGCGCGTCGCGCGCGTGCTCGCGAAGCTGAAGACGGCGCTGCCTGAGGCGCAGGTGGCGACGTCCGGCTACACGACGCAGCAGATCGTCGAGAAGGGCAGGCCGACGCGCTGGCGCGTCGTGCAGACGATCAAGGTCGAGGGATCGGACTTCGCTG
Source organism: uncultured Pseudomonadota bacterium (assembly GCA_937898875.1). Taxonomy (GTDB): domain Bacteria; phylum Pseudomonadota; class Gammaproteobacteria; order Burkholderiales; family Casimicrobiaceae; genus VBCG01. The sequence goes on along the minus strand of CALDKM010000019.1, from coordinate 1,146 downwards.
CGATCGGCGAGGCCGCCGCCCGCGTCCAGTCCGAGGACGGCGTCCTGCTGTCGGGCATCTCGTTCGGCCTCTCGGACGAGCTGCGCCGCCGCACGCAGGATGCGATCACGCAGCAGGCGATCGCGGCGTGGCGCGGGCGCGCGCAGTCGGCGACGCAGGGCTTCGGTGCGTCCGGCTGGCGGCCGGGTCGCATCGCAATCCAGGCCGGCGACGGCGGGCGCCCCTACCCGATGATGGCGCGGGCCGAGGTCCAGATGGCAGCGGCGCCCGCCCCGGTGCCGCTCGAGGCCGGATCGACCGACGTGACGGTGTCGGTGAGCGGCGAGGCGATCCTCGACCCCGCGCGGCCGGCCGGACGCTGACGACCGGCGGCGGCGCCCCACGAAAAAGGGCGCGCCGCTCGCGCGGCACGCCCTCCGGATCCGGCGAAAGGCGGGACTACTCGGCGATGCCCATCGGCGGCGTCGTGGCCGGGGCCGACGCCTTCTGCGCGTCCTCTTCCGCCGCCGCCTTCATCGACAGGCGCACGCGGCCCTTGTCGTCGGCCTCGATCACCTTGACGCGTATCACCTGGCCCTCCTTCAGGTAGTCGGAGACCTGGTTCACGCGTTCCTTCGCGATCTGCGAGATGTGCAGCAGGCCGTCCTTGCCCGGAATCAGCTGGACGATCGCGCCGAAGTCGAGCAGCCGCAGCACCGGGCCCTCGTAGATCCTCCCGACCTCGACCTCGGCCGTGATCTGCTCGATCCGCGCGCGCGCGACGTTGCACGCGTCGGCGTTGACCGACGCGATGGTGACGGTGCCGTCGTCCTTGATGTCGATCGTGCAGCCGGTCTCCTCGGTCAGCGCGCGGATCACGGCGCCGCCCTTGCCGATCACGTCGCGGATCTTCTCCGGATTGATCTTGAACGTCATCATGCGCGGCGCGTGCTGCGAGATCTCGGTGCGCGCGTGCGGCAGCGCCTGCTGCATCAGTCCCAGGATGTGCATCCGGCCCTCGCGCGCCTGCGACAGCGCGACCGCCATGATCTCCTTGGTGATGCCCTGGATCTTGATGTCCATCTGCAGCGCGGTGATGCCGCGGTCGGTGCCCGCCACCTTGAAGTCCATGTCGCCGAGGTGATCCTCGTCGCCCAGGATGTCGGT
>CALDKM010000018.1:0-12471 GCA_937898875.1 uncultured Pseudomonadota bacterium | reverse complement strand
CTCTCCCGGCCCCCGGGAGCCCGGGGGCCGCCTTCGACGCCAGGCGGGAGAACGACCTTGATGAAAGCGTACGAGTGGATCGCGCGCGGTCGGCCGCGGGAAAACGGCCCGCCTGGCCGGGCGCTCGCCACTGCGGTCGCCATCGGCCTCGCCGGGCTGCTGATGGCGATGGCGTTCGGCGTCTACGTCGACCGCTCGATCGCGCTGCACCTGTTCGTCGGCGGCATGCTGACGCTGGCGTTCCTCACCGTCACCGGCAATCCGCGGCGCCCGACCGGCCCCACGACGGCCTCGTGGCTGCTCGTCGCGGCGTCGTGGGCGGCGTGCCTCTATTTCGTCGCGATGCACGACGCGCACGCGAAGCGCATCCCGATGATCGACGAGCTTTCCGTCGCCGACATGACCGCGGCGATCGCGCTCACGGTGCTCGTACTCGAGGCGACGCGCCGCTGCATCGGCATGACGCTCGTCGTCCTGGTGCTGGGGTTCCTGGCCTACGGCATCTGGGGGGATCGCCTGCCCGGCTCCTTCTCGCACCGCGCGCTCAGCGCCCAGGAGATCGTCGACCACCTGGTGTTCTCGACCAGCGGCCTGCTGGGGCCGGCGCTCGAAGTCGCGGCGTTCCTCGTGTTCGTGTTCGTCGTGTTCGGCGCGCTGCTCGACCGCTGGGGCGGCGCGGACTTCTTCCACGACCTCGCGCAGGGCCTCGTCGGCCGGCAGATCGGCGGCCCGGCCAAGGTCGCCGTGTTCTCGTCGGGCCTCTACGGCTCGATCTCGGGGTCGCCCACCGCCGACGTCGTCACGACCGGCTCCTTCACGATCCCCCTGATGATCCGCACCGGCGTGCCCCGTACCTACGCGGCGGCGGTCGAGGCCACCGCCTCGACCGGGGGCGCGCTCCTGCCGCCGGTGATGGGCTCCGCCGCCTTCCTGATGGTCGACTTCACCGGCATCCCGTACGCCACGATCGTCACCGCCGCGATCGTGCCGGCCCTGCTCTACTACCTCGTCGTGTTCACCGCCGTGCACCTGAAGGCTCACCGCCTGGGCCTCGCGCCGACGATCGTCGAGGGCGCGCCGACGCTGGCGCAGGTCCTCCGCCGCGACTGGTTCTACTTCGTGCCGATCGCCGTGCTCGTCTGGGGCGTGCTGAAGCTCGACCGCCCGGTGTTCGCGGGGGCGATCGCGTGTCTCGCGCTGGTGCCCATCGGATTCCTGCGAAACCGGTCGCCGCGAGCCTTCGTCGCCTCGATCGTCGCCGGGCTCAACAACGGCATGGGCCAGCTGGTCGGCGTCGGGATCGCCTGCGCCGTGGCCGGCCTCGTCGTCGGCACGCTGTCGATGGCCGACCTGACCGGCAAGATCAGCTCGGGCATGTTCACCATGGCCGGCGGCAGCTACGCGCTGACGCTGCTCGTGGCCACGGCGGTCATCATCCTGCTCGGGATGGGGATGCCCACGCCGGCCGTCTACGCGCTCGCCGCGGTGCTGGCGGCCCCCGCGCTGCTCGCCCTCAAGATCGAGCTCCTGCCCGCGCACCTGTTCATCGTCTACTTCGCGTCGCTGTCGGCGATCACGCCTCCGGTGGCCGTGGCCGCGTTCGCGGCAGCGTCGATCGCGCGCGCCAACCCGATCGCGGTCGCGTTCCTCGCCTGCCGCGTCGGCATCGTCGCATTCGTGCTTCCGCTGGTGTTCGTCAACCAGCCCGGGTTGCTCCTGATGGGCGACGCGACGACGGTCGTCACGACGATCGGTTTCGTCTTGATGGGCGCGATGTGCCTCGTCGTCGCGTTCGAAGGCTGGCTCTTCGGCCTCGTAGCGACGCCGCTGCGCGCCGCGCTGTTCGCGCTCGCGATCGCGCTCCTCGCGCAGACCGGCGCGGCGCGATGGGTCGCCGCCGCCGCGTTCCTGGCGCTGGTCGCCTGGCGCTACCGCCGACGCGCCGCCTCCCCGGGGTCCGCGCCGGCCTGAGCGGCCGGCGGATCGCCCGACAGAATCTCGAGAAAGGAAACGACCATGCGAACCTACCTCGACATCGACCTCGCGGGCCGCTCGGTGTCGCGCGAGGAGCTCCACGGCGAGCGCATCGTCCGGGCCGGACGCCACTACATCGCACGAACGCTCCTCGACCGGCGCATCTACGAGGTGGACCCGCTGTCGCCGGCCAATCCGCTGATCTTCTCCGCGGGCCCGTTCGCAGGGACGAACTTCTCGAACGCGAACCGGCTGAGCGTCGGCTGCCGCAGCCCGCTGACGGGCGGGATCAAGGAGGCGAACGCAGGCGGCACCTTCGCGTTCGCGCTGGGCCAGTGCGAGATCGCCGGCCTCACGCTCGAGGGCGCCTGCCCCGACTGGACGCTGATCCGGATCACCAGGGAGGGCGACGTCGCCTTCGAGGACGCGCGCGAGTACCTCGGGCTCGGCAACAACGAGGTCGCGCGCCGGCTCTTCGAGCGCTACGGCCGCAAGATCAGCTACGCGATCTGCGGCCCGGTGGGCGAGTACCTGGGCCTCGTCGCCGGCATCGCGTTCGCCGACACCGACGGGCGGCCGTCCCGGCTCGCCGCGCGCGGGGGCGTGGGCGCGGTCATGGGGGTCAAGCGCGTCAAGGTCATCGTCGTCGACCAGCACAAGATGCCGACGTTCCACGACCGCAAGAAGGTGATGGGCGCGGTGCGCGAGTACGGCACGAAGCTCGGCAAGGAGGCGGCGATCGACTCGTTCAAGCGCTTCGGCACCGCCGCCGTCGGCGACTTCACGAATTACGTCGGGGGACTGCCGGTGCGCAACTTCCGCGTCGGCCAGCTCACGCCGGACAAGGAGTCCTTCAAGCTCGGCGGCGCGCACATCCGCGAGCGCAACCTCGCGCGCGGCGGCCAGACCGCGCACGCCTGCATGCCCGGGTGCATGATCGAGTGCAGCAACGTCTACGCGGACGAGGCAGGCAAGGAGCTCGTCTCGCCGCTCGAGTACGAGACGCTCGGTCTCATGGGCAGCAACTGCGGTCTGGAGGACCCGGACGACGTCGCGCGGCTCAACGCGGTGGTCAACGACCTGGGCATCGACACGATCGAGATCGGCGCGACGCTGGGCGTGCTGATGGAGGCCGGCCAGGGCGCTTTCGGCGACGCCGCGTTCATGATGGCGGCGCTCGAGGACATACGCGCCGGGACGGAGCGCGGGCGGTTGCTCGCGCAGGGCGCCGCGCGTGTGGGGGAGCACTACGGCGTCGCCCGCGTGCCCGTCATCAAGCGCCAGGGCATCAGCGCCTACGACCCGCGCGTGATCGAAGTGACCGGGATCTCGATGATGCTGACCGCGCAGGGCGCCGACCACACGGTCGGCAACCTGCCGGGCTTCGACTGCAACGGCAAGACCACTGAAGAGCTGGTCGCAGCGAGCCTCGGCGCGCAGGTCGGCGCCGCCACCGCCGATTCCCTCGGACTGTGCATCTTCGGCCGATCGGTGACCGACACCAACCCGGAACTCATCGTCGCGGCCCTCAACGACGCCCACGGCACCTCGTTCGACCACTCGTTCCTCAAGGCGCTGGGCCGCGAGGTGCTCGAGCTCGAGTGGGCATTCAACCGGGCCGCCGGCTTCGCCGAGTCCGACGACGAGCTTCCGGACTTCTTCTACCGCGAGCCGCTCGAGCCCTCCGGCAAGACCGCCCGCCACCACGCGGACGAGGTCCAGCGATCGTTGCGCGAGCTGCTGTCACGTTGATGCGCGTGCGCGTGCTGTACTTCGCGGACGCCCGCGAGGCCGTCGGGCGCGCCGAGGAGTGGCTCGAGCTGCCGCCCGGCGTCGCAACGGTCGGCGCGCTGCGAGACCATCTGTGCGCGCGAGGCGGACCGTGGACGACGCTTGCCCGTCGCGGCACGCGTTTCGCCGTGAACCGTGCGGTCGCGCCCGGCGCCAGCGCGCCGATTCGCGACGGGGACGAAGTCGCGGTGTTCCCCGCGATCTCCGGAGGATAGCGCGGCGCATCCGGCCCGCGCGCCGCGGCAGGAACGCGTTCAGCCCGCGCGCTGCGCGTAGCGGTCGAGCACGCACGCCGTCGCCTGCTCGATCGTGAGCGCCGTGGTGTCGAGCACGATCGCGTCGCCGGCCGGTCTGAGCGGCGCGACCGCGCGGCCGGCATCGCGCTCGTCGCGCGCGCGGATCTCGTCGAGCAGCGCCCGGAGGTCCGCGTGCACGCCGCGCCCGGCGAGCTGCACCTGCCGGCGCGACGCGCGCGCCTCGGGCGTGGCGGTCACGAACACCTTCGTCCCGGCGTCGGGGAACACCACCGTCCCCATGTCGCGGCCGTCGGCGACGAGTCCCGGCGGCTGACGGAACGCACGCTGGCGCTCGAGCAGCGCAGCCCGAACCGCCGGATGGACCGCGACGCGCGACGCACCTTCGGACACCGCCTCGTCGCGGATGGCCATCGTGGCGTCCGCCCCGTCGAGTTCGACGCGCTGCGCGACGAAGCACACGTCGAGATCGCGTGCGAGCCCCGCGAGTGCCTCGGCGTCGTCCAATGGCACCCCCCGGCGAATCGCCTGGAGTGCGACGAGCCGGTAGAGCGCCCCGCTGTCGAGCAGGTGGAAGCCCAGCGCCCGCGCGACCCGCGCGGCGACCGTCCCCTTGCCGGAGGCGGCGGGCCCGTCGATGGCGATCACCGGAACGGCCGAAGCGCCCACCGTCAACCTCCGGCCGGCGCGAGCGATCGGAACGCGTCGAAATAGGCGGGAAACGTCTTGCCCACGCAGGCCGGATCGCGGATCGTCACCGGGACGCCCAGCAGCGCGACGAGCGAGAAGCACATCGCCATCCGGTGGTCGTCGTAGGTGTCGATCGCCGCATGGCGCAGGGCGCGCGTCGGATGGACCGTCAGCCGGTCCGCCCCCTCCTCGACCGTCGCGCCGACCTTGCGCAGTTCGGCCGCCATCGCGGCGATCCGGTCGGTCTCCTTGACGCGCCAGCTCGCGATGCCGGTGAGCGTCGTCGGCTCCCCCGCCGCGAGCGCCGTGATCGCGAGCGTCATCGCCGCGTCCGGGATCGCGGTGCAGTCGATCGTGCCGCCCGCGAGCGGCCCGCCGGCGCGCGCCTCGATCCAGTCGGGGCCGAAGCGCACGTCCGCGCCGAGGCCCGCGAGCACGTCGGCGAACGCGACGTCGCCCTGGATGGCGTCGCGGCCGACGCCGGTCACGCGCACCGGGCCGCCGCCCAGCGCGCCCGCCGCGAGGAAGTACGAGGCGGACGACGCGTCGCCTTCGACGCCGATCGCCCCGGGGCTCGCGTAGCGCGGGCCCGCGGGAACGACGAACGTCGACGCATCGGGCGTGGCGACCTCGACGCCGAATCGCTTCATCAGCCGCGTCGTGATCTCGACGTACGGGCGCGAGATCAGCGGCGTCGTGACCGCGACACGGGTCGACGCCACCTCCGAGCCGCGTGCGAGCGGCAGCGCCATCAGCAGCGCCGTGAGGAACTGGCTCGAGACGTCGCCGCGGATCGGGACCGTTCCGCCCGCGCGAGCGCCCGCGCCGCCGATCGCCAGCGGAGGATAGCCCGACTGGCCCAGGTAGCGGACCTCGGCGCCCAGTGCGCGCAATGCGTCGACCAGGTCGCCGACCGGACGCTCGCGCATCCGCGCGACGCCGTCGAGCTCGTAGTCGCCGCCGAGTGTCGCGAGGACGGCCGTGAGCGGGCGGAACGCGGTGCCGGCGTTGCCCAGCATGAGCTTCGCCGCGCGGACCGGCAACGCGCCGCCCGCGCCGTGGACGACGCAGCGGCGCGCCGCGCGGTCGCGCTCGACGCGGACGCCGAGCCGGTCGAGCGCCTCGATCATGCGGTCGGTGTCGTCGGCCTCGAGCACGCCTTCGACCCGGGTCGTGCCGCGAGCGAGCGCCGCGATCAGCAGGATCCGGTTGCTGATGCTCTTCGATCCGGGCAGCGCGATCGTGCCCTCGACGTGCGATAACGGCGCGAGCGTGAGGTCCGGCGACGTCATCGTGCGCGCGTTCAGCGGTCCACCGGCTTCGCGACGGACGCGCTCGACTGCCAGCGGCGACGCGCATCGCTTGCCTGCGCGAAGAGCCGCTGCAGCGCCTCGCCGTCGCCGCCGGCGATCGCCGCGGCCATCCGGTCGAGCATCGATCGGTAGTCGCCGAGCGCCTCGAGGATCGATTCCCGGTTCGCGAGCGCGATGTCGCGCCACATCTCGGGCGAGCTCCCGGCGATGCGGGTGAAGTCGCGGAAGCCCGACGCCGCGTGTGCGAACAGGTCCTCCGCGTCGGGACGGGCGGCGAGCTCGGCGACCAGCGCGAACGCGAGCACGTGAGGCAGGTGGGACACGGCCGCGAAGATCCGGTCGTGACGTGCGGGGTCCAGCTCGATCACGCGGGCGCCGCAGCGCTCCCACATCGCGCGAACCGTCGCCACCGCGTCCTTCGCGGTCTCGGGCAGCGGAGCCACCACGGTGGTGCGCTCCCGGAAGAGCGTCGGGAACGCCGCGGCCGCGCCCGAGTGCTCGGTCCCGGCGATCGGGTGCGCGGGCACGAATCGCTCGATGCGCCTGCCGAACGCCGCCCGTGCCGCGGCCACGACGTCCTGCTTGGTGCTGCCCGCGTCGGTGACGACGGTTTCGGGGCCGGCGTGCGCCGCGATCTCGGCCAGGACGGGAGCGATCTGCGCGACCGGCGTCGCGACCAGCACGACGTCGGCACCGCCGAGCTCCGTCGTCCACCGCTCGTCGAGGGTGTAGGCGCGATCGACGATGCCGCGCGCTAGCGCCTCGTCGAGGTTCGTGCGCGTACGCCCGACGCCGACGACCTCGCGTACCGCACCGGCGGCCTTGAGCGCGAGCGCGCAGGAGCCGCCGATCAGGCCGACGCCGACGACGACGAGGCGGCCGAGGGGCCCGGACGCTTTGGATTCCAAGGCGGCCGCCGGTGTCAGCGGCCGATGGCTCGCGCCAGCGCCGCCAGGAATCGCTCGTTCTCTGCGGGCAGCCCCACCGTCACGCGCAGGAATCCGGGCAATCCATAGTTCCCGACCGGGCGCACGATCACGCCGTCGCGCAGCAGGGCCGCGTAGACGCGCGCGCCGTCGCCGACGTTCACGAGCAGGAAGTTGCCGTGCGACGGGACGAATGCCACGCCGAGCTTCGCGAGGCCGGCCTCGAGTTGCCGCATGCCCTCGCGGTTCACCCGCGCGCTCTCCTCGACGTACGGCGTGTCGGCGAGCGCGGCGATCGCCGCCGCCTGCGCGAGAGAGTTCACGTTGAACGGCTGTCGCACGCGGTTCAGCAGGTCGGCGACCGAGGGGTCCATCACGCCGTAGCCGACGCGCAGGGCGGCGAGGCCGTACGCCTTCGAGAACGTGCGCGACACGATCAGGTTCGGGTAGCGGCCGATCCACGAGACCGAGCGCGAGCGGTCGGCCGGCGCGAGGTACTCGTCGTAGGCCTCGTCGAGCACGACGACGACCTCGCGCGGCACCTTCGCGACGAACGCCTCCATCGGCGCCGCGCCGATCCAGGTGCCGGTCGGATTGTTCGGGTTGGCCACGAACACGACGCGCGTGCGCGGCGTGACCGCCGCGAGCATCGCCGCCAGATCGTGGCCGTAGTCCTTCGCCGGCACCTCGATGCCCTTCGCGCCGCGCGCGTGCGTCGCGAGCGGATACACGGCGAAGGCGTGCTGCGCGTAGATCGCCTCGTCCCCGGGCGTCAGGAACGCCTGCGTGACGAGCTCGAGCACGTCGTTGCTGCCGTTGCCCAGCACGAGGCTCTCGGCGGAGACGCGCAGGCGTGCCGCCAGCGCGGATCGGAGCGCGAAGCCGTTGCCGTCGGGGTAGCGCGTGACGTCCGCCGCGGCCGTCGCGATCGCCGCGAGCGACTTCGGGCCCGGGCCGCGCGGATTCTCGTTCGATGCGAGCTTGACGATGCCGGCCGGGTCGAGGTGGAGCTCGCGCGCGAGCTCCTCGATCGGCTTGCCGGGCACGTACGGGGCGATGTCGCGCACCCAGGCGGGCGCGTGCGCTGCGGGCTCGTGGACGGTCGTCATGGCGTCAGGGTTCTCGGGCGGCGGGATACGAGCCGAGGAGCTTGAGGTAGGGCGCGCGCTGGCGGAGCTCGGCGAGCGCCGCCGCCACCGGTGCGTCGTCGCGGTGGCCGGTGAGATCGATGAAGAACAGATACTCCCAGCGGCCGGTACGGGCCGGCCTCGACTCGATGCGCGTCATCGACACGCCGTGCCTGGCGAGGGGCTCCAGAAGCGCGTGCACGGCGCCCGGGCGATTGGGCGCCGACATCACCAGCGACGTCTCGTCGCTTCCCGACGCGCCGACCTGCTGGCGCCCGAGCACCCAGAAGCGCGTCCGGTTGTCGGGCTCGTCCTCGATGTGCGCGGCGAGCACCGGGATGCCGTAGGTCGCGGCGGCGATCTCGCCGGCGATCGCGGCGGCGCCCGGTTCGGCGGCGGCGAGACGCGCGGCCTCGGCGTTGCTCGCGACGACGATCCGGGGCGCGGACGGAAGGTTCCGCGCGAGCCACTGGACGCATTGCGCGAACGACTGGGCGTGCGAGTAGATTCGCTTCACCGCCGCCAGGTCCGCAGCGCGCGTGAGCAGATTCTGCTGGACCCGAAGCTTCACCTCGCCCACCACCGACAGGTCGCTCGTGCACATCAGGTCGAGCGTGCGGCCCACGGCGCCCTCGGTCGAGTTCTCGACCGGGACGACCGCGTAGTCGCAGCGACCGGACTCCGCCGCACGGAACGCCTCGTCGATCGTGCCCTCGGGCACCGCCTCGACGAACGGGCCGAAGTGCCGCGCGACGGCGGCGTGCGTGAACGTGCCCGGCGGACCGAGGTAGGCGATCGCGAGGCGTCGCTCGAGCGCGAGGCACGCCGACATGACGTGGCGAAAGATGCCGGTCACCGCCTCGTCCGGGAGCGGGCCGGGGTTCGCCTCCGCCAGGCGCGCGAGCACCTGCGCCTCGCGTTCCGGGCGGTACGCGGGCGCCCCGCTGCCTTCCTTCAGCTTGCCGATCGCCTGCGCGTGCCGTGCGCGCCCGGACAGCCGCGCGAGGATCTCGAGGTCGAGCGCGTCGATCGCGTCGCGGTGGCGCCTCAATGTGTCGTCGGCATCGCTCATCGCCCAAGCCCGCCGGAACGGTCCGCGCCCGCCGGGCCGCCCCGAGGGCGCGGGCCCCCTCGGGGGGAGGCGACCGAAGGTCGCTTCGGGGGGGTCACACCTGGTCCTCCTCCTCGTCGCGCTCGACGACGCGCTCGAGGCCGGCGAGCTTCTCGCCTCCAGACAGGTTGATGAGCGTCACGCCCTGCGTCGAGCGGCTCATCTCCCGGATCGACTTCACCTTCGTGCGGATCAGCACGCCGCCGGTCGAGATCAGCATCACCTCGTCGTCCTTCGTCACGAGCGCCGCCGCGACGACCTTCCCGTTGCGCTCGGTCTGCTGGATCGCGATCATGCCCTTGGTGCCGCGGCCGTGGCGCGTGTGCTCGACGATCGGCGTGCGCTTGCCGTAGCCGTTCTCGGTCGCGGTCAGCACCGACTGGTCCTCGTCCTCGGCCACGAGCAGCGCGATCACCTTCTGCCCCCTGTCGAGCGACATGCCCTTGACGCCGTGCGCGTTGCGCCCCATCGGACGCACGTCGTTCTCGTCGAAGCGCACCGCCTTGCCGCCCGAGCTGAACAGCATCACGTCGTGCTTGCCGTCGGTCAGCGCGACACCGATCAGCCTGTCGCCGTCCGCCAGGTCGACCGCGATGATCCCGGACGGCCGCGGGCGCGAGAAGTCGGCGAGCGGCGTCTTCTTGACCGTGCCCATCGCGGTGGCCATGAACACGTACTGGGTCTCGGTGAATTCCTTGACCGGCAGGATCGCCGTGATCTTCTCGTTGTCGGCGAGCGGCACCAGGTTGACGATCGGCTTGCCGCGCGAACTGCGGGACCCCTGCGGCACGTTGTAGACCTTGAGCCAGTAGACGCGACCGCGGTTGCTGAAGCACAGGATGAAGTCGTGCGTGTTCGCGATGAACATGCGCTCGACGAAGTCGTCCTCCTTCGTCGCCGTCGCCTGCTTTCCGCGCCCGCCGCGCAGCTGCGCGCGGTACTCGTCGGTGGCCTGCGCCTTCATGTAGCCGCCGTGCGACATCGTCACGACCATGTCCTGCGGCGCGATCAGGTCCTCGATCGACAGGTCTTCGGCTTGCGCGACGATTTCCGAACGGCGCTTGTCGCCGAACTCGTCGCGGATCGCCGCGAGCTCGTCGCCGACGATCTTCGTGACGCGCTGGGGCTTCGCGAGGATGTCGATCAGGTCCGCGATCAGTTCCATCACCTCGCGATACTCGCCGGTGATCTTGTCCTGCTCGAGTCCGGTGAGCCGCTGCAGCCTCATCTCGAGAATCGCCTGCGCCTGGGCATCGGACAGCCGGTAGCCGTCCTTCGACGCGCCGAACTGCGCGGGCAGCCCCTCGGGACGCGCCTGGTCGGCCAGCGCGCGCTTCAGCATCTCGTCGACGACCTGGCTCCTCCACGCACGCGCCATCAGCGCGACCTTCGCCTCGGGCGGGGTCGGCGACGCCTTGATCAGCGCGATCATCTCGTCGACGTTCGCGAGCGCGACCGCGAGGCCCTCGAGGATGTGGCCCCGCTCGCGCGCCTTGCGGAGGTCGAAGCGCGTGCGGCGGACGATCACCTCGCGCCGGTGCTGCAGGAAGTACTCGACGAACTGCTTGAGGTTCAGGAGGCGCGGCTGCGCGTCGACCAGCGCGACCATGTTCATGCCGAAGCTGTCCTGCAGCTGCGTCAGCTTGTAGAGGTTGTTGAGGACGATCTCCGGGATCTCGCCGCGCTTCAGCTCGATCACGACGCGCATGCCGGACTTGTCCGACTCGTCGCGCAGGTCCGAGATGCCCTCGAGCTTCTTCTCGCGGACCAGCTCGCCGATGCGCGTGAGCAGGTTCGCCTTGTTCACCTGATAGGGGATCTCGTCGACGATGATCGCCTGGCGGCTGCCCTTGTCGAGGTCCTCGATGTGCGTGCGGGCGCGGATGACGACGCGGCCGCGGCCGGTGCGGTAGCCCTCGCGCACGCCCTCCAGGCCGTAGATGATTCCAGCGGTCGGAAAGTCCGGCGCCGGGATGATGTCCATCAGCTCGTCGACCGACGTCTCGGGGTTCGCGAGCACCGCGAGGCAGCCCGCGATCGTCTCGGTGAGGTTGTGCGGCGGGATGTTGGTCGCCATGCCGACCGCGATGCCCGAGCTGCCGTTCACGAGGAGGTTCGGCAGGCGCGACGGCAGGACCGACGGCTCCTCCTCCTTGCCGTCGTAGTTCGGGACGAAGTCGACGGTCTCCTTGTCGATGTCCGAGGTGAGCTCGTTGGCGATCTTCTGCAGCCGGCACTCGGTGTAGCGCATCGCCGCCGCGTTGTCGCCGTCGACGGAGCCGAAGTTGCCCTGGCCGTCGACGAGCGGGTAGCGCAGGCTGAAGTTCTGGGCCATGCGCACCAGCGTGTCGTAGATCGCCGTGTCGCCGTGGGGGTGGTACTTCCCCATCACGTCGCCGACGACGCGCGCGCACTTCACGTAGGGCCGGTTCCAGACGATGTTGGCCTCCGCCATCGCGTAGAGCACCCTGCGGTGGACCGGCTTCAGACCGTCGCGCACGTCCGGGAGCGCGCGCCCCACGATTACGCTCATCGCGTAGTCGAGGTAGCTGTGCCGCATCTCGGCCTCTAGGCTGACGGGGAGGGTTTCCTTGGCGAACGTGTCCATGCGCGGTGCTTTTCGTGAAGTTTCGGACCGCCGGAAACGGGCGCGGCGCCGGTGTCCCGCGGGGGGGGAAATTGCCGGTCGACGGGCCCGCGCCCGCAGTCTTCGCGGTCATCGGGAAGGGATCCGGGGCGCGGAAGCGCAACGGAGGCCCTTGATATTCCTGAAGTTTAGCACGGCGTTGTATTGCCGCGACACCTCGCCGCGGGGAACCGGCGCCGCACGCCCGGTTCTTTGCGCTGCGGAAAGTCGCTGTGCTATAGTCGTGGCGGAATAAAGCATCTGGTGCGTCAGTGGGTTACCGACGCACTTACAAGCCGGACCACTGAAAACATCTCCAATACCAAAGCCAAAGGGGTGAAACAATGACTCGTCGTCTCCTTTCCGCTGCAGCCATCGGCGCGTTCGCGTCGGCGCTGGCCGGCGTCGCCGGTGCGCAAACCGGCGGTTACGTTCCCGGTGTCGCGGAATGCAACACCACGAATTGCGGCTACGTCATGTCGTTCGCTGCCACGCCGGGCAACAACGTCGTCCGCAGCGCGGTGTACAACGGCACGGCGGGCATATCGGGCAACCTCTGTTATCGCACCGCGTTCTGGGCCCCGAGCATGGCGATCACGGGTTGCGACCCGGACCTGGTTCCGAAGGCCGGTGCGGCTCCGACGCCGGCGCCGGCTCCG
>CALDKM010000017.1:0-1392 GCA_937898875.1 uncultured Pseudomonadota bacterium | reverse complement strand
CGCCCACAGCGCCGGGAACGGCAGCGCGTGAAGCATGCCCTCGATCATCCGGTCGGAGGCGTCGGCGAGCGCGTCGCCGAAGCCCTCGCGCGGGATCGCCTCGCCGAAGCGCCGCCTCACCTCGTCCTCGATCGCGTCGGAGAGCGTGTCGAGCCAGCCGGTCTGCCAGGTGACGAACACCGGGTAGATGCCGTTCCTCTCGAACCACGGCCCCATCACGCGGATGCGCGTCAGCGACTCGTTGCGGTCGTTCAGGCCCCCGTGCGCGTAGATCGCGACGTGCCGCGCGCCCGCCGGCCGCGATGCGAGCCACAGCCGCGGGCGCGCGAGCGCGACTTCCTCGGCGGCGGCCACCGCGTCCCCGACGTCGGCCAGGTGGTTGACGATCTCGCCGTCGTTGCCGGTGACGAGCGTGTGCACGTAGCCCTCGTCGAGCGTCCACGCATCGGCGCGGCGGGCGAGCGGGTCGCCGCCGCCCTGCCAGCCCGGCGCGTCGCCGGTCTGCGGCAGTGCGACGCGCGAGGACACGAAGTGCACGGGCGAGCGCACCGCGTTGCCGCGCGTGCGCCCGCCGCTCGCGCGCTCGACGGGAACGCCGAGCGCCACCGCCCACGCGTCGTCGCCGTGCGTCACCCACTCCTCGTACGGAAGGATCGCGAGGCCGTGCGCGCCCCAATCCCGTCCCCACGAGTTCTGGACGACGAAGCCTCGCTCGTCGTAGCCGATCAGCGCGAACGCGTGGCCGCCTTCGACCTTGTCGCGGACCGCGATCTCCGGCAGGTCGCGATGCGAACGCGGGAGGCGCTTGCGCTCCCTGACGCCCCAGCCGCCGTGCACGTCGGCCGAGCAGTAGATCGCACCGGTCTCGGCGATCGCGGCCTGCATGTCGACGACCGACCGGCGGTCGATCCGGTAGTAGACGCCCAGCGGACGCGTCACCGCGTCGGCATCCCAGCCCGGCGACGGCGGAACGAAGCGCGCGGGGTCGTAGGGCCACAGCGTCTCGGTGCACACGCCGTGCTTGTGCCATCCCTTGAGCGCGCCGCGGCACGACGAGCCGTCGTACTTCTCGCCCGGCCACTCGTCGTAGAAGCGCGCGAGGTGATAGAGCATGCGCGCGGACAGGAGCGTTCCCGCCGACAGCCGGCCGCGCACCCAGAACAGGTACTGGACGACGGCGGCAAGGCCGAAGCCGGTGCACGCGCCCTCCTCGCCCTGGTCGCGCACGAGGTTCGCGCCGGCGTAGCGCCGCACGTGGTCGGCGAACGCGTCGTCGGACGGATGCCGGGGAGGAAGCGCCCGCGCGGGCGGGCGGTACGGCAGATCGCGAAAGTCGAGCCGGTCGGGACGGGCGTCGAGTTTACGCCCCTGCAGTGGCTAGGAGCACCGATG
>CALDKM010000016.1:0-6931 GCA_937898875.1 uncultured Pseudomonadota bacterium | reverse complement strand
GTCCCGAAAAACATCGCATGGCCGAACGACAGGAGGCCGACGTAGCCGATGAGCAGGTTGAAGGCGCACGCGAACAGCGCGAAGCACAGCGCCTTCATCAGGAACACCGGATAGACGCCCGCCCACGGGGCGACGGCGAGCGCGACCACCATCGCGATCGTGGCGATGCGGAACGTGCGGACCGACGGGTCCGCGGCCAGTACCTCGACTTCCGGCGAGACCGGCTCGAGCGCGGCCGGATCCGGCGCGGCGGGATCGGGCGCGACCATCAGCGCTCCTTCCCGAACAGGCCCGCGGGCCGGATCATCAGCACGATCACCATGATGACGAAGATCACCGTGTTCGACGCTTCAGGATAGAACACCTTGGTCAGCCCCTCGACGATGCCGAGACCGAACCCGGTCAGGATCGCGCCCATGATCGACCCCATGCCGCCGATCACGACGACCGCGAACACGACGATGATGAGGTTCGCGCCCATCTGCGGGCTCACCTGGTAGATCGGCGCGGCCATCACGCCGGCGAGCGCGGCGAGCCCGACCCCGAACCCGTAGGTCAGCGTGATCATGCGCGGAACGTTGATGCCGAACGCCTGAACGACGGTCGGGTTCTCCGTCGCCGCGCGCAGATACGACCCGAGCTTGGTGCGTTCGATCACGTACCAGGTCGACAGGCACACGATCAGCGACGCGACGACGACCCAGGCGCGGTAGCGCGGCAGCATCATGAAGCCCAGGTCGAACGCCCCGGCGAACTCCGCTGGCAGCCGGTAGGGGAGCCCGGACGAGCCGAATTCGTTCTGGAACAGCCCCTGGATGACCAGCGCGAGGCCGAACGTCAGCAGGAGACCGTACAGGTGGTCGAGCTTGTAGAGCCTCGACAGCATCGTTCGCTCGATCGCGATCCCGAAGGCGGCCATCGCGACGGGAGCGATCAGCAGCGCCCACCAGTACGGCACGCCGAGCTTCTCGAGCAGGAACCACGCGCCGAACGCGCCCATCATGTACTGCGCGCCGTGCGTGAAATTGATGATGTTGAGGAGCCCGAAGATGACCGCGAGGCCGAGCGACAGCATCGCGTAGAACGAGCCGTTGATCAGCCCGATCAGCAGCTGGCCCATGAGGGCCTGCACGGGCACCCCGAAGATCTCAGTCATGGCGAAGGTCGGCGTTGCGCGCCGTTGGAGCGGACGCGGCTCGCGCCGCGCCGCTCAACCTGCGCGAAAGCCCGGACGCGCCGCGAACGGGGCTCGCGGCCGGCGCTGGGAAGATCGAAGGCCGATGCTCCGGCAATGCGGGTTCGAACATGCAATGCGTGACCCGATACCGCCCCCGAGCGTTGAGCGGCGCGGCTTTCGCCGCGACCGCTCGAACGCGAGGAGTTCGTCCGTCGCGGCGCGAAGGCATGGCCTTTGGCCGCGAGGCCGGTTCGCCGCGACGGATAACGACTATTTGACGAGCGGGCACTCGCCGTCCTTCATCGGCCGGAACGCCTGCTCCGCGGGAATCGTCGCCCGGACCTTGTAGTAGTCCCACGGTCCCTTCGACTCCGAGGGCTTCTTGACCTCGACCAGGTACGCCGGGTGGATCTTGCGGCCGTCGGCGCGGACCGAGCCCTTGCCGAACAGCGGGTCGTCGGTCGGCATCTCCTTCATCTTCGCGATCACCCTGGTGCCGTCGTCGCTCTTGAGCGCCTCGACCGCCTTCAGGTAGTGGGTCAGCGCCGAGTAGACGCCGGCGTGCACCATCGTCGGGTGGATGCCCTTGTCCTGCGCGGCGAAGCGCTTCGCGAACGCGCGCGACTGGTCGTTCTGGTCCCAGTAGAACGTGTTCGTGACGATCAGGCCCTGCGCGGTCTGCAGCCCCAGCGCGTGAATGTCGGTCAGGAACACGAGCAGGCCGGCCAGGTTCTGGCCGCCCTTGACGATGCCGAACTCGGCGGCCTGCTTGATCGAGTTCGTCGTGTCGCCGCCCGCGTTCGCGAGACCGATGATCTTCGCCTTCGACGCCTGCGCCTGCAGCAGGAACGAGCTGAAGTCCTGCGTGTTGAGCGGCGCGCGGACCTTGCCCACCACCTTGCCGCCGTTCTTGAGCACGACCGCCTCGGTGTCGCGCTCGAGCGCGTGGCCGAACGCGTAGTCGGCGGTGAGGAAGAACCACGAGTCGCCGCCCGTCTTGACGATCGCGCTGCCGGTGCCGTTCGCAAGCATCCACGTGTCGTAGGTCCAGTGGATCGTGTTCGGCGTGCATGCCTTGCCCGTCAGGTCGGACGACGCCGCGCCGGAGACCAGGAACGCCTTGCCCTTGTCCTTCGTGATCTGGTTGACCGCCAGCGCCACGCCCGAGTTCGGGGTGTCGACGATCACGTCGACCTTCTCGGTGTCGTACCACTGCCGAGCGATCGCCGAGCCGACGTCCGGCTTGTTCTGGTGGTCGGCGGAGACGAACTCGACCTTGTAGCCTCGCTTCTCGATGCCGGAGTCCTCGACCGCCATGCGCGCCGCGACGACCGACCCGGCGCCGGCCAGGTCCGTGTAGAGGCTCGACATGTCGGACAGGACGCCGATCTTGATGACGTTGTCGGACACCTGCGCCTGCGCGGCGCCGGTGGCGAATGCCGCCGCGACGGCGAGCGAGAGTAGACCGCGCTTGAAGTGCTTCATGCTTCCTCCGGGTTGGCGGGCGACGCGGGACGGCTCGCGTCCTAGACGCCCAGGTAATCGTGCAGCTTGCCCATCGACGACTCGAGCGCGGCGTTCGGGATCATGTCCACGATGCGTCCGTGCTCCATCACGTAGTGCCGGTCCGCGACCGTCGCCGCGAACCGGAAGTTCTGCTCGACCAGCAGGATCGTGAACCCCCGCTGCTTCAGCCGCGCGATCGTGCGTCCGATCTGCTGGACGATCACCGGCGCGAGCCCCTCGGTCGGCTCGTCGAGCAGCAGCAGCCGCGCGCCGGTGCGCAGGATGCGGCCGATCGCGAGCATCTGCTGCTCGCCGCCCGAGAGCTTGGTGCCGGGGCTCGAGAGCCGCTCCCTCAGGTTCGGGAACAGCTCGAAGATCTGCCCGACCGGCAGCCCGCCCTCGCCGACCACGGGCGGAAGCATCAGGTTCTCCTCGACGTCGAGGCTCGCGAAGATCGCCCGCTCCTCCGGACACCAGGCGATGCCCCGCCGCGCGATCCGGTTCGACGCGAGCCGGATCGTCTCCCGGCCCTCGAACACGATCGAGCCTTCGCGCCGCGGCACGATCCCCATGATCGACTTGAGCGTCGTCGTCTTGCCCGCGCCGTTGCGGCCGAGCAGCGTGACGACCTCGCCGCGCGCGACGTCGAAGTCGACGCCGTGCAGGATGTGCGACTCGCCGTACCACGCGTTGAGGCCGCGCGACGAGAGCATCGGGGACGCCGCGGCGGCGAGGGCGGCGGCGTCAGCCATGGCTGGCCCCCAGGTAGGCCTCGACGACCGCCGGGTGACGCGAAACCGTCGCGTAGTCGCCCTCGGCGAGGATTTCGCCGCGCGCGAGCACGGTGATCCGGTCCGAGAGCGTCGAGACCACCGACAGGTTGTGCTCGACCATCAGGACCGTCCGGTTCGCGGCCACGCGCCTGATCAGCGCCGTGATGCGCCCGACGTCCTCGTGCGCCATGCCGGCGGTCGGCTCGTCGAGCAGCATCATCTCGGGATCGAGCGCGAGCGTCGTCGCGATCTCGAGCGCGCGCTTGCGCCCGTAGGCGAGCTCGCCCGCGGTCGTGCGTTCGAATCCGCGCAGGCCCACCGCGTCGGCCAGCTCGTCGGCTCTCGCGTCCATCGCGCGCAGCACCGACTCGCTGCGCCAGAAGTCGTACGAGCGTCCGCGCGAGCGCTGCAGCGCGATGCGGATGTTCTCGCGCACCGTCAGGTGAGCGAACACCGCCGAGATCTGGAACGAGCGCACCAGCCCCATGCGCGCGATCGCCGCCGGGCGCGAGCCCGTGATCTCGCGGCCGTTGTAGTAGATCTGGCCGCGCGTCGGCACGAGGAACTGCGTCAGCAGGTTGAAGCAGGTGGTCTTGCCCGCGCCGTTGGGACCGATGAGCGCGTGGATCGAGCCGCGGCGAACCGAGAGGCTCACGTCCTTGACCGCGACGAAGCCCTTGAACTCCTTCGTGAGCCCTCGCGTTTCGAGTATCGTGTCGTCCGCCATACCGTCCGCAGGGTCTCTCCGGGCCGTCGGGCCCCAAGCCGCGGGCGGATTATGCGGGCAGGCGCGCGGGGCTGCAAACGGCAGCCGGGGACGCCGCTCAGCGCTTGGTGCCGAGCCAGGTCTGGGCCTTCTGCATCGCGACCAGGTCGCCGGACGTCCGCATCCCGACGCGCTCGGCGGCGTCGAGCGCGACCAGCGCGAGCTGTGCCGTGGCGAACGCATCGCCGACGGCGTCGTGGCGCGCCGACGGCGGGACGCCCGTGTGCGCCAGCCAGTCGTCGAGGCTGTCGCATCCGGTGCCCCGGAAGAGTGCGGGCAGCAGCCACGCGAGGTCGATCCAGACGAGCTTCGGCTCGACGCCGAGGATCTCGCGGCAGGCGCGCTGCATCATCGGACGATCGAACTCGGCACGGAACGCGATCAGCGGATCGCGGCCGGCGAACTCGAGGAAGGCGATCAGCGCCTCGGCCGGATCGGCGCCGCCGCGCTGCGCCTCGCCACCGATGCCGTGGATCAGGATGTTCGCATCCGCGGACGCCTGCGACTGCCGCAGCACCGCGCCGAACGCGTCGGCGAGCGCGATGCGGCCGCCGTCGACCGCGACGGCCCCGACCGAGATCACCCGGTCGCGGGCGAGGTCGAGCCCGGTGGTCTCGCAATCCATCACCACGTACCGGCCCTCGGCATGCGCCCGCGTGCGGGGCGGCCGCGGCCGGCGCTGCCAGGCCGAGAGCCGGTCGGCGAGCGCACCGCCGACGCGCGGGCCGCCGAGGAGGAAGTCGACCGAGCGATCGAACCAGCCCACGCGTCGTCACCCCGTCCCGCGTCAGACGCGGAACGTCTGTGCGAGCCGCTCCTGCAGCTTGCGGGCCTGCCGGAACGCCTCCTTGAGCATCCGCTGCTCGACTTCGTTGAGCATGTCCGGGTCGATCCGGTTCGGGTGGCCGCCCCCGCTCTCCTGCTGCCGCAGGCGAAGCAGCTGCAGGAAGTGGAACGCGTCGACCGTCGCCTCGACGTGCCTCGGCTCGACGCCGAGCGCGCCGCCCGCGAGCCTGAGCCTCGCGGCCGTGCCGGTCTCGCGGACCGCCTTGCCGAGCGCGAACACGCGCGCAGCGTCGACGAAGATGCGCGCACCGCGCACCTTGAGGTCGAGCGTGCCGCGGTGGGCGGGGTCGTCGTCGGTCGCGAACGCGCGCAACACGCCCAGCGGCGGCACGGTCTGGAGCGCGTTCTGCACCATGAGCCGGAGGAACAGCGTCGACTCCGTCGAGTAGCCGTGCAGCCAGGTCGACAGGTCGTCGGTCAGCGTCGTGTCGCCGTAGAGCGGCCGGAAGTCGAACACGATGTTGGCCTCGAGCAGCGCCTGCGGTGTCGGCTGCGTGAGCCACCCGAGGAAGCGCGCCTTCCACTCGTCCACCGTCAGGCACATCGTCGGGTTGGACGCCATCACGTTCCCCGTGCACAGCGGGAAGCCCAGTTGCGCGAGCGCCGCGTTGACCGCGAGCGCGAACGCGAGCAGCCGGCTGCGCTCGTACTCGACCGCCGCCGGGTCGGCGGGCAGGAACACGAGCGCGTTGTCCTGGTCGGTCGCGAGCGTCTGCTCGCCGCGACCCTCGCTGCCCAGCGCGAGCCAGCACCAGTCGAGGTCGGCGACGTCGTGCGAATCGAGCGTGATCTCGAGAACGCGTCGCGTCATCGCGTCGTTGATGGACGCGATCGTCCGCGTGAGCGGCTCGGCGCCGACGCCCTGCGCGAGCAGGTTGCGCGCGAGGCGTCGCACGTCCGACGCCTGCGTCGCGAGCACGTCGACCGACGCGGCCTCGCGCACGCCCTCGACGACCTGGCGCATCGACACGCGCTGCAGCGCGAAGAAGTCGCGCTCGTTGACGACGCCGAGGAGCGTCGCGCCGTCGGCGACGACGATCTGGCGGATGCCGCGCTCCGCCATCGCCGCTAGCGCATCGTTCGCGGTCGCGGACCCCGGCAGCGTGAAAACCGGCGAGGTCATCACCTCGGCCAGCGGGACGTCGAGCGACCGCCGCGCGAGCGTCACGCGGCGCAGCAGGTCGACCAGCGTGAAGAGCCCGATCGGCGCGCCTTCGGCGTCGGTCGCGACGATCGTCCGCACCTTCGCTTCGTTCATCGCGACGAGCGCTTCCGCGAGCGGCGATGACGCCGCGCACGCGACCGGCGCACGGCGCACGAGCTCGGCGAGCGGTCGGGCGAGGGACTGCTCTTCGGCGGCACGTTCGCCGTATCGCGACGACAGCTGCGCCAGCGATTGCCTGAGCGTCTCGGTGATCGCGCCCGAGCAGTAGCGCTCGAACACGTCCGACCGGGCGCGGAGCGCGAGGAAATCCTCGCGCGAGAGCTGGAACGCGAACGTGTCCTGCAGCGCAGTGTAGATGCGGCTCGCCGGCGCGGCGGCCGAGAGCGCCCCGACGGGGAACATCTCGCCGGGACCGAGCGTCGGGTCGGGCGGCGCGGTCGGGTCCGCGGGACGACTGCCCACCCGACCGCGCTGGATGAGCTGGAGCTCGCCGACCGGCCCGCTGTCGGGTGCGAGGACGTCGCGCCCGGCGGCGAAGTAAGCGAGCTTCAGGCGCGGCACGACGAACGCGAGGTCGTCCGCGGCCATCCGGTCGAACGGGGCGTAGCGCGCGAGAAATTCGCGGACCGGCTGCGCGAGGGCGTCGGGGGTGGCGGTCATCGGTCGGGCGTCAAAGCGCGACGACCTCCGCCCGTGAG
>CALDKM010000015.1:0-3586 GCA_937898875.1 uncultured Pseudomonadota bacterium | reverse complement strand
CGACTGACGCCCCCAGGCGGTCGCAGGGGCTGCGCTCGGGCCCGCTCTGCAATAGAATCGCAACCACAAGAGGGCAACATGCCCGGTTTCGGTCCCCCAGAGGAGGAGTCATGACGCATCGCAACAATCGCCTTGTCCGCGCCCTCGTGGCCGCGGCGCTGTTCGCCACTGCGGCCGCGGCGCAGGCGCAGACCGAGATCCAGTGGTGGCACTCGATGACCGGCGCGCTCAACGATCGCGTCAACGAGTTCGCCAAGGGCTTCAACGAGAGCCAGAAGGACTACAGGATCGTCCCGGTCTACAAGGGCTCGTATCCCGAGTCGATGGCCGCCGCGATCGCCGCGTTCCGCGCCGGCAACGCGCCGCACATCCTGCAGGTGTTCGAGGTCGGCACCGCGACGATGATGTCGGCGAAGGGCGCGATCAGGCCGGTCGCGCAGGTGATGCGCGAGGCCGGCGAGAAGTTCGACCCGAAGATCTACCTGCCGGCGGTCGCGGGCTACTACACGACGACCAAGGGCGAGATGCTCTCGTTCCCGTTCAACAGCTCGACGACCGTCTTCTACTACAACAAGGACGTGTTCCAGAAGGCCGGCCTCGACCCAAACCGCGCGCCCGTCACGTGGCCGGAGGTGATGGCCGCCGCGGCGAAGATCAAGGTGTCGGGCGCGTCGCAGTGCGCCTACACGACCGGCTGGCCGTCGTGGGCGCACGTCGAGAACTTCAGCGCCTGGCACAACGTGCCGATCGGGACGCGCGAGAACGGCATGGCCGGGCTCGACGCGGTGTTCCAGATCAACACGCCGCTGCACGTGCGCCACTGGAGCAACCTGCAGGAGTGGGCGAAGAAGGGCTACTTCACCTACGGCGGGCGCACCAACGAGGCCGAGGCCAAGTTCTACAGCGGCGAGTGCGCGATGCTGACGTCGTCGTCGGCGGCGCAGGCCAACATCAACCGCAACGCGAAGTTCAAGTACGGCGTCGCATTCATGCCGTACTACGCGGACGTCGCCGGCGCGCCGCAGAACTCGATCATCGGCGGCGCCTCGCTGTGGACGATGTCGGGCAAGCCCAAGGGCGACTACAAGGGCGTGGCGAAGTTCTTCACCTACCTGTCGGATGCGAACCGGCAGGCCGAGTGGCACCAGAAGACCGGCTACCTGCCGATCACGCTCGCGGCCTACGAGATCACGAAGAAGTCCGGCTTCTACGAGAAGAACCCGGGAACCGACGTTTCGGTGCGGCAGATGACGAACAAGCCGCCGACCGCGAACTCGAAGGGGCTGCGCTTCGGCAGCTTCGTGCAGATCCGCGACGCGTTCCAGGAGGAGTTCGAGGCGATGCTCGCGGGCAAGCAGGACGCGAAGACCGCGCTCGACCGCTCGGTGCAGCGCGGCAACGAGCTGCTCCGTCGCTTCGAGAAGACCGCGAAGGAGTGAACCGGTGAGGCGCGCGGCGGCCCCGGCCGCCGCGTCTTCCGCCATGCGCGCCCGCCTCCTCGACGCCCGGTCCGGCTCGCGCCGGGCCCCCGTCGCCTGACGTCGCCGGTCCGTGGAAAAGCGCGTCGTCTTCCACTCGCGCTGGCTGCCGTACGCGCTGGTCGCGCCGCAGCTCGCGATCACGATCGTGTTCTTCTTCTGGCCCGCGGGGCAGGCGGTCTGGCAGTCGCTGCTCGCCCAGGACCCGTTCGGCATCAACGTCGAGTTCGTCGGGCTCGACAACTTCGCGCACCTGTTCTCCGACGAGAACTATCTCGCCTCGTTCCGGGTGACCGCGGTGTTCTCGCTCCTGGTCGCGGGCATCGGTCTCTCGTTCTCGCTGCTGCTCGCCGTGTTCGCCGACCGCGCGATCCGCGCGGCGGGCGCGTACAAGACGCTGCTGGTCTGGCCCTACGCGGTCGCGCCGGTCGTCGCGGCGATCCTGTGGCTGTTCCTGTTCAACCCGACGCTGGGCGTCGTCTCGCACTGGATACGCGCCTGGGGCATGCACTGGGACCCGCTGCTCGACAGCGGCGATGCGCTGACGCTCATCGTGATCGCGGCAGCGTGGAAGCAGGTCAGCTACAACTTCCTGTTCTTCCTCGCCGGCCTGCAGTCGATACCGAAGTCGCTCATCGAGGCGGCCGCTATCGACGGCGCCGGGCCGGGCAGGCGCTTCTGGACGATCGTCTTCCCGCTGCTGTCGCCGACGACGTTCTTCCTGCTCGTCGTCAACGTCGTCTATGCGTTCTTCGACACGTTCGCGATCGTCGACGCCGCGACCGGAGGAGGTCCCGGCCAATCGACCGAGATCCTCGTCTACAAGGTCTACAAGGACGGATTCAAGGCGCTCGACCTCGGCGGCTCGGCCGCGCAGTCGGTGATCCTGATGGCGATCGTCATCGTCCTCACCGTCGTCCAGTTCCGCTACATCGAGCGGAAGGTCCAGTACTGATGGCCCCGGAACCCGTCGCCCGCGAACCGAAGGCGCGCCTGCCGTTCCTGTCGCGCATGCTGATGCTGCCCTGGAAGTCGGGCGCCGTGCGCGAGGGCATGGTCGAGAACCGCCCGACCCTGACTTTCGTCACCCACGCGGTCCTGTGGGTCGGCGTGGCCATCGTCGCGTTCCCGGTCTACGTGACCTTCGTCGCGTCGACGCTCACCGCCGAGCAGGTGCTGGCGGCGCCGATGCCGCTCGTCCCCGGCGGTCGATTCGTGGACAACTACGTCGAGGTGCTGCTGCACGGCGCCGGCAACTCGAGCGCGCCCGCGTGGCAGATGATGGTCAACAGCCTGGTCACCGCGCTCGTGATCGCGTTCGGCAAGATCGCCATCTCGCTCCTGTCGGCGTTCGCGATCGTCTATTTCCGCTTCCCGATGCGGATGTTCTTCTTCTGGATGATCTTCGTCACGCTGATGCTGCCGGTCGAGGTGCGCATCCTGCCGACCTACAAGGTCGTCTCCGACCTCTCGATGCTCGACAGCTACACCGGGCTCACGCTGCCGCTCATCGCGTCGGCGACGGCGACGTTCCTGTTCCGGCAGTTCTTCATGACGATCCCGGACGAGCTGGCCGAGGCCGCGCGCGTCGACGGCGCGGGCCCGATGCGCTTCTTCTGGGACGTCGTCGTGCCGATGTCGAAGACGAGCATGGCGGCGCTGTTCGTGATCCAGTTCATCTACGGCTGGAACCAGTACCTGTGGCCGCTCCTGGTCACGACGCAGGAGAGCTACTACACGATCGCGATCGGCATCAAGCGGATGATCGCGGGCGGCGGCGACGCGGCCACCGAGTGGCATCTGGTGATGGCGACGGCGATGCTGGCGATGCTGCCGCCGGCGCTGATCGTCGTCCTGATGCAGAAGTGGTTCGTCAAGGGACTGGTGGACACCGAGAAATAGCGATGGCGAAAGTCGAATTCCGCAACGTCCGAAAGAGCTACGCCTCGCTCGAGGTGATCCACGGCGTCGACGCGAAGGTCGCCGACGGCGAGTTCATCGTCATCGTCGGACCCTCGGGCTGCGGCAAGTCGACGCTGCTGCGCATGGTCGCGGGGCTCGAGGCGATCACGGCGGGCGAGATCGTGATCGGCGACACCGTCGTCAAC
>CALDKM010000014.1:0-15078 GCA_937898875.1 uncultured Pseudomonadota bacterium | reverse complement strand
ACTCGAGCGGCGCGAGCGGCCGGCAGTGGGAGCCGCTCGCCGTCGCCCTGCTCGAGGCACGCGGGGTAATCGTGCCCGACCTGCACGGCCACGGCCGGGGACCGCCGCCGCCGTTCGAGCGACCCTCGATCGTCGCGGCCGACGCGTCGTTCGTCGCCGGCCTCGCGCGCTCGGTGCGCGGCGGCGTCCACCTCGTCGGCCACTCGTACGGCGGCGCGATCGCGCTCAAGGTCGCGCTCGAGCACCCCGACGCGGTCCACAGCGTCGCGGCGGTCGAGCCGGTGATGTTCCGCGTGCTCTACGACCATCACGGACGGCGGCGTCCGGCCGCCGAGGTGCTCGACACCGCGCAGTCGATCGGCATGCTGGTGCGGGCACGCCTGCACATGCGCGCGGCCGAGCGTTTCGTCGGCTACTGGGGCGGGCCGTCGGCGTGGGCGGCGTTGAGCCCGGACGCGAAGGCGGCGGTGGCGTTCCGCATGGACGCGATCGCAGCGCACTTCGACGCGCTCGCGGCCGACTCGCCGTCGCTCGCCGACTGCTCGCGCATCGTACAGCCGGTGCTGCTGCTGGCGGGCACGTGCACCCGCGCTCCGGCCATGCGCATCGTCGAGCTGCTCTCGACGGCGCTGCCCGACGTGCGCACGGAGCGGCTGCCGGGAGGCGATCACGTCGAGGCGCTCGCCGCGCCCGCGCGGATCGTCGCGCGCATCGCATCGTTCCTCGCGCCCACGGGCGGCGCACGCGCGTGGCGGAGCGCGGCATGAACCCGGGGAGGCCGCGATGAGCACGGCGCTCGCGACGCTGCTCGGCTTCGCCGGCTGGACGCTCGCCACCCTCCTCCTCACCGTCGGCGTGTACCGCTGGCAGCAGATTCTCGCCGGCCGCGCGACCGCGGCCCAGTGGCGCGCCGACGTCGAGCAGGGCAGCGAGTGGTACCGGCGGGCGATGCGCGCGCACCTGAACTGCGTCGAGAACCTGCCCGTCTACGGCGCGATCGTGCTCACCGGCGCGCACGTCGGCGCACCCGCTTCCGCGACGTACGACGCGCTCGCGCTGACGTTCCTCGCCGCACGCGTGGGACAGACGCTCGTCCACGTCGGCTCGCCGCCCACCGAGCGGGCCGCCGTCGCCCGGTTCTCGCTGTTCGCGGTGCAGTTCGCCTGCATGGCGGCGATGGGGGCGATCGTCGGCGCCGCCGCCCTGCGATCCTGAGGCGGCCGCGCCGCCTGCGCGCCTACACCAGCACGCGCTCGATGCCGCCCGCGTTCGCCTTCGCGACGTAGTCTTCCAGCCAGCGCTCGCCGAGCATGCGCCGCGCGATCTCCACGACCACGTAGTCGGCCTCGGTGCCCGCGTCGTCGGAGAAGCGCGCGAGCCCCTGCAGGCACGACGGGCACGACGTGAGGATCTTCACCGGCCCGGCGTGGCCGTCGGCGCGAAGCGCCTCCGCGCCGCGGCGCATCTCCTGCTCCTTGCGGAAGCGCACCTGTGTGGACACGTCGGGCCGCGACACCGCGAGCGTCCCGGACTCGCCGCAGCAGCGTTCGTTCGACGGGACCTTCGTGCCCATCAGTTCTCCGACGACCTTGATCGGCGCATAGGTCTTCATCGGCGTGTGGCAGGGGTCGTGGTACATGTAGCGCGCTCCGGTAACGCCGTCGAGCCTCACGCCCTTCTCCATCAGGTACTCGTGGATGTCGAGCAGCCGGCAGCCCGGGAAGATCTTGCCGAACTCGTACTGGAGCAACTGATCCATGCAGGTGCCGCAGGACACGAGTACCGTCTTGACGTCGAGGTAGTTGAGCGTGTTGGCGACGCGGTGGAACAGCACGCGGTTCGCCGTCGTGATCGCCCTCCCCCTGTCGTGGTCGCCCGATGCGCTCTGCGGGTAGCCGCAGCACAGGTAGCCCGGCGGAAGCACCGTCTGCGTGCCGAGGTGGAACAGCATCGCCTGCGTCGCGAGGCCGACCTGCGAGAACAGCCGCTCCGAGCCGCAGCCCGGGAAGTAGAACACGGCGTCGGCGTCGTCCGAGACCTTCGCCGGGTCGCGGATGATCGGGACGATCGCGTCGTCCTCGATGTCGAGCAGCGCGCGCGACGTGCGCTTCGGCAGGCCCCCCGGCATCGGCTTGTTGACGAAGTGGATCACCTGCGCCTTGAGTGACGGCTTGCCGACGGTCGCCGGCGGGCGCTTCGCCTGAATGCCCGCGAGGCCCAGGCGCTTCGCGACCCGGTAGCCGAGGCGCTGCGCCCGGTAGCCCAGGCCGATCATGCCGGCGCGCATCGCCTTGATCGTCGACGGGTCGGTCACGGTCAGGAACGCCATCGCCGCGGCGGTGCCGGGGCTGAACTTGCGCCTGCCCTCGCGCCGCAGCAGGTTGCGCATCGCGATCGACACGTCGCCGAAGTCGATGTCGACCGGGCACGGCGCCTCGCACTTGTGGCACACGGTGCAGTGGTCGGCCACGTCCGAGAACTCGTCGAAATGGCGCAGCGAGACGCCGCGCCGCGTCTGCTCCTCGTAGAGGAACGCCTCGATGAGCAGCGAGGTCGCCAGGATCTTGTTGCGCGGGCTGTAGAGCAGGTTCGCGCGCGGCACGTGCGTCGAGCACACCGGCTTGCACTTGCCGCAGCGCAGGCAATCCTTGACCGAGTCGGCGATCCTCCCGATCTCGGACGCCTCGAGGATCAGGCTCTCGGCGCCGATCAGCGAGAACGACGGCGTGTACGCGTTCGTGAGGTCGGCCGGCCGCGCGGGATCGCGCAGCAGCTTGCCGGCGTTGAAGCGGCCTTCCGGGTCGACGCGCCGCTTGTAGTCGGCGAACGGCGCCAGCTCCGCGTCGGTCAGGTACTCGAGCTTGGTGATCCCGATGCCGTGCTCGCCCGACACGACGCCGTCGAGGCTCCGCGCGAGCGCCATGATGCGCGAGACCGCCGCCGTCGCCTCGCGCAGCATCCCGTAGTCGTCCGAGTTGACCGGCAGGTTCGTGTGCACGTTGCCGTCGCCCGCGTGCATGTGCAGCGCGACGAAGACGCGGCTCCGCAGCACGCGCGCGTGAGTCTCGCGGATCGCCGCCACGACCGGCGCGAATGCGAGCCCGTCGAACAGGTCTTCGAGCGGTGAGCGCAGCTCCGTCTTCCACGAAACCAGCGTCGCGTGGCTCTGCAGCGCCGGGAACGTCTCGTCGATGCGGTCGAGCAGGTCCTGCCAACGTGCGCGCACGGCCGCGACGATGCCGCGCGCTTCCTCGAAGCGCTCGTCGACGAGCTCCTGCGGCGGGCGCACCTCGTCGTCCGGTCCCCACAGGTGCAGCGCATCGGGGTGGTCGAAGAGCGCGGCGAGCGCATCGGCCAGCCTGAGCTTGTTGCCGATCGACAGCTCGATGTTGATGCGCTCGACGCCGTCCGAATAGTCGCCGAGCCGCTCGAGCGGGATGACGACGTCCTCGTTGATCTTGAACGCGTTCGTGTGCCTGGCTATCGCGGCCGTGCGTGCGCGGTCGAGCCAGAACTTCTTCCGGCTCTCCGCCGACACCGCGACGAAGCCCTCGGCCCCGCGCACGGCGGCGAGGCGCACGACCTCGCTCGCGGCGCGCGCGACCGCGTCCTCGGACTCGCCGACGATGTCGCCGATCAGCACCATCTTCGGCCGGCCGTGGCGCTTCGCCTTGGTCGCGTAGCCGACCGCCTTCACGTAGCGCTCGTCGAGGTGCTCGAGTCCCGCGAGGATCGCCCCGCCGGGCCTCGCGTCGAGGTAACGCTTGATCTCGACGATCGACGGCACGGACTCGCGCACCTGGCCGAAGAACTCGAGGCACACGGTGCGCACGGCGGGCGGCATCCGGTGCAGCACGAAGCGCGCGCTCGTGACGATGCCGTCGCAGCCTTCCTTCTGGACGCCCGGCAGCCCCGCGAGGAACTTGTCGGTCACGTCCTTGCCGAGCCCCGGCTTGCGGAAGCGTGCGCCCGGCACCGAGATCGTCTCGATCGACAGCACCGACTGGCCGTCGCGCGCGAGCCGGCGCACCGCGAACGTCGCCATCGGCGCGTCGTGGATCTTGCCGAGGTTGTGGTCCTGCCGCTCGACCTCGATCCACTCGGCGTCGGGCGTCACCATGCGCCACGACAGGAGGTTGTCGACCGCGGTGCCCCACAGCACCGCCTTCTTGCCGCCCGCGTTCATCGCGACGTTGCCGCCGATGCAAGACGCGTCTGCCGACGTCGGATCCACCGCGAACACGAGTCCCTCGCGTTCCGCCGCTTCCATCACGCGCCGGGTGACCACGCCCGCGCCCGCGTCGATCGTCGTCACGGCTTCGGTACGTCCGGGAATCGCGATGCGCTCGACCCCCGAGAGTCGCTCGAGCTTCTCGGTGTTGATCACGGCCGCGCGCGGCGTGAGCGGGCACGCGCCGCCGGTGTAGCCGGTGCCGCCGCCGCGCGGCACGATCGTCAGCCCGAGCTCGATGCAGCCTTCCACCAGCCCCCTCACCTCGTCCTCGGTGTCGGGGTAGAGGACGACGAACGGGTACTCGACGCGCCAGTCGGTCGCGTCGGTCACGTGCGAGACGCGCGCGAGCCCGTCGAATGCGATGTTGTCGCGGTGCGTGTGGCGTCCGAGCACCCGGCGCGCGCGCTTGCGCAACGCGGCCGTCTCATCGAACGACGCGGCGAACCGGTCGATCGCGCGCGACGCGGACACAACCAGACGCGCGACCTTCGCGTCGCGGTCGGGGTCGGCGCCCGATTGCGCCTGCCGGCGCTTCTCGATCTCGGCCAGGCGATGGCGCAGCGCCTCGACCAGCAGCGACTGCCGCTTCGGGTTGTCGAGCAGGTCGTCCTGCAGGTACGGATTGCGCTCGACGACCCAGATGTCGCCCAGCACCTCGAAGAGCATGCGCGCGGAACGTCCCGTGCGCCGCTCGCCGCGCAGTTCGCCGAGGACCTGCCACTCGTCCGCGCCGAGCAGCCGGATGACGATCTCGCGGTCCGAGAACGACGTGTAGTTGTACGGGATCTCGCGCAGGCGCGGGGCGTCCGCGGCAAGGCCGGCTCCGTCGACGAACGATTCGGTGATCGCGTTCATGATGCTTCCGCCGCGATTCTAACGCAGTGCAGCATCGTCGCCGATCGCAACCCCTTGGACCGGCGAGGTTTTTCCCATCGGACGCGGTCGCCGCGCTACGCGCCGGTCGCCCAGGCGACACCCTCCGCGACGACGACGTAGCGCGCGAGCTTGCCCGCCGCGATCGCGAGCGTCGCGAGTCGCCAGTCCTGCCGCAGCCATCCCGACGCGACGCACAGCGCGTCGCCGATGACCGGCACCCACGACAGCAGCAGCATCGGGATGCCGAAGCGCTGCGCGAGCGCGACCGCCCGCGGCGCGAGCTTCCGCCCGCCTTCCGCGGGAATCAGCCGGCCCAGCGCATAGGAGGTCATGCCTCCCGCAGCGTTGCCGATCGTCGCGACGGCGATCGCGGGCCAGAACAGGTGCGGCAGGCTCGCGAGAACCGCCGCGAGCACGATCTCGGAATTGCCGGGCAGCAGCGTCGACGACAGGAAGCTCGACGCGAACAGGCCCGCGAGCGACCCCGCCTCCGCGTTCATCGGCCGGGCACGCGCGCGGGAGACGCACCGGAGACGAGGGGCGTGCGCATGAGCGGTGAGCCTACCATCGTGCGAAGCCCGCCCGTTCGGAACCGGCGCACTCCGCCGGAGCGCCGACCCGGCAGGGGATCGCGACGAGCGCTATGATTCCCGCGGGGACGAGCCAGGGCGGGGGGCCATGGCGGAGGAATCGCAGGCGCGCGCCTTCGGTGCGCGATTCGAGGACGTCGTGCGGCGGTTGCCGCACAAGTCGGCCCTCGAGGAGGACGGCCGCGCGATCGACTACGCGACGCTCGAGTCGACGTCGCGTGCGATCGCCTCGCGCATCGAGATGGCCGCTGCGGGCCGGCCCGGCCTCGTCGCTCTCCTGTTCCCGCGCAAGACGCCGATGGTCCAGTCCATGGTCGGCGCGCTGCGTTGCGGGCGCGCCTACGTGCCGCTCGACACCGGCGATCCCGACGAGCGACTGCGCTTCGTCCTGCGCGACGCCGCTCCTGTCGCGCTGCTCGTCGAGCGCGGTCTCGCCGCACGCGCCCGCTCGCTTGCAGGCGAGGACTGCACGGTCGTCGAGATGGATGGCGGAGAAGTCCCGGATCCGGCGTACGTGCCGCCCGACGTCGCGCCGGACGCGCTCGCGTACGTGCTCTACACGTCCGGGTCCACCGGCGAGCCGAAAGGCGTGACGCAAACGCAGCGCGGCGTCATGTTCTTCGCCGATGCCTTCGTGCACCGCCTGTCGCTCGGTCGGGACGACCGCCTGTCGCTGCTCTGGGTGATGAGCTTCGCGGCGACGAACATGCACGTCTACGGAGGGCTGCTCAACGGCGCCACCCTGTGCATGTACGACCTGCGCCGAGACGGCATCGGCGGGCTCGCCGCCTGGCTGGACCGCGAGCGCGTCACGGCGATCCACACGTTTCCGACCGTCCTCCGCGGGCTGTGCGCGACGCTGCCGCCGGGCGCGAAGCTCCGGCACGTGCGCGTGATCGACATCGGCGCGGAGGCCACGTACACGAGCGACGTCGCGGCGTTCCGGGAGCACACGAGCGAAGACGCCATCCTCGTCAACCAGCTCGGCGCGTCAGAGGCGGACGTCATCGCGCAGCACGTCGTCGCGCACGGCGATCCGGTGCCGCGCGGCGCGCTCCTGCCGCTCGGCCGCCCCACGCCGGGCGTCGACGTGCGCATCCGGCGCGACGACGGAAGCGACGCGGACGTCGACGAGCCGGGAGCGATCGTCGTGTGCAGCGCGCACGTGAGTCCCGGCTACTGGCGACGGCCCGATCTCGACGCCCGACACTTCCCTGCCGATCCGCAGCATCCGGGACTGCGGTGCTACGTGAGCGGCGACCGGGGGCGCATCGACGGCGAGGGTCGGCTGCACTTCCTCGGCCGCACCGGCAGCCGCGTCAAGATCCGCGGCCACACGGTCGACCTCACCGAGGTCGAGGCTGCGCTGGCGGCCACGAAAGGCGTCGCACGGGCCGCCGCGCTCGCGCCGATCCCGGACGGCGCCGCGGAGGCCGACAGGATCGTCGCCTACGTGTCCGCGGCATCGGCGCCCGATGCCGACGGACCGACGCTGCGCCGCAGGCTCGCCGAGCGCCTGCCTCCCTACATGCTGCCGTCGACGTTCGTGTTCCTGGACGAGCTTCCGACCACGCCGACCGGAAAAGTCGACCGTCTCGCGCTCGCCCGGATCGTGCCGCCCGACGTCGACGCGTGCGGCGGTACCACGCCGGCGAGCGACACGGAACGCCGGATCCTCGCCCACTTCCGCGACGTGCTTCGTTCGCCGCGCGCCGGCGTGAGCGACGATTTCTTCGCGCTGGGCGGCGATTCGCTCCGCGCCGTCGAGCTGCTCGAGCGCATCGCCGGGACCGAGGGCAAGATGCTGCCCGCGGCGACGCTCATCGCCTCGCCCACCGTCGCGGCGCTGGCGCGCGCGGTCGAATCGAGCGAGAGCGGGCCGGTCGAGGCCGTGACGCTGAGGGAGGGCGGCGAGCTGCCCCGCCTGTGGTTCGTGCCGGGAATGGTCGGCGATCCGATCTGGTTCGGCCCGCTGCTCCGGCATCTCGACGCGCGCAGGCCCGTCTCGGGCCTCTCGCTGATACGGCTCAGGCAACGCGTGTCGATCGCCGAGACGGCGGGGCATTGCGTCGACACGATGCTCGCCGCGCAGCCGCAGGGCCCCTACCTGCTGATCGGCTACTCGATCGGCGGCATGATCGCCGTCGAGATCGCCCGCGAGCTCGCGCGACGCGGCCGCGAGATCGCCTTCCTGGGCGTGATCGACACGGCGACGCAAGGGCTCGACGGGGGCTATCTCGACCTGTCGACCCCGATATGGCGCCTGCCGCGTGCGCACGTGCCGGCGCGCGCACGGGTGTCCCTCGCGCTCGGCGTGCGCGCCCTTCTGCGAAGGTCGCTGCCTCGCCTCGCGCTCCGCGCGTCCGCCGTCATGCCGCCGTTCGTACCGGGACTGTTGGGCGCGATGGGCCGGCACGAGCTCCGCCCGTTCGACGGCGCGATCACGGTCTTCCGCGCCGTCGACCCGCCTTCCATCGCCGACCCGCAACTCGGCTGGGGGCGCTACGCGATGCGCGGCGTGACCGTCGTCGACGTCCCGGGGCACCACCTCAGCGTGATCGAATCGTGGCGGGCGAGCGTCCTCGGCTCGCGCATCGCCGGAGCGCTGGATGCCGCCGCGCACGAGGCCGATGCGCCCCGGCAGCCGGCGGCGCCTCCGGTCTGAACGGTCGACGCGAGGCACGCATGCGGCAGGGGACGCTAGCGCCCCGATGCGGCCGTTTCGTGCGGTGACGCGCCTGCCGCGTGGACGCGCCGGAGCGCGATCGCCTCGGCGACGTGCGTCGATCCGACCGTGTCGGCCCCGGCGAGATCGGCGATCGTCCGCGCGACCTTGAGGATGCGATGGTAGGCGCGGGCCGAGAGCCCGAAGCGTTCCATCGCACGCGCCGCGAGCGAGCGGGCGTCGTCGTCCGGCATGCCGTGACGCTGCAGGTCCGCCACCGCGAGCCTGGCGTTGCAGACCCCCTGCCGCGCGCGCTGCCGCGCACGTGCCGCGGCCACGCGCTCGCGCACACGCGACGACGGCTCCATCGGGGGCGCGTCGCGCGCGACGGCGATCTCGCCGGGCGGAAGCGCGGGCACGTCGATCGCGATGTCGATGCGGTCGAGGAGCGGCCCCGAGATGCGGCTGCGGTAGGCCAGCACGCGATCGGGCGAGCAGCGGCATCGCCCGCTCGGGTGGCCGAGCCATCCGCACGGGCAGGGATTCATCGCGGCGACGAGCTGGAACTGCGCCGGGAACACGCTCTGCCGCGCCGCGCGCGAGATCTGCACGATCCCCGACTCGATCGGCTCGCGCAGCACCTCGAGCACTCGCCGCTCCCACTCGGGCAGCTCGTCGAGGAACAGCACACCCCGATGGGCGAGCGAGATCTCGCCGGGGCGAGGATGGCTCCCGCCGCCGACGATCGCGACCGCGCTCGCCGTGTGGTGCGGCGCGCGGTAGGGGCGCACCCGCCAGCGCGCCGGATCGAAGCGTCCCGCGAGCGAGGCGATCGCCGCGACCTCGAGCGCCTCGTCCTCGTCGAGCGGCGGCAGTAGCGAAGGCAGGCGCTGCGCGAGCATCGACTTGCCCGCGCCCGGCGGACCGCAGAGCAGCAGCGAATGATCGCCTGCCGCGGCGATCTCCAGCGCCCGCTTCGCGCGATGCTGGCCGCAGACCTCCGCGAGATCCGGCGCGCTCGCCGGCACCGCGTCGACGGGCGTCGGCGCGAGCCTCGCCAGCGGCGTGTCGCCGGTCAGGTGCGCGCACACCTCGAGCAGCGTGCGCGCCGGATGCACCGACGCATCGGGGACGAGCGCCGCCTCGGCCGCGCTCGCATGCGGCAGCACGAACGCGCGGCCGTCGTGGCGCGCCGAGAGCACCATCGCGAGCGCGCCGCGCACCGCGCGAAGCTCGCCGGTGAGCGCGAGCTCGCCCGCGAATTCGTGGCGATCGAGCGCCGTCGTGGGTATCTGTCCGCTCGCCGCGAGGATCCCCAGTGCGATCGGCAGGTCGAAGCGGCCGCTCTCCTTCGGCAGATCGGCCGGCGCGAGGTTGACGGTGACCTTGCGCGACGGGAAGTCGAAGTTGGCGTTCTGCAGTGCGGCTCGCACGCGGTCGCGCGCCTCGCGGACCTCGGTCTCGGGCAGGCCGACCAGGTTGACCGCCGGCAGCCCGCCCCCGAGGTGCACTTCGACGCTGACCGGCGGCGCCGCGAGGCCCGCGAGCGCGCGGCTGCGAACGACGGCGACCGACATGGCGCGTACCTTCCTGCATCCCGTGGAGTCGATGCCCGGCCTGCGCCGGACACGCCAACGAGGCTATCGGAGCGGCGTGCCGTCGCGCGCTCGGCCGTGTGGCCGATGCCCGCTCGTCGCCCCATCGCGATCGTCGCGTTGGCGCGCCGGCATTCCGCCCGTAGAATCGGACGCCGAGACGCTCCGACGGAGAAGCCCATGTGGACGACGAGCAGGACGATGCGGGGCATGGCCATGGCGCTGGCGTTCATCGGCCTCGCCCCGCAAACCGCCTCGGCGCAGGTCGGCGACGCGCTGATCGTCGTCGCGAAGCGCACGGTCACGACGAACGGCTATGCCGACATCGCGGTGAGCTGCCCGGCCGGCTACGTCGCGCTCTCGGGAGGCATCTCGTCGGGCAGCGCGTGGACGGTCACTACACTCGCGCCCACCTTCGGCAACCTGGCGCTGTTCCAGCTGGCCGACGGGGTCCAGGCCGGCGCCCCCGACGGCTGGTATGCGAGCGTCGACATGCTCGAGGGGCCGTCGACGATCGCGCTCGCCGTGAGCTGCGCGCAGCTGTCCGGGCCGGTGGTGACCGTCGTCGCGAGCGGACAGGCGAGCTACTTCTCGGACCCGTCCGCGACGGCCGCGTGCCCGGCGGGCTACCGGGCGCTCGGCGGAGGCATCGACGTCGAGCGCGCTGACACGCTGACCTCGGAGAAATACCGGATCAGCGCGAGCCATCCGCAGCCCGACGGCTCCGACCAGAGCTACCCGCCGTCGATCGGCTGGCGCGCGGGCGTGTACGGCGCGCCGCTCATCTTCGTCGTCCCGCCTCCGCCCGGACCCGTGTTCAAGGTGGGCGCGGTCTGCGCTCAGGGCACCGACGCGCGCATCGCCACGTCGTTCGACGCCACGACGTCCAACTACGTCGTGTTCCGCGAATCGGCGAGCTGCCCCGCGGGCACGGACGCGCTCGCGGGCGGTTCGCGCGTTCCCGGTCAATGGCTCGTGGGCCTGGAGCCGGTGTTCGGCGACGACTCCGCGCTGGCGCTGCATCAGCGCACCCCCGGCAACTATCCGGTCGGGCCGGCCTGGAGCACGAGCGCGATCCGCGACACGGGCGCGACCAACACCGGCACCGGATTCAATGCCCATGCGGTCTGCGCCGCAACGAACGAAACCGGACCGGCAGCCCCGGCCGTGCCGGTCGTCGAGTTCTATCACGCCGGTCTGCATCACTACTTCATCAGCACCGATCCGGTCGAGATCGCGGCGCTGCAGTCGGGAACCGTGATCAAGGGCTGGACCGCCACCGGTTTCTCGTGGAAGGCCCGCGTCGACCATCCGGCAGGGACGCAACCCGTCTGCCGCTTCTACATTCCTCCGGGCCTCGGAGACTCGCACTTCTTCTCGGCGTCCGTGTCGGAGTGCGCGGCCATCCTCGATGCCTCGACGAATCCGGCGCATCCCAGCCACGCGTGGTACGCGGGGTACGTGCACGAATCGCCGAGCGCGTTCCACATCGCGGTGCCGGCGCAGGGAACGTGCGCAGGCGGGACGACCCCGGTGTACCGGCTCTGGAACGGGCAGGCCAACGCAGCCGCCTGGGGAAGCAACCACCGCTACACGACGAGCCCGGCGATCGTGTCCCAGATGGTCGGCGCGGGACACGTCAACGAAGGCGTGGTGATGTGCTCGCCGAATTGAGATCCTGAGCGGCCCGCGGCCGCGCGCATCGATCGTGCCGCGGGTGCGCCGACGCCGGGCCGGCGACTCGTTCGCCTTGAGGCGCTAGCTGCCGGCGTGCCGCGCCTCGAGCTCGGCAACCTTCTTCTCGAGCGCCTCGAGCTTCTCGCGCGTGCGCGCGAGCACCTTCGCCTGCACGTCGAACTCGGCACGGGGCACGACGTCTAGCTTCGAGAGGCCGCCCTGCAGGAGGGCCTTCACGTTCTTCTCGATGTCCTTCGCGGGCGAAGCCTCGATCGCGCGCCCGATGCGCCTCGCCAGGTCGTCCAGGGTCGCGCTGCTGATCATCGGCTGCTCCTCGCGGCGAATGCCCGTGTCGATGCGGGCGAGTCTAGCAAACGCGTCGGCGGCGACGTCCCGGACGGAACGCGCTATCCGGACGCCGGGGCGTGGTCGCCCGCGCCGCGCCGGCGTGGTGCGGGGGAGCCGCGGATACGCACCCGATTGGTGCGCCATCCGGGGCGCTCGAAGTCACACGATGATAAAGGTTGATCTAACCTATTGATATATAGACTTTTGCTGCGGTGGCACACGACGTGCTGAAGAGTCCCCGGACGTTTCTCCTTCATTCACCTTTCGAGGATTCCCATGAAGCGCACCGCTCCGTTTCGCCTCGCCCTCGCCACCGCCGCGCTCGCATCGTCTGCCGCGTACGCCCAGGCCCCCGCCGCGCCGGCCACCCCGGATCACACCGTCACGGCGAACGTGTCGCTCGGCAGCGAGTACATCTTCCGCGGGATCTCGCAGACCGCGGGCAAACCGACGCTGCAGGGCGGCTTCGACTACGCGCACTCGAGCGGCTTCTACCTCGGCACCTGGGGCTCGAACATCAGCTGGCTCGAGGACTTCGGCGCGTACAGCCGCTCGAGCCTCGAGTGGGACTTCTACGGCGGCTACAAGGCCAACGTCGGCAGCAGCGACTTCTTCTACGACCTCGGCACGATCTACTACTACTACCCGGGATCGAAGTACCCCGGCGTCACGAGCGCCGACACCTGGGAGCTCTACGCCGCGCTCGGCTGGAAGTGGGTGAGCGTCAAGCTCTCGTACAGCCTCGACAACTACTTCGGCCTGAAGCCCACCGGGCAGGACACCGACGGCACCTACTACATCGACCTCTCCGCGACGTATCCGGTCGGCGAGACCGGCTTCGCGCTGCTCGGCCACTACGGCTATCTCGACGTGCGCCACGACGCCAGCGGCGACGCGAAGACCTCCTACTCGGACTGGAAGCTCGGCGCGTCGTACACGGTGCCCGAGGGCGTCGTGAAGGGCCTCGAGATCGGCGCCTACTACAGCGGCAACAACGCGAAGTCCGGCCCCTACACCGACCTCACCGGCTACGACACGTCGAAGGACCGTGGCGTCGTCTACGTCAAGAAGACGTTCTGACGCGTCCCCTCACCCGATTGGAGCAGCGATGAAGCTCGTCACCGCCATCATCAAGCCGTTCAAGCTCGACGAGGTCCGCGAGGCCCTCTCGGCGATCGGCGTCCAGGGAATCACCGTCACCGAAGTCAAGGGATTCGGCCGCCAGAAGGGGCACACGGAGCTCTACCGCGGCGCCGAGTACGTC
Source organism: uncultured Pseudomonadota bacterium (assembly GCA_937898875.1). Lineage (GTDB taxonomy): Bacteria > Pseudomonadota > Gammaproteobacteria > Burkholderiales > Casimicrobiaceae > VBCG01. Next base: position 1,829 of record CALDKM010000014.1, on the reverse strand, counting down.
GTCGACTTCCTGCCCAAGGTCAAGATCGAAGCCGCCATCCGCGACGAGCTCCTCGAGCGCGTCATCGAGGCGATCGAGAAGGCCGCCAACACCGGGAAGATCGGCGACGGGAAGATCTTCGTCTTCGACCTGCTCGAGGTCGTGCGCATCCGCACCGGCGAGACCGGCGCGGAAGCGCTGTAAGGGAGCCATCATGAAGAAGTTCCTCGCATCGATCGCGCTCCTCTGCGCATTCGCCGTCGCAACCCCCGTGACGCTGGCGCAGGACAGGGCGCCAGCGGCAGCGGCAACTCCCGCGGCAGCGGCCGACGCCCCCGCCGCCGCCGCGGCAACCCCGGCGGCCGCACCCGCCGCCACCGCCGCCCCGGCGCCGACGCCCAACAAGGGCGACGTCGCCTGGATGCTGACGTCGACGCTGCTCGTCATCATGATGAGCATCCCGGCACTGGCGCTGTTCTACGGCGGCATGGTCCGGTCGAAGAACATCCTGTCGGTGCTGATGCAGGTGTTCGTCGTGTTCTCGATGATCACGGTGCTGTGGTGCGTCTACGGCTACAGCCTCGCGTTCACCGAGGGCAGCGCGTACATCGGCGGCTTCGACCGGCTGTTCCTCAAGGGCACGTTCGACCCGGCCAAGGGCGAGTTCGCGATGGCGGCGACGTTCTCCAAGAACACGCCGATCCCCGAGCTGCTGTTCGTGGCGTTCCAGGCGACGTTCGCGGCCATCACCGTGTGCCTGATCGTCGGCGCGTTCGCCGAGCGCATCAAGTTCTCGGCGCTGCTGCTGTTCTCGATCCTCTGGTTCACGTTCGCCTACACGCCGATCGCGCACATGGTGTGGTTCTGGATGGGCCCGGACGCCTACACGGATCCGAAGCTCATCGACGAGCTCAACGCCAAGGCCGGCATGCTCTGGCAGTGGGGCGCGCTCGACTTCGCGGGCGGCACCGTCGTGCACATCAACGCCGGCATCGCGGGCATCGTGGGCGCCTACGTCCTCGGCAAGCGCATCGGCTACGGCAAGGAAGCGATGCCGCCGAACAACCTGCCGCTCACGATGATCGGCGCGGCGCTGCTGTGGACCGGCTGGTTCGGGTTCAACGCAGGCTCCGCGCTGGAAGCAGGCAACTCGGCGGTGCTCGCGTTCGTCAACACGTTCCTCGCCACCGCGTGCGCCGTGATGTCGTGGACGATCGCCGAGTGGTTCTTCAAGGGCAAGCCTTCGATGCTGGGCGCCGCGTCGGGCGCCGTCGCGGGTCTGGTAGCGATCACGCCGGCGGCCGGCAACGTCGGCATCCCGGGGGCGTTCGCGATCGGCATCGCCGCCGGTCTCGTCTGCCTCTGGGGCGTGAGCGGGCTGAAGCGGATGCTCCGCGTCGACGACACGCTGGACGTCTTCGGCGTGCACGCGCTCGGCGGCATCCTGGGCGCGCTGCTCACCGGCGTGTTCAACGACCCGTCGCTGGGCGGCCCGGGCTACGTGTCGAGCTGGGTGACCGGCGAGATCGTCAAGGCCGCCGACTACTCGATCGCAGGTCAGGTGTGGATCCAGGCGAAGGCCGTGGGCGTGACCGTGATCTGGTCGGCCGTGGTCGCGTACGTCGCCTACAAGATCGTCGACGTGGTCGTGGGGCTGCGCGTCTCCGAGGAAGAGGAGCGCGAGGGACTCGACATCAGCTCGCACGGCGAGTCGGCCTACCGGATGTAGCGGCAGCAAGCAGGGTATTCGCCGGCGGGTCCCCCCGCCGGCGGGTAAGTCGGAAGTCGGGGTCTCCTCCTCGATCGTTTCTCCTCAGTGGCTTTGCGGGACGCCTCGTCGGCGTCCCGCT
>CALDKM010000013.1:0-51236 GCA_937898875.1 uncultured Pseudomonadota bacterium | reverse complement strand
GGCAAGCAGTTCGACGTCACGCGCGAGCGCATCCGCCAGATCGAGGCCAAGGCGCTGCGGAAGCTCAGGCATCCGTCGCGGTCCGAGAAGCTGAGGAGCTTCCTCGAGGGGGAGTGACGAGCCTTTGAGCGTCCGGCTTGAGGCGGACGCATGTGAAACGCCCCGCTTCGCGCGGGGCGTTTGCATTTCCCGGCCGACGGGCTCGCGCGGCGGATCGGCGTACGAGGGTGCGCCGCCCCCGGCTTGACCCGCGTCAATGCCGGTGCGGGTTCGCCGCGTATGCTCGACCGCGCGCAGGTGACTGCCGCAGACGTCCGGCGTCGCGACCGATGACGGCGACGCCCCGACCCCCGTTTTCCCGGGCGGCAGCATCGCGCGTTGTCCGCACGCCGGATCCGGAATCGGCCGTCGCATCGAGGAGCCCTTCGTGTTCAGCAGCCTGATGCCTCAGCGCAAGGAGTTCTACGAGCTGCTGGCGGCGCATGCCGACCGCGTCGTCGCCGGCGCGAACGCCGTGCTGCACCTGATGAACGGCCTGGGCAGCGGCACCGCGGACATCCCGGTGCTGATCGCGGAGGTCAACCTGAACGAGCAGGCCGGCGACAGGATCAAGTACGAGCTCATCCAGCTGCTGCACCGTTCGTTCACCACGCCGATCAACCGCGACCAGATCCACACGCTGACGATCGGTCTCGACCTGGTGCTCAACGCGATCCAGGACGTCGCCAACGCCGTGGGCATGTACAACATCATGGAATCGACGGCCGAGGCACGCGAACTCGCGGCGCTCGGCGCCGACGCGTGCATGCGCCTCAGCCGTGCCGTGATCGCGCTGCCCGACAAGACGCACCGGAAGGAGACCGTCGACCTGTGCAGGGAGATCGACGCGATCGAGTCGCAGGCGGACCGCGTCCAGCGCAAGGCGATCGCGGCCCTCTTCGGCGGTGAGGCGAGCGTGTGGACGGCGATCAAGCTGCGCGAGTTCTACGCGCTCCAGGAAGAGGTCCTCGACCGCTGCGAGGACGCCGCCAAGACGATCGAAGAGATCCTGATCGAGAACACGTAGGCACCGCGCGGCGGCAGGCCGAGAGGGGGCGGCACCGACGGGCCCGACGACCATGGAACAGCTGACCATCAGCCTCTGGACGCTCGTGCTGCTCGTCGCCGTCGCGCTGGCGTTCGACTTCATGAACGGGTTCCACGACGGCGCGAACTCGATCAGCACGATCGTCGCGACCGGCGCCCTGACGCCGAAGCAGGCGGTGGTCTTCGCGGCGGCCTTCAACTTCCTCGCGCTCTGGGTGTTCCAGCTCAAGGTCGCCGCGACGATCGGCAAGGGGACGGTCGACCCGCAGTTCGTCGACCACATCGTGATCTTCGGCGCGCTGATGGGCGCGCTCGCGTGGAACGTCGTCACCTGGTACTTCGGCATTCCGTCGTCGTCGTCGCATGCGCTGATAGGGGGCCTCGTGGGCGCGACGGTGGCCAAGGCCGGCGGCTTCGCGCCGATCGTGTGGAACGGCTTCGGCAAGATCCTCGCCTTCATCGTCATCTCGCCGCTGATCGGGTTCCTGATAGGCGGACTCCTGATGGTGGCGGTCGCGTGGATCTTCCGGAACCGGACGCCGCACCAGGCGGGCAGCTACTTCCGCTTCGGCCAGCTCTTCGCAGCGGCCGCCTACAGCCTCGGCCACGGCGGCAACGACGCGCAGAAGACGATCGGCATCATATGGCTGCTGCTGATCACCGCCGGCGTCTCGACGACGGACGTCGCCACGCTGCCGATGTGGGTCGTCTACGCGTGCTACGGCGCGATCGCGTGGGGCACGTATCTCGGCGGCTGGCGGATCGTGAAGACGATGGGCTCGAAGATCACGCGCCTGACGCCGGTCAGCGGCTCCTGCGCGTCGATGGGCGGGGCGATCAGCCTGGGGCTCGCCACCGCCGGCGGCATCCCGGTGTCGACCACGCACACGATCACCGGCTCGATCGTCGGCGTGGGAACCGCGCAGGACGTGCGCGCGGTGCGGTGGGCCATCACGTTCAATCTCGTGGCCGCGTGGGTGCTGACGATTCCGGCCGCGGGGCTCGTCGCCGCGCTGTTCTGGTACCTCGGACGCAGCTTCCTCTGAGCGCGAGGCCCACGCCATGCTCGACAAGGTGATGCCGAAGCGCGGGACGTTCTTCCAGCTCCTCGCTTCGCACACGGACCGGCTGGTCGGCGGCGCGACCGCCACGATGCGGCTGCTGACGGCGCTGGGCGCCCCCGCCGTGCAGGACCCCGCGAAGCTGATCGACGAGGTGAACGTCAACGAGAACAGCGCCGACGACATCAAGGCGCAGTACATCCGGCTTCTGTACGAGTCGTTCACGACGCCGCTCAACCGCCAGCAGATGCACACGCTGATGAAGGACCTCGATCGCGTGCTCGACACGCTGCAGAGCGTCGCGAACGCGGTTCGCATGTACCACATCGGGAGCTCGACGTCCGAGGCGCGGGTGATGGCGTCGCTCGGCGCCGACGCCTGCCAGCGCCTGCATCGCGCGGTGATCGTCCTCGCCGACCGCAGGCGCCAGGCGGAGGTCACGGCGATCTGCCACGAGATCGAGCAGCTCGAGGACCGCGGCGCGGCCACGATGCGCGAGGCGATCACGAAGCTCTTCGCCGTCGAGGGCGACGAGGCGGCCGCCTGGCACGCGATCAAGATGCGCCGCTTCTACACGGCACAGGAAGACGTCCTCTACAACTGCAAGCGGGCCGCGCACACGATCGAGGAGATCGTGCTCGAAAACCAGTAGCGCTTCCCGGGGCGTCGCCCCGCGAGGACGTTCGCGGGGGTTGCGGGCCCCGGAGGGTCGAAGGAGGTTCCGGCCCCGGCAGGCCCGGTCCGCATCTTCGCTCGGAGGTCGCTCCGGCTGGCGCGCGCGCACACGCCGCGCCGACGGCGTCCCGGTTGGTAGAATGCCGCCACCTCGACCCGGCGCCGGGTCGAGCCGACGGGTGATGCAGCCGACGCGCCGCTGCCGCCGGCCGCGGCGCCCCCCCGCCGCGTCCCGGCGAACCTCTTCCCGCGAGCACCTGCATGCGCATCGTCTGTCTCGACCTCGAAGGCGTCCTGGTCCCGGAGATCTGGATCGAATTCGCCCGGCGCACCGGCATTCCCGAGCTCCGGCGCACGACCCGCGACGAGCCCGACTACGACAAGCTGATGAAGGCGCGGCTCGCGATCCTGAAGCAGCACGGGCTCGGCATCGCCGCGATCCAGGACGCGATCGGCGCCATGGGACCGATGCCGGGCGCGCGCGACTTCCTCGACGCATTGCGTAACGACTACCAGGTGATCATCCTGTCGGACACGTTCTACGAGTTCGCGCGCCCGCTCATGCGCCAGCTCGGAGCGCCGACGCTCTTCTGCCACTCGCTGGTGGTCGACGGCGACGGCATGATCGCGGATTACCGGCTGCGGATGCCGGACCAGAAGCGGGAAGCGGTGAAACGCCTGAAGGAGCTCAACTTCAGGATCGTCGCGGCGGGCGACAGCTACAACGACACCGCGATGCTCGGCGAGGCGCACGGCGGCATCCTGTTCCATCCGCCCGAGAACGTGATCCGCGAATTCCCGCAGTTCCCCGTGACGCGGACCTACGGCGAACTGCGCCGCGAGATCGACCGCGCGTTCGCGGCGGCCTGAGCGGCGGCCCGGAAGCACCGTCGGAGTCGCTTCCGAAGGACAGGCCGTGATTGCCCGGGACGTAATGCGGAACGAGGGCGCGGGCCGCCTGCGCGTCGGACTGCTCGGCGCCGGGCGCATCGCGCGCCGCTTCCACCTGCCGATCCTCGCCTCGATGCCCGGCGTCGCGCTCGCCGCGATCGCCGATCCGGTGGCCGAAGCGCGCGAAGCATGCCGGGCGCTGGCGCCCGGCGCCGCCTGCCACGCAGACTTCGCCCAATTGCTCGACGCGCAGCCTCTCGATGCGATCGTGATCTGCCTGCCGCCGGCGCTGCACGCGCACGCGGCGGTGGCCGGGTTCGCGCGCGGGCTGCACGTCTACGTGGAGAAGCCGCTCGCGATCTCGGCGGACGAAGGACGCGCGATGCTGGATGCGTGGCGGCGCGCCGGCACCGCCGGGATGGTCGGATTCAACCACCGGTTCCATCCGCTGGCGCTGGCGTTGAAGAGCGAGGTCGCGCGCGGCCGCGCGGGCGACGTGACGCTGGTGCGGACGAGCTTCTCCGGCGCGCGGCGCGCGCTTCCGGAGTGGAAGCGGCTCCGGGAAACCGGGGGAGGCGCGCTGCTCGACCTCGCGGGTCACCAGGTCGATCTCCTGCGGTTCCTGTTCGACGCCGAGATCGTCGACGTGAGCGCGCTCTCGATGTCCGCGCGAAGCGACGGCGACACGGCCGTCGCGGCGCTGCGGCTTTCGACGGGACCGCTCGTCTCGCTGTGCGCGTCGCTCGCCGCGACGGAGGAGGACCGGATCGAGGTCCATGGCACGCGGGGCCGGCTGGTGTTCGACCGCTACCGTTCGTCGCGCCTGCACCGGTCGCCCGGACACCGGGACTTCGGGACGGCGGCGCGTCTTCTGTCGGCGCTGGGGGTCGCCGGCGGGGTACCGCGCGCGCTTCGCGACGCGCTGTTTCCGCCGCGGGACACGACGTTCGCGCTCGCGCTGCGGGCGTTCGTCGCTGCGGCCCGCGGCGGCGGCCCGACGAAGCCCGACCTCGACGACGGGATGGCGAGCCTCGCGGTCGTGCTCGCGGCCGAGCGCTCGGCGCGCGAAGGCGTTCGGGTCGCGCCATGATCGACGTCTCGATCGTCGTGCCCGTGTTCAACGCCTCGCGGACCCTCGATGCCTGCCTCGACGGCCTCGAGCGGCAGGACCTGCCGACGCACTCGCGCGAGATCATCGTCGTCGACAACAACTCGACCGACGCCACGGCGGCGGTCGCGCGTCGCCGCGCGTCGGTCCGGCTGCTCGCCGAGCCGCGGCAGAGCGCGTACGCCGCCCGCAACCGCGGTCTCGCGCACGCGCAGGGACGATGGATCGTCTTCACGGACGGCGACTGCGTCCCCCGGCCGAACTGGCTGCGGCGATTGACCTCGCCGCTGGCGGATCCGACCGTGCAGGTGGTGATGGGCCGGGACCTGCCCGCGGGAAAGACGACCGCGGTGCGGCTCCTCGGCGAGTACGACCATCGAAAGGAGGTCTTCGTGCTCGGGAGCCGGGACCCCGCCGTCTACTACGGCCACACGAACAACATGGCGGCCCGCCGCGACGCGTTCGACGCCGTCGGGGCGTTCGACGAGGGGGCGCGCGGCTCGGACGTCATCTTCGTGCACCGGGTGCTCGCCCGCTGGGGCGTCGATGCGGTGCGCTACCAGCCAGACGCGGTGGTCGACCACCTCGAGATCGACCGGGCGTCCGCCTACTTCCGCAAGGCCTTTCTCTACGGCAGGAGCGCGCGCCGCTACTCGACGATCGTGCCCGCGAGGCCGCTCTCGAACGGCGAGCGGCTTGGCATCTTCCGCGACACCGTCGCCGCGTCCGGTCTGTCGTGGCGCGAGTCCGCCTATCTGCTCGCGCTGCTGGTCGCGGGCGTGGCCTGCTACCACGGCGGATGGATCGCCGCAGCGCCGCGCGAGCCGCGGGGTGCGCGATCGGGACGCAAGGACGGAGCGGAGACGTGACGGCCGCGGCGCCCGCGCTGACCGTACTCGTCGCGACGAGCGGTCGCGGCCGGACCGTGCGGCGGACGCTGCGCCACCTGTGCGCGCAGACGATCGCCGATCGCGTCGAGGTCATCCTCATCGGCCCGGAAGCGGGTGCGTTCGACGATCTCGCGCCTTCCGAGACGGCCGGATTCGCGCGGTGGCGCTGCCTTGCCGTCGGGCCGTTCGAGGAAGTGGAGCGCGCGTTCGTCCCCGGCATCCGCCTGGCCTCCGCCCCGCTCGTCGCGCTCCTCGAGAACCACGTGTATCCGGATCCGGGCTGGGCCGCGGCGATCGTGCGGGCGTTCGAGGGGCCGTGGTCGGCCGTCGGCAGCATCATCACCAACGCGAACACGGACACCGCGACGAGCTGGGTCGAGCACCTGATGACCTACGGCCGGCACGACGAGACGGCGAGGGGAGGCGAGGTCGCGCGCATACCGCGCAACAACTCGGCCTTCCGCCGCGACGCGCTCCTGGCCTTCGGCGACGGCCTCCCGGACGCGCTCGCGCGCGACGGCGGCCTCCTCGACACGCTCCGGCGCGACGGCCACCGCTTCTTTCGCGAGACCGGCGCGCGCATGGGGCACCTCAATCCTTCCCTGATGCGCTCGATGCTGCGACTGCGGTTCCACTCGGGGCGCGCGTCCGCCGACACGCGCGCGCGCGCCGAGGGATGGTCGCGCGGGCGCAGAGTGCTGTACGCGGCGGCGAGCCCGGCCTTTCCGCTGCTCCGGCTGCGCGCAATGTGGCCGGGACTGCGCGCGCACCCCGCCCGCGTGGAGATGCCGGTCATCGCGCCGCTGCTCGCGCTCGCGCTGGTGCTGGACGCCGTCGCCCAGGCCGCCGGTTTCGCGTTCGGCGCGGGCCGCAGCGCCGTGAAGGCCGGCCTCTACGACCTGGACCGCGAGCCGCACCTCGACGCCGCGGACCGCGCGCGCTTCATGGCGTAGCCGCCGCGATGCGGGTTCTCCTGCTGCACGACTACGGCACGCTCAGCGGCGGCGCCGAAGTGATGATCGTGGCGCTGCGCGACGCGCTGCGCCGCCGGAGCCACGAGGCGATCCTGTTCACGAGCACCGCGCTCCCGCTGCCGCTGCCGCTCGTGTCCGACCAGCAGTGCTTCGGCACGGTGTCGCCGTTGCGGCGCGTATTGCAGGCGGCGAATCCGCACGCGGCGGCGCGCCTGCGCACCGTGCTGCGCGAGTTCCGGCCGGACGTCGTGCACGTCAAGATGTTCCTGACGCAGCTGTCGCCGCTGGTCCTGCCGCTGCTGCGGCCGTTCCCGAGCCTGCTCCACGTCATCAACTACAACCTCGTCTGCCCGATCAACACGAAGACGCTGCCCGACGGCACGCCCTGCCGGCATCGTGCGGGGATCGCCTGCCACGCGGCGGGCTGCATGTCCTGGCCGGGCGTGGCGCGCGCGCTCGTGCAGCGTCGGTTGACCGCGCTCGACGTGTTCGATCGCGTCGTCTCGAACAGCGAATGGGTGGCTCGGCGGCTGCGGGCCGAGGGCATCCGCGTCGACGAGGCGATCCCCAACGGCGTGCCGATGCGTCCGCCACGCCCTCCGCTGGGGACGACGCCCGTGGTCGGCTTCGCGGGCCGGCTCGTCCCCAAGAAGGGCGTCGACGTGCTCCTGCGGGCGATCGCGCTCCTGCGCGAGCGCATGCCCGAGGTGCGGCTGATCGTCGCCGGGGACGGCCCGGAGCGGATCGGGCTCGAGCGACTCGCGCGCGAACTCGGCATCCGCGACGCGGTCGAGTTCGCCGGCCACCTCGCCCAGGACGAGATGGAGCGCGCGCTCGGCACCGCGTGGGTGCAGGCGGTGCCGTCGCGCTGGGAAGAGCCGTTCGGCCTCGTCGCGGCCGAGGCGATGATGCGCGGGACGGCGGTCGTGGCGAGCGCGGGCGGGGGCCTGGCCGAGCAGGTCGTGCCCGGCGAGACGGGCGAACTCGTGCCCTCGGGCGATGCGGGAGCGCTTGCCGCAGCGCTGGAGGGCGTCGTCCGCGACCACGGACACGCGGAGCGCCTGGGCGACGCCGCGCGATCGCGTGCCCTCGCCGAGTTGACGATCGATCGCCACGTGGACCGCATAGTCGCGGCGTACGCCGAATGCCTGAGAGCGAAGGGTCGGCCAGGGACATGACGGCCCGGACGTTCTCCCCTGCGGCGGATCGATCCGCGGCAGGCGAGGCCGGCGCTTCGTCCCGCCGTGCGCGTTTGACCGCCCGCGGCGACGCCCATCGTCTACGCCTCCGCGGCCGGCGGCGCCGGCCTTCTGTTCCTCGACGCCGCCCTCCGCGCAAGGGCGGAGGTCGACCTCGTGCTGCCATTCGACCGCGACGACTTCGTCCGCGCGAGCGTGGCGCTCGGCGGCCCGGAATGCGTGCGGCCCTTCGACGAGGCGATCGCGCGCACGGGACCGGTGACGCCGCCGGGAAGCGTCTACGCGAGCGAGGCCTGCGCCGCGACGCTCGCGGCGCTCGGCCAGGGCGATTTCGTGCTCGAATATGTCGGCCGCACGCGGCTCGCCAAGAACCACGGCGAGACCCGCATCTATCGCCTGGACCGGCCGGCGGACGCGCTCGCCCGCGGATCCGCCGGACGCTGACCGAAGTTTGCCCGCCCCCCGCGACGAGGAGAGCCCGATGAACGCGATGCGCCTGCCTGCCCTCCTCGCCGCCCTCGCCGCCGCGGCGATCGTCGCGTCGGGCTTCGGCGCGCGGTTCGGCGTCTGGGACTGGCGTGCCGGATTCACGATCCTGCGCTGGGGCACCTACGCGGCGCTCGGGCTCGCGGCGATCTCGCTCGTCGCGCTGCTCGTCCCGAAGCTGCGGGCGCGCGGGCCCGGCGCACTCGTCGTCGCGCTCGCGCTCGCCGCGTCCGCCGCCGCGGTCCCGCTCACGCTGCTGCTGCAGGCGCGCGCGCTGCCCCCGATCAACGACATCTCGACGGATACGGCGGATCCGCCCGTGTTCGTCGCGATCCTGCCGCTCCGCGCGAAGGCGCCCGTGCCCGCGAGCTACGCAGGCGAGGCGACCGCGAGCGCTCAACGCACCGCGTACCCGGACATCGTGCCGATCGTCGTCGCGAAGGATCCGGCCGCCGCGTTCGACGCCGCGCTCGCCGCTGCGCGGTCGATGGGATGGACGATCGTCGCGTCCGACCCGGCGTCGGGACGCATCGAGGCGACGGCGACGACGCCGTGGTTCGGCTTCAGCGACGACGTCGTGATCCGCGTCGCGCCGGCCGCGCGCGGAAGCCGCATCGACGTCCGCTCGGTGTCGCGCGTGGGCAGGAGCGACCTTGGCGCGAACGCGAAGCGCGTGCGCGCGTTCACGGCCATCCTCGAGGGAACGGCGTCGGGCAAGCCCGGCCCGCGGTGACCCGCGAGCGTCGGCAGGTACCATTCGCCCTGTGAAGCTCGTCTGGCCCTCCCGCGAGTACCTCGCCGGCTACGTCGCCGCGCTCGAACGCGGCTGGTCGCCGGACGACGTGCGCGGCAAGGCCGCCGCCGACGAGGAGCTCGGACGGATCGCCGAGGACGGCGAACGCTTCCTCGCGGGCCTCGTCGACCGCGAGGCGAAGGGCGGCCCGGTGACGCTCCCCGACGGCTCGGCCGCCGCGCGGCTTCCCGGCTACCGGCGCTGGATGTGGGACGGCGAGTTCTGCGGCGCGGTCGGCTTTCGCTGGCAGCGCGGCACCGAGGCGCTGCCGCCGCACTGCCTCGGCCACATCGGATACGCGGTCGTGCCCTGGAAGCGTAACCGGGGCTGCGCGAGGTCGGCGCTGCGCCAGCTCCTGCCGGACGCGCGCGCCGAGGGCCTCGCCTACGTCGAGATCACGACCGACCCCGACAACGTCGCCTCGCAGCGCGTGATCGAGTCGAACGGGGGCGTGCTCGTCGAACGGTTCACGAAGCCTCCCCAGTTCGGAAGCGCGCCCGGATTGCGCTACCGGATCGACTTCGCGAGCGGGCCGACGTCGCGATGACGCTTTCGCTCCTCGGCAACGTCGTCTGGCATTCGCTGGCGGGACCGCAGGCGAGGCACGCGGAGGGCACGGACACCGCGCGCCGCTACGCGCGCGGCTTCTCGCCGATCGTCGGCTTCGCGGATCCGCAGCGACCCGACTTCGCCGCGATCGCGCCGTACTGCGAGTCCGGCGAGCATCTCTATTGCGCCGCGTGGTCCGGCCCGACGCCCTCCGATTGGCACGTCGACGCCGACACGGCAGCGCACCAGATGGTCTGGGAGCGCGGCGCGCCCGAGGACGACGCCCCGCTCGCCGCGGTACGGCTCGGACGCGAGCACGTGCCGAAGATGCTCGAGCTCGTGGCGCTCACGCAGCCCGGGCCGTTCGGCGAGCGGACCGTCGAGCTCGGCGAGTATTGGGGCGCCTTCGAGGGCGAGCGCCTGGCTGCGATGGCAGGCGAGCGGATGGCGGCGGGCACGCTGAGGGAGATCAGCGGTGTGTGCACGCATCCGGATTTTCGAGGCCGGGGGCTCGCGCGGCGCCTGATGCACAAGCTCGTCCGGCGCCAGCTCGCTCGCGGCCAGCTGCCGTTCCTGCACGTGATGGCAGGCAACGACCGTGCGCGTGCGCTCTATGCACGAATGGGATTCCGCCACCATGGCGACATCGCCGTCCGCATCGTGTCGCGAACGGAATAGCGGGGATCGCTCGTGATCGCCGATTCGGTTCCACCGTGCGTGTCGGTCGGTCGCGCGCCTTCCGGTTCCCGGCGAACGGCACAGGGGTCCCACGCCGCCCGTTGCGGGTGAGCACACACATGCGCACGCATCCCGGAACGATCGCGAACGTCGAGCTTACCGCCTTCTACTGTTGCGCCCAGCGCGAGCGCGATGCGGGCGACGCGGACTCGCTGTGCGGGGATCGCTACGCGTCCCGCTTCCTCGACGATGCGCTGCGCCGGCGCCTCGCGCCGCTGCTCGGCGACGATGCCGCTCATGCGTGCAACATGGCGCGGCATCGCCTCATCGACGACCTGGTCCGCGACGCCCTGACGCGCGATCCCGGCCGCCGCGTGCTGATCGTCGGCGCAGGACTCGACACGAGGGCCTTTCGCCTCGGAGGCGGCCGGTGGCTCGAGCTCGACCACCCGGCGATCCTCGCGATCAAGGAGGCGACGCTGCCCGAGCGCGCGGCCCCCAATCCTCTGACGCGCATCGCCTTCGACCACCGGCGGGAGTCGCTGGCGGGCGTTCTCGCGCCACTCGCCGGCGACGACGAGGCGCTCGTCGTGCTGGAGGGCGTGTCGGTCTACCTCGGCCAGGACGCTCTCGGCGCGCTCGCCGGCGCGGTCCGGGCAGCGCTGCCGCGAGCGCAACTGATCGCGGATCTGACGAACGGAGCGTTCCTGCGCTGGTTCGGGCGCGACACCGCCGAGCGCTTCGCGGCGCTCGGCACGCCGTTCGTCCCGGGCGACCGCCACCCGCGCGAGGCGGTCGAGTCGGCCGGCTGGCTGGCGACCGCCACCGCGTCGATCACCGATCGCGTGCACGCTTGGCGCCCCGGCCTGCTGCCGCAATTGCGCTCGCCGCAGGCCGAGCGCATGCGGCGCGAGGGCTATGCGGTCTGGACCTTCGCCCCCGACGCGTGAGGCGCGATCGTCGATCGCGAGTCGCCCCCTTCCCACCCGACCCGGACACCTGCAGCCCCATGGACCAGGAAACGCACATCGTCGACGCGTACACGCCACGCGAGATCGCATCGAAGGTCGAGCGCCTCGGCGTCGCGAAGGCGCGCACCGACGGCCTCACGCTGCTCGTGCTGGCGATCCTCGCCGGCGCGTTCATCTCGCTCGGCGCGCTGTTCTTCATCACCGTCGTCACCGATGCGAAGCTCGGCTTCGGCATCGCGAGACTCCTGGGCGGACTCGCCTTCTGCCTCGGCCTCGTGCTCGTCGTCGTGGCCGGTGCGGAGCTCTTCACCGGCAACAACCTGCTGGCGATGGCGTGGGCGGACGGCCTCATCGGCACGCGCGACGTCGTCCGCAACTGGCTCGTGGTCTACGCAGGCAACGTGATCGGCTGCCTCGGCACCGTCGTCCTCGTGCTGTGGGGCGACATCGCGAGCCTGGGCAACGGCGGCATCGGCGAGACCGCGATACGCATCGCGAGCGCGAAGGCCGGCCTTTCGGCGAGCGAGGCGTTCGCGCGCGGCGTGCTCTGCAACACGCTCGTGTGCCTGGCGGTGTGGCTGGCGATGGGAGGGCGCAGCGTCACCGACAAGATCCTCGCGATCCTCTTCCCGATCACCGCGTTCGTCGCGATCGGCTTCGAGCACTCGATCGCCAACTGGTTCTTCCTGCCCTACGGCTTCCTGATCGCCCCGCACGGCGCCGTGCCGCTCGCGGGCATCGCCACGAATCTCGCCGCCGTGACCGCGGGAAACGTCGTCGGCGGCACGCTGCTCGTCGCGGGCGTCTACTGGGTCGCGTACCTGCGCGGCACGCGCGAGGAGCAGGACCGGCCCGACTGACCGGCCCGCCGGCAGGCGGTCGTCCCCGCTGCCGGCAACCCGCCCCGAACGATGCGCGCATGCACGTCTCCGCCGGACCGGCATGCGTCCTCGGCGAGCGCCGCTCGACGCGCCCTCCCGGCGCTCGCCTTCCTGCTCGCGGTCTCCGTGGCGGCCGGACCGGCCCCGGCGCGCGCATCGAACGACGAATCGCCCGTTGCCCCGACGGCGCGCACGCTCGAGGTCTTCGTGCGCGACGGCTGCCCGCACTGCGCCGATGCCAAGGCGTTCCTCGGGAACCTCTCGTCCGCACGCCCGGACCTCTCGATCGTCTATCGTCCCGTCGACCGGGACCCCGCCGCGCGCGAAGCGCTGTTCACCCTGTCGGAACGGGCAGGCGTCTGGCCGCCGGGCGTGCCGACGTTCGTGATCGACGGTCGCGTGATGGCGGGCTTCGACGCAATGGAGGGCGGCCCGGCGCTCCTCGCGCTGATCGACGACGCGCAGCCGCGCGGCGACCAGGTCGAGGCGACCGCGTTCGGCACGCTGTCCGCGTCGCGGCTCGGACTGCCGCTGTTCACGCTCGCGCTGGGACTGCTCGACGGTATCAATCCCTGCGCGACGTGGGTGCTCCTGTTCCTGCTGTCGCTGCTCGTCCGATTCCGGGACCGCAGGCGCATGGCGCTCGTCGCCGGCACGTTCGTGCTCGCCAGCGGGGCGGTCTACTTCGCGTTCATGGCCGCGTGGCTCAACCTGTTCCTGATCGCGGGGATGTCGACCCCGCTGCGCTGGGGCCTCGCGCTGGTCGCGCTGGCGATCGGCGCGTTCAACGTGAAGGACTTCTTCGCCTGGGGCCGAGGCCCGTCGCTGTCGATCCCGGACGGGGCGAAGCCGGGAATCTACGCGCGCATGCGCGCGGTGATGAGCGCCCGGGCGATCGGGGCGTCGCTCGTCGCGGTCGCCGCGCTCGCGGTCGTCGTGAACTTCGTCGAGATCCTGTGCACCGCCGGCCTGCCCGCCGTCTTCACCGCGGTGCTCGCGCAGCACGACCTGACGCCGGCAGCGCGCTACGGCTACCTCGCGCTTTACATCGCCGGCTACATCGCCGACGACGCGCTGATGGTCGCAGTCGCGGTAGTCGCGCTCGGCAGCCGCAAGCTCACCGAGCGGGGCGGCCGCTGGCTCAAGCTCGCGAGCGGCGCCGTGATGATCGCGCTCGGCGCCGTGATGCTGCTCGAGCCGGCCTGGCTGACCTGATCCCGGGCGTTCGATGCCCCCGGGGGTCGCGCAGGTGCCCCCGCGTCGGCAGGCGGATGGGAGGTGCTGACCGCCACCGCCCGACGGGGCGGGCGATGGCGGGAAGGCAGGGTGCGCTCAGCGGCGGCGCGAGCGCAGGCGCGCGAGTCCGGCAAGCATGAGCAACGACAGGAGGCCGATGGTCGCCCACTCGGACAGCGTCGGCACCGGCGTCGCCGCGCTCGAGATGGCTCTCGGTCCGTTGAACAGGATGTTGCCGGTGTCGCAGCCGTCGACGATCAGCGTCCACGCGTAGAGCGGCGTGCCGAGCGGGCGCTCGAGCGTGAAGTCGAGGCGCATCTGCTGCCCCGACGGCATCGGATAGGTTCCCGGGTTGGGAACCGGGCCATAGGTGAAGTTGTTGAAGACGTTCCAGCCGCTCAGCCCGTTGACGCTGATCGACGCGTTCTCGTTCATGTAGACGAATGCGCCGATGGTCACTACGGTGTGGACCGTGTACGTGCCACCGTCCAGGTTGGCGCGCTCGACCGTCATGGCGAAGTCGCCGGAGTTGCAGCCCGGCGTGTTGACGCTGATCACCTTGAACGTCTCGCCTGCGGCCTGCACCGCACCGGATGTCAGGCAAGCGAGCGCCGCGACGGCGAGCCCGCGGATGAATCTTCCATGCATCGATGTCTCCCCTCTGGGGCGAAACGCCCAAAGACCATGGGAGCATATCAAGATTGCACACGCCCGGCAACGCGCCCGGGCGTACCGGGGCGGTCGACGCGAAACGGATCCTTCGCCGGGCACCCTCCCTCGAAGCCTAGTCCTTGCGCGCCATCGGCTTCAGGAACGTGATCACGTTCGAGCCCGGCGCGTTCTTCGTGCCGCAACTCCCTTCGTCGACGCCGGCGTCGCGCTCGGCCTCGTGCAGGCGGTTGATCACGTCGACGTAGAACTTCTCCTTCACCATCATGAGAGCCGAGAGTCCGCCATCGTTTCGCGCCAGGACGTCGGCGCCGCCCGCGAGCAGCGCCTCGACGACCGCGATCTCCCCGTAGCCGGCGGCGAGCATCAGCGGCCGGATGCCGTAGCCGATCGGGGCCTCGACGTTCGCGCCGCGCTCGATCAGGAACCCGACGACGTCGGCGAAGCCGCGATCGAGGTCGGCGTTGTGGACGGCCTTTGCGAGCGCCCCCCAGCCGCGTTCGTCGGTGGCATTGACGTCGGCGCCGCCGTCGACGAGCGCGCGCACGACGTCGAGTCGTCCCAGGTGCGCCGCGCGCATCAGCGCGGTCGCGCCATCCGCGTCGCGCGCGTTGGCGTCCGCGCCCGATGCCAGCAGCGAGCGCACCCGAACGGTATCGCCTTCCACGACGGCCTGGACCAGGGAATCGCTCATGACGGGACTCCTGCGACGGCGGGAACGTCCCCGCAGACCCGGGAATTATAGGCGGCAATCCGGAGTGGGCTCGTGCGCGGGCGATTTGCAGGGTACCCTCTTCACCCCGGCCGTCGCCCCGCATGAATCGCTTGTCGCGTTCCGCGCTGTTCCTCGTCCTGCTTCTCTTCGCCGCGACGGCGGCGGCACAGCCGTCGGCGCAGCTGCGCACGGTGACGATCGAGATCGACGGGCAGCCGATGACGGTCGACGTGCACGAACCCGGCACGACCGACGTCGTCGGCATGGCGATCGTCGCGCACGGGTGGACGCGGTCGCGCGAGCAGCACCGCGACGTCGGAATCGCACTCGCCGAAGCGGGCGTCGTCGCGGTGATTCCGGACCTGCCGAACGTGATCGACCTGTGGGGCAACGGCTCGGCGATCGTCGATCTCGCGCGCCAGCTCGAAGCCGGCGCGCTCGGTCTGCAGCCGGTCCTGCCGTCGTCGCTCGTGCTTATCGGCACGTCCGCAGGCGGCCTCGCCACCGCGCTCGCCGCGACGAAGCTGCCCGGCATCGCGGGCTGGATCGGCCTCGACCCGGTGGACCGCTCGGGCACCGGCATCCACGCGGCGTCGATCCTCGAGGCGCCGGCCATCGTCCTCTTCGGCAACGCGTCCGCGTGCAACCTGGCGGGCAGCGCACGCACGTTCGCCCAGTCCGTGCGCCGGCTGGTACGCGCGAAGAAGTTCGACGGCGCGTCGCACTGCGACTTCGAGGGCCCCACCGACGGCTTCTGCCAGAGGCTGTGCGGCCGGGCGACGGATTCGCTCACGCTGGCCATCCGCAGCGAGACCGTGCTGGCGGCGCTCGAGCTGCTGACCGCCGCGCACGCGGGCTTCGGGGGCGGAGCGCGGGACGGCGGCACGGACCGCCCCGTCGCCGCGGACCCGGCCCTGCCCGAGCGTCCGCCGGAATAGTCGCAGCGTCCGCGAGTCGGCGCGCGACCCACGGGCCCCGGGGTTGCGGTATAAGAGCGCGGTGGTGCCCGGCCGCACGAATGCGGCCCGGCTCGACCCTACGCCGTCCAACGCAGCGTCGACAGGGGATCGCCATGAGGCTCAGGAGGAAGTCGAAGGCGTCGAGCGACTCGCCGTACCCGGAGGATTCGATCGGGCGCCTGATGGAGCCGCCGCTGGCGGTGTTCCTTCCGCAGCAGACGGTGAGCGAGGCGATCGAGACGATCCGCGAGCTCGTCAAGCAGGCGTTCATCACCTACGCGTGGGTGCTCGAGGCCGACGGCAAGCTCGTCGGCGTAATCACGATGCGCGACCTGCTCTTCTCCGAGAAGTCGCAGACGCTCGGCGAGATCATGTTGCGGAACGTGTTCGCGCTGACGACGACGATGCCGCTGCTCGACGCGATGAAGCTCACGCTCGACAAGCACTACCCGGTCTATCCGGTCGTCGACGACGAGGGGCGGCTCAAGGGCACCGTGCGCGGGCAGCGAATGTTCGAGGCGCAGGCGGTCGAGCTCTCGGCACAGGCCGGCGCGATGGTCGGCGTGACGAAGGAGGAGCGACTGACTACGCCCTGGTCCCGAAGCCTCCTGTTCCGCCACCCGTGGCTGCAGCTCAACCTGCTCACCGCGTTCGTGGCCGCGTTCGTCGTCGGGCTGTTCGAGGGCACGCTGCAGAAGATCGTGCTGCTCGCGGTGTTCCTGCCCGTGCTCGCCGGACAGTCGGGCAACACCGGTTGCCAGGCGCTCGCGGTGACGCTGCGCGGCATGACGCTGGGCGAACTCAAGCCCGGCGGCACGCCGGCCGCGGTGTTCAAGGAGGCGATCCTCGGCCTGTGCAACGGCGCGCTGGTGGGCGTCTCGGCAGGCGCCGGGATGTTCGTCTACGCGTGGATGCAGGGGAACCCGCAGGCGTGGATGCTCGCCTGCGTGACCTGGCTCGCGATGGTCGTCGCATGCGTCATCAGCGGCATCTCGGGCGTGCTCGTGCCGACGACGCTCCAGCGCATGGGCGCCGATCCGGCCACGGCGTCGAGCATCTTCCTCACGACGGCGACCGACGTCGTGAGCATGGGCGCGTTCCTCGGCCTCGCGACGCTGCTGCTGATCTAGGGAAGCTCGGCGTCGCCCTCGCATGCGCGGCGCGCCGGCCGGATCGCCGGAGGCGCGCCCTCAGTCGGGGTGACGCGACCGCATCGCCGAAAGCAGCGACTCGTACGCGACGACCGCCGCGCGCAACGGTTCCGCCGGGATCTCGACGGGCTTCCCGGTTCCGCGATCGCGCTCGTCGTCGCGCAGGATCCTGCCGGCGAGAATGTTCGGCGAGAAGTCGCCGTGGCCCGGCTGCCCGCTCAGCCGGAACCGCTCGTAGGTCGGCTCGAGCGGCGTCGCGAGCTCGAGGTAGCGCGTCAGCCGTGCGAGCACGCGTTCCGTGTCCGACACCAGCTTCTCCGCTTCGACGAACGCGGCACGCGCTCCCGTCAGCGTGCTGTACTGGTCGATTCGCGCGAGGCGGTCGACATAGTAGTCGACCGCGCCCTGCGGGGTTTCGCGACCGCCGGCGATCCGCACCATGCTCGTGATCGTGTCGCGCGGGTTGCGAAGCAGGAACACGACCCTGACGTCGTCGCGGCGAAGGATCGATGGATCGACCCGGCCCTGATTGTGCAGCAGCTTGTCGAGTGCATACCGCCCGCGCCGGGGCCTGCCGGTAGCCTCCTCGATCCGGTGCGTCATCGAACGCAGGTCGACGGGGCTCAGGTAGTGCTGGTGCAGTTCGCTGTAGCCGTCGATCTCGGGGTGGCTGCCGAGGATGTGGGCGAGCAGCGTCGAATGACTGCGCTGGTGGCTGATCAGCAGGATATGTCCGCGAGCTCGCATGGGAGAAGGCGCAATGCAACACGCATGGAAGATCGATCGGTGACGCCGTGCGCAGCGCGCGGATGCGCGACACGCCGCAGGGTCAAGCAGCGAAATCCTAGCGGCGTGGCGAGTCGCCCTCGTCGGCGCCTTCGCCCAGGGCTCCCTTCGCGGTCTGCACCGCCTGCTCCGCCCGACGGCGGTTCATCTCCTCGCGCTTCGCCGCCTGGTCGACGATCTGGGCCTTGATGTCCGGGTAGCGGCGAAGGATCTCGTTGAAGTCGTCGGTGGTGAGCTTCAGGAACCGGCCGTAGTCGAGCGCGGTGACGTCGGCCGAGCGCGGCTGCCCGCTGACGAGCGCCATCTCGCCGAAGAAGTTGCCGGGACCGAGGCGGATGTGCTGGCCGGCGACCGCGACCTCGACCTCGCCCGCCGAGATGAAGTAGGCCGCGTCCGCGACGTCTCCACGATGGATCACCCGCTCGCCCGGCTGCGCGGCATGCGGCTGGAGGTGCAGCAGCACGACCTCGCGCTGCTCCGACGTGAGCGACCCGAACATCGGGAAGTGGTCGACCAGTTCCTCCGGCGTGAGGGTGCGATGCGCGGCGGCGCGCTCCTCGGCGCGCGCCTTCGCGACGTCGAGATCGGCCTGCACCTGCGCGAGTCGCGCGCCGTGCGCTTCCTCGAGGCGGCGCTTCAGCCCGGGATGCGCGGCAACGAACGCGTTGAGTCCGTCGGCCACGACGAACGCGAACTGGTTGAGCGTGATCGAGATGATCGCTCCCGCGAGGATCAGGCTCAGGCCCGCCGGCGGCAGGAGCCCGAAGGCGATGCCGAGTCCCGCGAGGATGAACGAGAACTCCCCCACCTGCGCCAGCGCCGCGGAGACGTAGATGCCCGTGCTCGCCGGGTATCCCATCACCATGACGACGGCGAGCGCGATGATCGCCTTGCCGACGAGGATCAGCAGCAGCACCCCGGCGAGCATCAGCGGCTCACGCACGACGATCGAGGGGTCGAACAGCATGCCGACCGACACGAAGAAGAGCACGGCGAACGCGTCCTGCAGCGGAAGCGAGTTCTGCGCGGCCTTGTGCGAGAGGTCCGATTCGTTCAGGACGACGCCGGCGAAGAACGCGCCGAGCGCGAACGAGACGCCGAAGAGCTCGGCCGACGCGAACGCGATGCCGACCGAGAGCGCCAGCACCGCGAGCGTGAAGAGCTCGCGCGAGCCGGTGCGCGCCACCTGCGTCAGGATCCACGGCATCACGCGCGGACCCACGGTCAGCACGATCGCGCCGAAGGCCCCGACCTTGAGGAGCGTGATGCCGAGCGAGACGAGAAGTCCGCGGTCGCCGGCGCCGTGGCCGGCGCCCGGCACCTTGCCTCCGAGCGCTTCCGCGAGCGCGGGCAGCAGCACCAGCACGAGCACCATCGCGAGGTCCTCGACGATCAGCCAGCCGACCGCGATGCGGCCGTTGGTCGTCTGGACGGCGTTGCGCTCCTCGAGGGCCTTCAGCAGCACGACGGTGCTCGCGACCGACAGGCACAGGCCGAGCACGATGCCTGCGCCGAGCGACCAGCCCCACAGCATCGCCATCGCGGCCCCGACCGCGGTGGCGACGACGATCTGCGCGACCGCGCCGGGGATCGCGACGCGACGCACCGCCATCAGGTCGGCGACCGAGAAGTGGAGGCCCACGCCGAACATCAGCAGGATCACGCCGATCTCGGCCAGCTGGCCCGCGATCTCGGCGTTGGCGACGAGGTCCGGCGCGAAGACGCCGATCGCGACGCCGGCGAGGAGGTAGCCGACGAGCGGCGGCAGCCGGAGCCGGTTCGCGACGTAGCCGAAGATGAACGCGAGCACGAAGCCCACCGCGAACGTGGCGATCAGCGTGACGTCATGCGGCATGCACGGTCCTCGAGACTCTCCGCGTCGGCGATCCGGGCGCTCGTCCCGCGGGCACGGGCGCCCGCGGCGGCGCGGCGATTGTGCCACGCGCGCGCGCGGGGGGGAACGCTTCGCGGCAGAATGGCGACGCCGTCCGCGCGCCCGGCGCCGGCAGGACGACTTCCGCGGGATCGCCGACCCGCTCGCGACGTCTATGCCGGCGCGCCCCGCGACGGGATGGCGCGCCGCACCAGGATCGCGACCGCGACGGCCAGCGCCCCCGCGACAACGCCGACGATCGCATTGCCGAGCAACGATCCGAGGTGCCCGATCGCCGCCCCGCCGACGGGAATGGCGGCCGCCTTCGCGGCGAGCGCCCCGATCCCGTGGCCCAGCCATGGGATGCCGTGCGCGAGAATGCCGCCGCCGACGAGGAACATCGCGGCGGTCCCGACGACCGACAGCGTCTTCATCAACCACGGTGCGGCGGAGAGGATCGCGGCGCCGCAAGCTCGCTGCGCCCGCGCCCACGTTCCTTCCCCCGCCCGGCGCGCGAGCCACGCCCCCGCGTCGTCGAGCTTCACGATGCCGGCCACGATGCCGTAGACGCCGACGGTCATCAGGACCGCGATGCCGGCGAGCACCGACACCTGCGTCGCGAACGCGGCGCCGGCGACCGTGCCGAGCGCGATCACGATGATCTCCGCCGACAGGATGAAGTCGGTGCGCACGGCGCCCCGGATCTTGCCGCGCTCGAACGCGACCAGGTCGGTCGACGCGTCGGCGAACGCCTCGCGCAGCTTTCGCTCCTTCGCCGCCTCGACGTCACCGCCGTGCAGGAGCCGGTGCGCGAGCTTCTCGAAGCCCTCGTAGCAGAGGAACACGCCACCCGCCATCAGGAGCGGCATGATCGCCCAGGGGGCGAACGCGCTGATCGCGAGCGCCGCCGGAACGAGGATCGCCTTGTTGACGGTCGATCCCTTCGCGACCGCCCAGACGACCGGCAGCTCGCGTTCGGCCCGGACGCCGGAGACCTGCTGGGCATTGAGCGCCAGGTCGTCGCCCAGCACGCCGGCCGTCTTCTGCGCCGCGACCTTCGTCAGCACCGACACGTCGTCGAGGATGCTCGCGACGTCGTCGATCAGCGCGATCAGGCCGGTGCCGGCCATCGGTCTCCCTCCGCCCGCGGGCGGGACTCAGGCGCGCGCGGCGCCCAGCCCCTGCTTCTCGCCCAGCGCGAGGTCCATCCTCATCTCGCTCGCGAGCGCGTCGAGGGCGCGCTGCAGGTCGTCGTTGGAGAGCGCGTTGGGCACGAACAGCAGCGCCCGGACCTCGAAGACGTGCTCGGCCGCGCCCGCGCCGTCGACGACCTCGGTGTGCAGGTCCTCGATCGACACGCCGCGCTCGGCGAGGCTCGTCGACAGGTCGCGGACGATGCCGGGGCGGTCCGGTCCCGCGAGCTCGAGCTTGATCGCGCGACGTCCCGCCGGGGCGGCCACGGCCTCGCTCTTCGCGATCACGACGCGCAGGCCGGTCGACTCGAGCGCGGACAGCGCGTTCGCGAGCGCGTCGGCGTTCTCCGCGGGCACGTCGAGGTGCACGATGCCGGCGAACTGGCCGGCGAGGTTGGCCATGCGGCTCGCCGTCCAGTTGGCGCCGAAGCCCTTCGCCCGCTCGGCGAGGAGCTTCACGATGCCGGGGCGATCGGGCCCCACGACGGTCACCGCGAGCGACGCGGTCGGCGCGCGGTGTCCCTCGGTCAGCGTGACGGTGCGCCTGATCATGGGCGCCTTCGTCGCGAAGCGCTCGTCCTGCCTGTGCGACGGAAGCGAGCCGTGCTCCTTCGCATGGCGCACGACGCGCTTCAGCAGATCGAGGCCCATCGGCGCGAGCGCGCGCTCCCACAGCTCCCGCGCGGATTCGCCCTTCGCGACGAAGCACCAGTCCTGCATCGCGACGCCGCCCGCGTCCCACCCGTCGGCCAGGTGGTAGACGGAGCCGCCGGCGATCGGGTCGTTCTCCATGATCGTCCACTCGACCGCGGCGATGCCGCGGTGGCGCGGAAGCAGCGACGGGTGGTAGCCGATGCCGCCCAGGCGCGATCGGGCGAGCGCCTCGTTGCTCACGCGCGCGTGGGTGTGCGCGGCGACGATCAGGTCGGTGCCGTCGGCGATCGCGTCGCCGGGAACGATCTTCGGATTCGCCAGGACGTGCACCGGAATGCCCGCCTTCTGCGCCGCGAGCGCGAGCCGGTCGTCGGCCGCGGGCGCGACGACGCGCACGATGTGCGTGCCGTCCCCGAGCAGTGCGTCGAGTACCGCGGCCCCGAAGTAGCGGGAACCGACCAGCGTGCATTTCATCGAAGACCCCCCTCAAGCGGCGCGCCGGGACCGCCGGCGATGCCCGAAAGCCGCCAGTCTACTTCGTCGCGCGCCGGGACGACGTGCGAAGGCCCGATGCGCTCGGACGGCGACTGGCCGAACGGCGCGCTCCAGGTGTGCAGCAGGGGATGTCGGCGGCGGCGTGGATCATCGGGACTCCCGCGCTCTGCGCACGGTCCCGACGGGCGCGCCTCGCAGGCGCGCGGGACGACAGGGTGCCATCCCCCGCGGACCCGCCCTCAAGGTCGCACGCCGGGTGCGTCGACCGCCATGCCGGCCGCCCTGGACATGAGGTGGAGCTCGAGCTCGACGAGCTCCGGCGCACCGTAGGGCGGCACCTCGGCGCGCACTCCGCTCATGCAGCTTCTCAGGCGCCGCTGCAGCGAGCCCATCGTCTGCCACTCGAGGCGATAGATCGGATAGCCGGTCGGATGCGCCTGCGGGATGACGCTGCCGCCGAGCCGCCGGCCCGACAGTGCGTCGTGGCACTGCTCGCACGCGAGGTCGAGCAGGCCGATCCGCTGCCGGTAGAGTGCGTCCCCGCGGTCTCGCCAGGCGTCGAGCCGCGGATCGGCGGGCGGCGCGATCGGCATGCCGCGCGACTGAAGCGCGACGTAGCTCTCGAGCGCCAGACGAGGGCCGCTTTCGGGCGGGAGCGATTCGGCCTGCTGATGGCGTTGCGCGCACAGGTCGACGCGCTGCCCGAGGTCGACCGGTCGCCCCGCGACGGCGTCGAACGCCGGGTAGCGCGCCGCGACGCCCCGCATCGAGATTCGCGCGTCGCCGTGGCAGTCGACACAGGCCCTGCCCGCCCTGCCCGCCTTGCGGATCCAGAGCGCCTCGCCGTCCGCGACCCAGAGCATCGCCGGGTTCTGCGTGTCGTCGCGCTCGATCGCCTGCGTCGCCGGACTCATGAACTCGGCGCCGGAGCGGCGCGTGTCGGCCTGCCCGGACGCGAACGACGCGCACGCCCCGGCAACCGCGAATGCGGTGGCGGCGAGCGCCGCGCGGCGAGCGCTCATGTGACGCGGATCGCGGCCGTCTCGGTCTGCGCGAACCCGTTGTCGCCCTCCCAGGTGAACGCGAGCGTCCCGCTCTCGACCGCGATCGTGTGGAACACGAGCGACGGATTCGCGGCCGCCGCCGGGAAGAGTTCCGCGGCGAACACGACCTCGCCGTTGTACCGGCACGTGAAGCGCCGGATGAGATCGCGCGGCACGCGCCGTCCCTCGGCATCCGCGCGAAAGCCTGTCTCCATCGGGTGCGCGATCAGCGTACGGATCTCGATCACGTCGCCGCGCTTCGCAGCAGGAGGCACGGAGACGATCGCGCGTGCCATCACGATTCCCCTTCGATGCAGGCCGCCAGCACGACGACGACGTCGATCGCGTCGGACCAGTGAGCGCCGTCGCTCGTCCTCGCGACCGCGACGAGCCTCTGCGACGTCGCGAGTCGGATGCGCGTCGACACGCGCGCGAGCCCCGAGCGGGGCCCGAGCGCGAAGCGCGCCACGTCGCGCTCGGGATTGCGCTCGTTGAAGATCGCGATCGCCGCGACGTGGTCCGACGGCGTCATCGGGCTGTCGACGCTCACGGTGAGCGGCACCGAGTTGCCGTTGTCCACGAGCTTCGGCACGTCGAGCCTCACCCTCCCCGGCCGCGCGTCGGCGCCGCCCGTGTAGGCACGGATCGCCGCGGCGAGGTCCTCGGACGCGCCGGCGGCCGGGCGCACGACGAGCCAGGCGCCGAGCCCCGCGCCCGCGACGAGCAGCCGGCGCCTGGTGCCATCGGAGCGGGAGGGAGCTCTCATCGGGTCGCGGGCTTCGTCGGGTCCCCGAGCGACGCGAGCAGCGCCACGACGTCCTCGACCTGCTGCGCCGAGAGGATCGGCCGCCCGCGCCAGGCGGTCCCGACGCGCGTCAGGCCGTCGATGCGGTAGTACGAGGGCATCGTGGTCGCCGCCTGCGCCAGCCGCGCATCCACGATCCGCAGGCGCAGCTGCGCCCGGTCGAGCCGCACGCCGACCCCGCTCAGGTCGGGGCCGATCGTGCCCTGGGCGCGCTCCTCCGGAAAGGGACCTGCGTGGCACAGCAGGCACATCCCCGTCCGGCGATCGACGACGATCGCGCGTCCCCGGGCGGCGTCCCCGGGCACGCCGGTGAGCGGGGCAGGGATCGCGTCGCCGACGACCTCGAACGGCACGAGCGGCACCCGGATCGGGGACTGGGCGAGGAGCGGCGCAGGCAGGGCGAACGCGAGCGCCGCGAGCACCTTGCGCCGGCTCCCGGGGCCTCTGCTCACGCGCTCGCCAGACTGTGGTTCTTGAGCGGCAACTCGCGGATCCGCTTGCCGGTCGCCGCGAAGATCGCGTTGAGCACCGCGGGCGCCGCGACCGCGATCGTCGGCTCGCCGACGCCGCCCCAGAATCCGCCCGACGGCATCACGATCGTCTCGACGCGCGGCATCTCGTCCATCCGCAGGATGCGGTAGGTGTCGAAGTTGGCCTGCTCGATGCGCCCGTCCTTCACCGTGCACTCGCCGTAGAGCGCGGCCGACAGGCCATACGCGAACGAGCCCTCGACCTGCGCCTCGATCTGCTGCGGATTCACCGCGTGGCCCGGATCGGTTGCCGCGACGATCCGGTGGATCTTCAGCGTCCCGTCCCGGCTCACCGACACTTCCGCGCACGCGGCGACGTAGCTCCCGAAGCCCATCGCCTGCGCGAGCCCGCGGTGGACGCCCGCCGGCGCGGGCCTGCCCCAGCCCGCGCGCTCCGCGACCGCGTTCAGCACGCCGAGGTGCTTCGGGTGGTTCGCCATCAGCTTGCGCCGCAGCGCGAGCGGATCCTGCCGGGTCGCATGCGCGATCTCGTCGATGAAGCACTCGAGGTAGATCGTGTTCTGGTTGAGGTTGACGCCGCGCCAGAACCCCGGCGGCACGTGCGGGTTGCGCATCGCGTGGTCGACGAGCAGCGCGGGGAACGTGTAGCCGATCGACGCCTCCGGCCCCGGCGGATTGAGGCCCTGGAACGTGGCCGGGTCCCTGCCGTCGCGGACGTTGTCCGGGAACACGCCGGCCAGGATCGACTGGCCCGAGATCCGCATGTGCAGCCCGGTAACGTCGCCCTGGGCGTCGAGGCCCGCGACGAGCCTGCACTGCGTGACCGGGTGGTAACGCCCGTGCTGCATGTCCTCCTCGCGCGACCAGACGAGCTTGACCGGCGTGCCGGGCATCTCCTTCGCGATCGCGACCGCCTGCCGCACCCAGTCGTGCACCGCGCCGCGCCGTCCGAAGCCGCCGCCCAGGAGCGTCTTGTAGACCTCGCATTTCGCGAGCGGCAGGCCCGAGGCCTCGGACGCCGCCGCGAGCGCGGCCTCGCCGTTCTGCGTCGGCGTCCACACTTCGCAGCGCTCCGGCGTCCAGCGGGCCGTTGCGTTCATCGGCTCCATCGTCGCGTGATTCTGATGCGGATACGCGTAGACCGCCTCGATCCTGCGCGGCGACGCCGCGATCGCGGCTCTCGCGTCGCCGACCTGGTTGCCGACCGCCGCGACCTGCGCGTCGAGTCCGTCCTTCATCACCGCCGCGAACTTCGCGCTCGACGCGTCCGCATGCGGGCCGTAGTCCCAGTCGATCGGCAGCGCGTCGAGTGCGGACTTCGCGTGCCACCACGTGTCGGCGACCACCGCGACCGCCGAGTCGCCGATGCGCATCACCTTCCTCACACCCGGGCGCTTCATCGCGACGGCGGCGTCGAAGCCCTTCACCTTCCCGCCGAACACCGGGCAGTCCCGGATCGCCGCGTTCAGCATGCCGGGCATCGCGAGGTCGATGCCGTACACGAGCGCGCCGGTCGTCTTGTCGACGGTGTCGAGGCGCGCGAGGCGCTGGCCCGCGATCGTCCAGTCCTTCGGATCCTTGAGCGGCACGTTCGGCGGCGGCGCGAGCTTCGACGCCGCTTCGGCCACCTTGCCGTAGGTCGTCCGGCGTCCGGTCGGGGCGTGCGTGATCGTGCCCTTCACCGCGACGCACTCGGCCGCCGGCACGCCCCACCGGTCCGCCGCCGCCTGCACGAGCATCGTCCGCGCGGCAGCGCCGCCCTTGCGCACGTACTCGTTCGACTCGCGGATGCCGCGGCTGCCGCCGGTCGAGAAGCTGCCCCAGGCGCGGTTTCGCGCGAGGTTCTGTCCGGGCGTCGGGAACTCGGTACGCACCTTCGCCCAGTCGCAGTCGAGCTCCTCGGCGACCAGCTGCGCGAGTCCGGTCAGCGTGCCCTGACCCATCTCCGAGCGGGCGATGCGGATCACGACGACGTCGTCCGGCTGCACGACGACCCAGGCGTTGACCTCGGGCGCGGCGGTTGCCTGCGCGTTCGCGGGCCCCGCGAAAGGAACGTGGAATCCGACGACGAGGCCGCCGGTGGCGGCGGCCGACGCGACGATGAAGCGGCGACGCGAGATCGACGGGGTCACGTCGTGCTCCCGTCGGCGTGGCGGATCGCGAGTCCGGCGCTCTTCGTGTCGCCGCCCTTCGCGGCGGCCTTGATGGCGGCACGCACGCGGTTGTACGTCCCGCAGCGGCAGATGTTGGTCATCTGGGCGTCGATGTCGGCGTCGGTCGGATTCGGGGTCGAGCGCAGCAGCGACGCGGCGGCCATGATCATGCCCGCCTGGCAGTAGCCGCACTGGGGCACGTCGAGCGCGGCCCAGGCCTTCTGCACCGGATGCGAACCCGTGGGCGACAGTCCCTCGATCGTCACGATCTTCTCGGCCTCGCCGACCGTCGAGACCGGACGCACGCAGCTGCGCACCGCGACGCCGTCGACGTGGACGGTGCAGGACCCGCACTGCGCCACGCCGCATCCGTACTTGGTGCCGGTGAGCCCGAGCTGCTCGCGCAGCACCCAGAGCAGCGGCGTATCCGGCTCGGCCTCGAACTCGCGGACCTTGCCGTTGACGGTCAACCGGGCCATCGATGCCTCCTTGCGCGCGTGGATCCATGAAGCGCCGCGGGCGCCGGCGCCATGGGCTCGATTGAACACGCCTCCCGGCCGGAGTGCAATCGCCGCGCGTGCCTTCGCCGACTGCGCTCTTCGGCGACGCGGCGGCCGTGAGCTCGGGATCGGTGCGACGCCGCGTCCATTGTGCAAAGCCGCCGTTCGGCGACAATGGAGGCTCCCGCCGGCCCGACCGGCCGGATCGCGATGGACAAGCCCTTCGCCCCTGCCTGCGATCGCAACCGCGAGCCGATTCTCGCCGTGCTGCGCGAGCACTTCGCCGACCGCCGCGAGGTGCTCGAGATCGGCAGCGGGACCGGGCAGCACGCCGTGCACTTCGCCGCGGCGATGCCGCATCTCGTCTGGCAGTGCTCGGACCGCGATGAGAATCTCCCGGGCATCCGGCTCTGGCTCGACGAGGCGGCGCTGCCCAACACGCCGGCGCCCTTCGCGTTCGACGTGAACGGCCCGTGGCCGACCCGCCGCTACGACGCGGTGTTCAGCGCGAACACGCTGCACATCATGGGATGGTCCGAGGTCGAGCGTTTGTTCGCGGGACTGCCCGCGATCCTGGCACCGGACGTGAGGGTCGCGATCTACGGACCGTTCAACGTCGGCGGCCGCCACACGAGCGAGGGCAACGCCTCGTTCGACGCATCGCTCAGGGCGAAGGCGCCGCACCAGGGATTGCGCGACGTCGAGGCGGTGGACGAACTCGCCCGCCGCGCGGGGCTGGAGCGGATCGAGGATCGCGCGATGCCGGCGAACAACCGCTGCCTCGTATGGCGGCGGAAGGCGCCCGGGGCGGCCGGATGACGGTCGCGCGGCGCGCTCAGCGCCAGGAACGGTCCGCGCGCGGCGCCGTCACGCCGGAGACGTGGAAGACGTCGCGGAACGACATGAGCTCGAGGCGATGGAGGTTCGCGAGCCGCTCGACGAGCTTCGCTCCCTTCGCGGTCAGCCGGACTTCGACGCGACGGCGATCCTCCGTGCTCGTGCTCCGCCGTACGAGCCCCGCGGACTCGCAGCGGGTCACGAGCGAGACCACGCCGTGGTGCTTCGCCTGCAGGCGCTCCGCCAGCTCGGTGATGGTCGCCCAGTCGCGGCCGGGATAGCCCTTGATCTGCAGCAGGAGCAGGTAGTGCAGGGGCGTGACGCCGTGCTCGTGCGTCGCCTGCTCGCTGAAGCGGAGGAACCGTCGCAGATCGTAGCGGAACTGCGCGAGCGCCTCGAACTCGTCCTTCGTCATCGCGGGCGCAGACGGGCGCGGTTTTTTGCCGGGCATGGTGCATCATATCGTGGCGCCCATCGCGCGTCGAGGCAGCCGTGCGTCTCCAGATCCTCTCCGACCTGCACCTCTCGGGCGGCGTCCCGCCGATTCCGGCGACGGACGCGGACCTTTTCGTGCTGGCGGGAGACATCGCGCGTCCGCGCGAAGCGATCGCCTGGGCCGCGGGGCTCGGGAAGCCCGTGCTCTACGTGCCGGGCAACCACGAGTTCTACGGGTCGAGCATCGAGGCGACGCTGCGCGACCTGCGACGGCTCGCCGCCCGCACGAAGGTGCGGGTGCTCGACGACGACGAGCTCGTCGTGGACGGCGTGCGCTTCCTCGGAAGCACGCTGTGGACCGACTTCATGCTCTACGGCGACGGCGAGCTCCGCTCCGCCGCCATGGCGGACGCGCGCCGCTTCCTGCGCGACTTCTCGCGCATCCGCGCCGCGGACCGCGGCGACGCGCCGTTCACGCCCGACGATGCGGCGGCAAGGCATGCGCGCCACGCGGCCTGGCTCGACTCGAGGCTCGCGAGTCGTCACGACGGACCGACGGTCGTCGTCACGCACCACGCGCCCGCGCGCCGGAGCATCCACCCCCGCTACGCGGGCTCGCTCCTGAACGCAGGCTTCGTCTCGGACGCGACGCGTCTCCTCGGCGGCGATCGCGCGAGCCTGTGGATCCACGGGCACACGCACGACAGCTTCGACTACGACGTCGGAGGGACGCGCGTCGTGTGCAACCCGCGCGGCTACGCGAAGGACGGCGCGAACGAGAACCCGTCGTTCGACGCCGGATTCACCGTCGACGTCGGCTGAACGCGGCGCCTCGCCGGCGGACGCCGCCCGGCCGACCGGCCCCGGGGTTGAAACGCGCCGATCAGGACCGATTATGCTTCGATCGATCCCGCAGCTCGCGGGGGATCGCGATCCGCCCCCATGGACTTCGAGACGCCGCATCCCCGCTACACCGGCTCGCGGAGCGCGCGGGCCGGCTTCCACCTCGCGGTGCGTCTCTCGCTCGCGTTCGTCGGGTTGCTCTGGGCGATCCAGCTCACGAACTGGGGCCTCGACCTCGACGTCGTGCCCTTCGGCGTCCGGCCGCGCACGCTCGGCGGACTCGCGGGCGTCCTGTTCGCGCCGCTCGTGCACGCCGGATTCGACCACCTGGTCGCGAACACGCTGCCGCTCGCCGTCGCCTCGATCGCGATGCTGCACCTGTACCCGCAGTCGAGTCGCGTCGTGCTGCCCGCGATCTGGCTCGGCCCCGGCATCGCGGTCTGGCTGTTCGCGCGAGGCGGCGTCCACGTCGGCGCGAGCGGGCTCATCTACGGCCTCGCGGCCTGCGTGTTCGCGGCGGGGCTCGTCCGCCGCGACCGCCGGGCGATCGCGGCGTCGCTGCTCGTCGCGTTCATGTACGGCGCGTCGGTGTGGGGCGTGCTGCCGATCCAGCGCGGGCATTCGTGGGAAACGCACCTCGCCGCCGCACTGATCGGTCTCGCGCTCGCGGTGATCCTGCGACATCGGGACGTCGTGCCGAAGGTGCGCTACGACTGGGAGAACGAAGGGGCCGTCGATCTGGACCACGAGTCGCGCGGGCCGGGCCCGGCCGAACCGACCGAACCGGCCGCGCCCGACGTCGCGCGCTGGATCCAGGACGGCGGGCGCCTCCATGCGATCGCCGCGCCGGGATCGACCGAGCCTCCGGGGAGCCGGACGCTGCATTGAGCGCGCAGGGGCGCGAGGGCGCTCGCCGCGGCACGGCGGGAACGCTCCACCGCCCGGCCGGATCGCTGTAGCATCGGCGCAGGAGCGCTGGCCCGCCGTCCGCCGTGGTCGGCTGCGGCGCCGGACGCTCGACCAATGCTTCGACACGCCCTCACTCTGGCCGGCGCACTCGCCCTCGCGGCGTGCACGGTCGCGCCCTTCCCGATCTGCCGCCCCGGAGAGGAGGCCGTCGTCGCCGACACCCTCTACTTCGGCACGAACAAGCCGGGCGGCGTCGTTTCCGCGGACGAATGGCAGGACTTCCTCGCGACGGGCGTGACGCCGCGCTTCCCGCAGGGGATCACGTCGTGGCGAGCGTCGGGGCAGTGGCGCTCCGAGACCGGGAAGCTAGAGCACGAGGCGTCCTACGTGCTGCAGCTCGTGCACGCCAGCTCGGCGGATTCGGAGCGCGCGGTGCGCGAGGTGATGACCGACTACCGGAAGCGGTTCGAGCAGGAGGCGGTGCTGCGCGTGAGGCTGCCCGCCTGCGTCTCGCTCAGGTAGCGCGCCCGCCCTCGCGCGCGAGCGCCGCGACGGACTGCGAGAGCGCGCGCGACAGGCGCGCGAGATCGCGGCCGAGGTCGGGAGACGCCTCGATGTCGTGCGCCCAGTTGTCGGGATGCTCGCGCACGTCGCGGCCCACCAACCGCAGGAACGTCACCGGATCGAGACGCGGCGGCGAAGGGCGGCGCGCCATCAGCGCCGCCATCGCGACGCAGCGGCTTCGGGCACGCCACGCGTGCGAGAAGTCGGCGACCGCCTGCTCCAGCCCGGGATTCCGGTCGAAGAGCGACGCGTACCATGCCGGCCGCGTCTCGATGTCCTGGCCCGTGCGCCGCATTGCGTAGAGCGGGCCGGTGGCCAGGAACACGCTCGTCGGCTGCATCGTCGCCGTCCCCATCGCCCCTCCGATACCGCGGTTCGCACCGTGTACGGTAAGAGGCTAGCAGCGCTCCCGTCCCGGAAATTGACCCGGATCAACCCGCGCGCCATTGCCCGCGCCCGGCGGTCAAGGAAGGGCCGGATAGGGCCGCTTCCCCGGCGATGGTCCGTCACCGCGAAGGATTCGTGCGCCGCGGCGCCGCACCATCCGCGCGCGCGACCCCGTTCAGGCCGGCGCCGTCCGCATGCGCGTGCGCATCAGCAGCCACGACGCGATCGACAGGTTGACGAGGTTCCACGCGATGCCGTGGACGAACGCCGCGCGATAGGAGCCCGTGAGGTCGAAGATCGCGCCCGACACCCAGCCGCCTAGCGCCATGCCGACGAGGGTCGCCATGACGACGAGGCCGATGCGGCCGCCCGCCTCGGCCGGCGGGAAGTACTCGCGCACGACGATCGCGTAGGACGGCACGATGCCGCCCTGGAAGAGCCCGAACAGCGCCGAGATCAGGAACAGCGACACCAGCCCGTCGAACGGCAGGAACAGCACGAGCGCGACGCACTGCAGCGCCGAGCCGAGCAGCAGCGTGCGCAGCCCCCCTATGCGGTCGCTGATGAAGCCGAACGTGATGCGGCTGACGATCCCGCAGGCGAGCATCAGCGAGAGCATCTGCGCGCCGCGCGCGGGTCCGTAGCCCAGGTCGGCGCAGTACGCGACGACGTGGACCTGCGGCATCGCCATCGCGACGCAGCAGGCCACCCCCGCGACCACCAGCAGCAGTTGCAGCGTGCCGCCCGAGAGGCCGAGTGCCTGCCGCGAGGCGTGCGTCGAGGCAGGCGCGCCCCCGGACCGCGCGGCGTGCGCGGGCGGCGGACGGCGAAGGAGCCGCGCGAGCGGCAGCATCGTCGCGAGCACGAACACGCCGACGCCGAAGTACGCCGCCCGCCAGCCGGCGGTCTCCGTGAAGTGCTGCACGATCGGCGGCCAGACGGCGCCGGCGAGATAGTTGCCGCTCGCGACGACCGCGACCGCGATGCCGCGCCGCCGCTCGAACCACATCGACACGTGCGCGATCAGCGGACCGAACGTCACCGAGCTGCCCGCACCGATCAGCAGTCCCTGCGCGAGCGCGAACCCGGTGAGCGTCGTCGCGTATCCCGACGCGACGTAGCCGACGGAGAGCGCGACCGAAGCGGCGAGGACCGGGCGCATGATGCCGAATCGGTCCGACCATCGTCCGACCGCGATGCCCGCGGCGCCGAAACCGAGCATCGTGAGCGTGTACGGGAGCGACGCCGCCGCACGCGCGACGCCGAATTCCGCCTGGACCGCGGGCAGCACCACGACGACGGACCACATGCCCACGCCGCCGATCGTGGCGATCGCGAGCGCGACGGCGAGGCGCGTCCAGGACTGGGGCGAATCGACGGCGGAAGGGGACATGGCTCGGCGCGCGCGCGGCAGGGTCCGGAGGATGCGCAGGCGGTATCGCGCGTCGCACCCGGCCGGGACGGCTGGCCAGTGTATCCGATGCCGTCGCACGCCATCGACGCGAAGCGCCGCGGTCATCCGGCGCATTCGCGGCGGAGCGTGCCTGCGTGCGGGAACCGCCAGGGCCCTTCGACGCTGCAGGGACGCTCGCGGGGCCCGGGAAACGCCGGCGGGCCCTACACTTGCGCGTCGCGCCGTTGCCTCCCGTCCATGCCCGCGCTGGAACTCCCCGACCTCTCGCTGCACTACGAGCACTGCGGCAGCGGCCCGCCGCTGCTGCTCGTCGCGGGCATCGCGTCGGACTCGTTCTCTTGGCTGCCGGTCGCGACCCCGCTGGCGGCGCGGTTCCGCACGATCATGCCCGACAACCGCGGCGCCGGGCGCACGCGCCCGCAGGACGGCCCCTGCTCGATCGACGCGATCGCGGACGACTGCGCGGCGCTGCTCCGGCACCTGGGCGTCGATCGCGCGAGCGTGCTCGGCCACTCGATGGGCGGATTCGTCGCGCAACGGATCGCGGTCCGCCATCCCGCCCTCGTCGACCGACTGGTTCTCGTCGCCACCGGCACGCGCGCCGGCGCGCTCGGCGCGGCGATCTTCGAGGACTTGGCCACGCGGCTCGAGGCGGGGGAAGATCGCGAGCGCTGGTTCCGACGCCTGTTCGAGGCGATCTTCACGAAGCGGTTCCTCGGCGATCCCGCGAAGGCGGATGCCGTCATGGCATGGGCGCTCGACTACCCGTATCCGCAATCCGCGCCCGGGTTCCGGCGGCAGGCCGTGGCGGTGGTCTCGCACGACGGTGGCGCGGACCTCGCCGCGATCGCGGTTCCGACGCTCGTCGTCGCCGGGCGCGAGGACGTCCTGTTCCCCGCTGACGAATGCGAGGCGTTCGCGCGCCGGATTCCCGGCGCGGCGTTCGCCGTCGTCGAGGGCGCCGCGCACGCGGTGCACACCGAGCAGCCTGCCGCGTTCGTCGACGCCGTCGTGCGCTTCGCCGCGTAGGATCGGGCTATTTCGCGCAGGGGTCGACGCGCGCGTGCGGAGCGATCGCCACGCGCTCGTCGAACGTGCCTTCGGCCGGCTCCTCGACGAAGCCGACGCTGAACGCGCGGGCAGCGGCCGTTCCCTCCAGCCAGCGCGGTACGCCGAGATCGCGACGCACGTGGCCGTTGCCCGCCAGGAGCGCGATGCCGTCGCCGCGCTCCGCCTCCGCGGCCACCACCTTCGCCATCCAGACGTCGCGCGCGACCTGCGCGCGCACCATGCCCTCCGCGGTCGACGCCGGGAGCTGATGGCAGTGACCGTCGTCGATCGCGCGCCGCTGCCCGTCGGCAAGATCGCGCGCCAGCGGGCGGTCGAGGCCGAACGAGGCGATGGTCGCGTCGTCGAGCGCGGCGCGGTAACCCTCGCGCACGACGCGCGACGCGTCGGCCCGCGAGAGATTGGCCGCGCGCAGCGGCAGCCTGCGGGCGAGCGCGAGCTCGATCACCGGCGCATAGAGCGGCCACTCCCAGCGCTGGCCGTCGGGCTCCGCGCGCCGGATCACGCAGGCGGCGTCGGCGCACTCGGCGAGCGCACGGTCGAGGTCGGCCTGCCGGTCGCGGTCGAACTGCTCCATCGCGATCGTCGGACGCCAGCCGGCGTCGACGCGCGCCACGAGCCACGCGTAGCGTCGCGCGTGCCCGTCGGGATTGTCGTGAACCTCGCCCAGCAGCAGCACACGCGGAGCGGCCGCGTCGAGGCTGCGTATCGGCCCCGACGGCGCGGCGCATGCCGCCAGCACCATCGCGGCAGCGAGGGTCCGCAGGGCACGGCGTCTCGCGCGCGTCGGTGGCATCGTGGGCGCAAGCATACCTGCGAGGCAGCCGAGGCGCGGTTGCCGGACCGGAACGGCGAGGCTAGCATGCGCACTGCACGCCGCGCCCGCAACGCAGGCTTCGCCGCCATGCCCGCCTCGTCCTCCGCCGACCCCGTTGCCGTTTCCCGCCCGGCGCGCTATGCCGGCGGCGTCATCGCGCTGCACTGGCTCGTGCTCCTGCTGATGATCGGCGCCTATGCGACGATGGAGTTGCGCGACCTGTTCCCGAAAGCGAGCCCGGAGCGCGCCGCCATGCGGCTGTGGCACTACGGACTCGGGCTCGCGGTGCTGGCGGCGGTGTTCGTTCGCCTGCTCGTACGCGCCTCGACGCGCCCCCCCGGAATCGCCCCGCCGCCACCGCCCTGGCAGGAGCGGGTCGCGAAGCTCGCCCACGTCGCGCTCTACGCGCTGATGATCGCGCTGCCTCTGCTGGGATGGCTCGCCGTGGGCGCCGAGGGCCGGCCGATCACGCTTGCCGGCATCCCGTTGCCGATGCCGATCGGGCCCGACAAGGCGTGGGTCAAGCCGCTCGAGAAGATCCACGAGGTCGCGGGACAGGCCGGGTACGCGCTCGTCGGCCTGCACGCCGCGGCGGCGCTGTGGCACCACTATGTGATGCGCGACAACACGCTCGCGCTGATGTGGCCGTTCGCGAAGCCGCGCTGAACGCGCCGGCGCGCGGCCCGCGCGCTACTTGAGGAGCAGCACCGGCACCCTGGACCCGGCGATCACCTTCGTCGCGACCGAACCCATCACGAGGTTCGCCATCGCCGTGTGGCCGTGCGTTCCCATCGCGACGAGGTCGCAGCCGGACGCCTGCGCGTGGCGCACGATCTCGTGGCCGGGATCGCCGACGAGCTTCACCGGGTGGAACGCCACCCCGCGCTTGGTCAGGGTCTCGGCCGCCAGCTTGAGCGCCTCGTCGCTCTCCTCCGAGTAGTACCGCTCGACCGCCTCCCTGCCCGCCCACGCCGCGGCGCGGCCATAGGGAATCGGCGGATGGACGTGGACGAGCTCGACCGACGGCGCCTCGCGGAACCAGGCGAGCTTCGAGAGGAACGCTTCGAGCGCGTCGAGCGCGTGCTTCGAACCGTCGGTGGCGATCAGAACCTTCATGGCTTGCCTTTCCCTGCGCCGACATGCTGGCGACAGTCTACCCGATCGCGGCGCCGCCGCCCGGCAGTTCGAGCGAGGCGATCACCTGCTCGGAGTCTTCGGGATCGTCGGCGATCGAGAAGCCGAGCGCCTGGACGAACCGCAGCATGCTGTGGTTCGTGCGCAGCACCGCGCCCTCGAGGCGCGCGAGCCCGCGCTGGCGCGCGCAGTCGATCAGCAGCCGCATCAGTCCGCGCGCTACGCCCATGCCCTGCCACGCGTCGTCGACGACGACCGCGAACTCCGCGCTCTCGCCGTCCGGGTTCCGGATCGAGCGCGCGACGCCGACGATCTTCCTGCCGTCGCCCGCGCCGTCCGGCGCGAGCGCGACGAGGGCGAGCTCGCGGTCGTAGTCGACCTGGGTGAAGCGCGCGAGCATCTGCGGCGTCAGCTCGTGCAGCCGGTAGAAGAAGCGGAAGTAGCGCGACTCCTCCGACAGACCGGCGATGAACGCCTTCTCCATCTCTGCGTCCTCGGGACGGATCGGGCGGACCGCGAGCGTCCTGTCGCCCTTGACCGGTATCGTGCCTTCGAGCTCGATCGGGTACGGGTGGATCGCCATGTGGCCGTAGCCGCGGCGCGCCTTGCGCCGCGGGTCGACCACGATGCGCGCGGCGCCGATCACCGCGATCCCCGGCGCGACGAGCACCGGATCGAGGTCGAGCTCGTGCACCCAGGGACAGGCGCAGACCAGCGCCGACAACCGCTGCAGCAAACGCACGAGCGGCTCGAGCTCCGCCTCGCTCGCGACCCCCGTGCCGGCGGCACGCAACCGGCGCTCGCCGGTGACGAGGTCGATCGCGAGCCTGCGGTTGAGCGGCGGGAGCGCGATCGCCCGCTCGCCGGGAGGCAGCGGCGGCCGGGCGCTCGTGCCGTAGGTGATCACCGGGCCGAACACGGGATCGTGCGCCACGCCGATCGCGAGCTCGCGCGCATGGTCGATCCGCGGCGACTTCCGCACGAACACGTGTCCGCCCCATCCGATCCCGCGCAGCATCGTCCGTGCGTCCTCCAGCAGCATGCCGTACGCTTTGGCCAGCGCGCGGCCGTTCGCCACCGGACCGCGGGTCGGAAGCGGCAGCGGCACCGGCGCGTCGACCGCGAGCGACACCGGATAGCGGAAGCGGCGCGCGATCGAAAGCGCGTCGGCCAGCGTGTCGGCCCGCTCGATCTTCGGCACCGGCAGCCCGAATGCGCCGAGCAGCTGCGCGAGCTCGCTCGCAGGCAGCGTGCGTCGATCGCCGATCGCATCGCGCAGGCGCGCGACGACCGCGAGGTCCGCCGGCTCCGGATCCGGCATCGGCGGCGGGACTTCGAGCAGCAGCTCCTGGTGGCGACGGTAGGACGCGAGGAAGGCGAACGCCTCGACCGCGTTCTCCGGCGTGTAGAAGTTCGCGATTCCGCCCGCCTCGAGCGCGTCGCGCGCCTCGCGCCGGTCGATCGCGCCCAGCCACGCCGCGAGCACCGGCTTGCGCGAGCCGCGCGCGACGGCCGCGACCGCGCGCGCCGCATCGGTCGGCGGGTCGACCGGCCGGGGGACGTGCAACGCGATGACGGCGTCGACGTTGGGGTCCGAGAGCACCGCGCCGACCGCGGCCGCGAACCGTTCCGGCGGCGCGTCGCCGCGCACGTCCACGGGATTGCCGCGCACGCTCTCCTCGGGCAGGAGGCTGTCGAGCGCCGCGAGCGTAGGAGGGTCGAACTCCGCGAGCGGGATGCCCGCATCGCGCGCGCTGTCCGCGGCGAGGAGCGCGGGCCCGCGGCCGTTCGCGACCACCGCGATCCCGTCGCCGCGCGGGATCCGGCCCGACGCCAGCAGCCGGGCCGCCGCGAACAGCTGCGTGTACGTGCGCACGCGAACCGTCCCCGCGCGCCGCATCGCCGCGTCGAAAACGGCGTCGGCAGCCGGTCCGACCGGTTCGACGGCCTCGACCGACCGGCCGGCCTTGAGCATCACGACCGGCTTCGTGCGCGCGGCGGCGCGCAGCGCCGACATGAACCGTCGCGCGTCGTGCACCTGCTCGATGTAGAGCAGGATGCCGTCGGTCTGCCCGTCGGCGAGCAGCGCATCGAGCAGTTCGCCGTAGTCGACGTCGATCACGCCGCCCAGCGAGAGCACGGTCGAGAAGCCGATGCCGCCGGGGTACGCGAAATCGAGCATCGCCGTGCAGACGGCACCGGATTGCGCGACCAGCGCGAGCCTTCCGGGCAGCACCGGCACGTCGGAGACCGTCGCGTTGAGCCCCATGTCGGTGCGGATCACGCCGAAGGCGCCAGGGCCGGCGAGCCGGATGCCGTGCCTGGCGGCGATCGCCGCGACGTCCTTCGACCAGCGCTTCGCCTCGGCCGGGTCGCCCGCGGGCGCCGAGGTCAGCAGGACGGCGGCCTTCGCCTTCGCGCGCGCGGCGTCCTCGAGCACGCCGGGGACCGCGCCGCAGGGAACGGCGATCACGACCAGCTCGACGGGCTTCCCGATCGCGTGCACGCTGCGCCACGACCGCTGGCCGAGCAGCTTGCGGTGGGCCGGGTTGACGGCGTAGAAATCGCCCGTGTAGCCGGCCGCCGCGACGTTTTCGAGCACGACGCGTCCGAACGAGCCGGGGCGCTCGGACGCGCCCACCAGCGCGAACGAAGCGGGCTTGAGCAGCGATCTCAGGTAGTGGTGCATCTGGTCCGCGAGTGTAGCCGAGGCCGGCGCCTCGAACCGGGCGATTCGCTATACTCGCGCCGGCGCCCCGTAAAGCCCGCGTGACGCCGCGCCTCCATGCGCACCGGGCCTGTAGCTCAGTCGGTTAGAGCAGACGACTCATAATCGTTTGGTCGCTGGTTCGATCCCAGCCGGGCCCACCCACCCTTCCTCACGCCGTGCCGCTCCCGATCGTCGCCCGCGCGTACCGGTTCGTCCGCGGCGACGGCGGGCTCACGATCACGGTCGCGATCCTCGCGCTCTTCCTGTTCGCGGTCTACCCGATGGCGGAGGTCGGCGCGATCGCCAAGGGGTGGCTCGACGTCGCGTTCGGCGTGTTCCTGATCGCCTGCGCGACGCTTTTCTTCGAGCCGCGCCCGCTCGTCCGGGCGCTGCTCGTCCTGCTCGTGCTGGCCGTCGTGTCCCGCCTCGCCGAGTACCACGCGCCGTCGCGCGCGCTCGCCACGATCGATTCGACCCTGGTGATGGTCCTGTCGCTCGCGCTGGGCGCGCTGTTCCTGCAGCGCGCGACGCGCGACGGGCGCATCAACATGCACCGGATCATGGGCGCGTGCGGCTCGTTCCTGATGCTGGGCCTCGTGTTCTCGCAGGCCTACCGGCTGCTCGCCCTCTACCTGCCGCATTCGTTCGCCGTCGGAGGGACGCCGGCCGACGCGTCGGCCATCGAGCACCGGTTCACCTATTTCAGCTTCATCACGCTGACGTCGACCGGTTACGGCGACGTCACGCCGGTTCACCCGTACGTGCGCTCGCTCGCGACGTTCGAGGCGATCGTCGGCCAGCTCTACATCGCGGTGCTGATCGCCCGCCTGATCGGCCTCGAGATCGAGTGGCGACGGGTGCAGCGCGACGAGGCGTCGCAGCGCGATTCCGCTCCGGACCGGTAGCTCCGCCCAGCCCGGGCGGCGGCTGGCACGCGCCTTGCGACACCGGTGCCATCCATGGCTTCCCCGGTCCTCCTGCTGCTTGGAGTGCCCGAGAGCGGCACGTCCGCGCTC
The DNA here is from genome assembly GCA_937898875.1 of uncultured Pseudomonadota bacterium. Classification (GTDB taxonomy): domain Bacteria; phylum Pseudomonadota; class Gammaproteobacteria; order Burkholderiales; family Casimicrobiaceae; genus VBCG01. The sequence goes on along the minus strand of CALDKM010000013.1, from coordinate 12,137 downwards.
TCCGACGCGCTCGTCCGCGCGGGCGCCGCGCTGGCCGGCCCCCCAGCGGGCGACCCGGCCGGCGTGTCCCAGCACGCGCTGGCCGCCTGCGGCATGCGCTGGGACTCGCTCGCGCCGATGCCCGCACGCCTCGCGAGGGCTCCCGGTCTCGATGCCGCCAGGGCGGCGATCGACGTCTTCCTCGAGCGCATGCCCTCGGATGCCCCGCTGCTGGTGGCCGAGCCGCTCGCGACGCGAATCGTCGCGATGTGGCGCGAACGCGCCGAGGCGGCCGAGCGGGCGTTCTCGACGGTACTGTGGCTCACGCATCCGGGCAGCGCCGCGGCGGCACTCGCCCGCCGCCGCCAGTTCGCGCCGGAGAAGTCGCTGGCGCTGTGGCTCGCGCACCTGGTCGAGTTCGAGCAGGCGACGCGCGGGGCCGCGCGCACCGTCGTCACCGAGGAGACGTTCCTCGCCGACCCCGCCTCCGGCATGAAACGCCTCGCGCAGGCAACGCGCTTTCCCCCGGCTGCGGTCGCCGCGAAGGCGCCGCCCGGCGCGAAGCAGCCCGCCCTCGTCCCGCCGCCGCTCGGGCTGGGCTCGGGACTCGACGCCGCGCTCGACGCAGGCTACCGGAGGCTCTCGTCCACCGTCTCGGGCGAGCTCAAGCGCTCGGTCGACGCGCTGGCGCTCGCCGCACGGCCGGCGGTCCAGAGCGCGATCCCTCCGTGGCTGGCGCAGGAGATCGAGGCCGACCGCACGCGCATGCAGACGCTCGCCGACATGGCCGCCGGCCACGCCGCTCGGGCCGAGCGAGCGGCCCGGGACCTCGCCGCGGCCCCGCGCGACGCGCGCGCCCTCGCCGCCCAGGTGGAAGGGATGCGTACCGAGCAGGCGCGCGAGCGCGAAGGGCTGACCGGGCAGCTCGAGGCCCTGCGCACCGACCAGGCGCGCGAGCGCGAAGCGATGACCGCCCGGCTCGAGGCGCTGCGCGCGGACCAGGCGCGCGAGCGCGACCACCTGACGGCGGAGCTCGCGTCGGCGCGCGGCGAGCTCGCGCGCATCACCGCCTCGCTGGCCGAGGTCCCGCGGGCGGAAGCCGGACTGCGCGCCGAACTCGGCCAGGCTCAGCGCGAGCTTGCCGACGAGCGTGCCTCGATCGCCAGGCTCGCCGACGCGCTGGAGGCGGCGCGCCGCGAGGCCGACGGCCACGCGCACCGGTTCGAGTCGGCGCGCCACCATCTCGAGCGCTTCGCCGTCGAGATCGAAGAGACGCGCGCCGCCCTCGTCGCGCGCGAGGACTACTGCGCGCGGCTCGCCGCCGAGGCCGACGGGCTGCGCGTGCGCGAAGCCGATCTCCGCAACGAGATCGAGGCGCTGCGCCGCGAAGGCGACACGCTGCGGTTCGAGCGCGACGACGCGTTGCGCGCGCTCGAACGCCTGAGGCGCGAGAGCGGCGAGCGCCTGGCCGAGCGCGAGGCCTCGCTGGCTCGCGCCGCCGACGAGCTACGCACCGCGATCGAGGAACGCGAACGGCGTACGGCCGACCTGTCGGCCGAGGCCGATCGGATGGCCGACGCGATCACCGACTCGGCGGTCCGCACGGCGGGCCTCGAGGAGCAGCTCGAGCTGCGCACGGCCGAGCTCGCATCGCTCAGGGCGCGCCACGAGGACCTCGCCGCGCGGATGCGCACGCTCGAGAGCCGATCCCTCGTGCGCGCAGCCGTGTGGCTCGGCGGCGGCGAACCTCCTGCCGAGGGCCGTCCGACGCCTTGACGGCCGTCAATGCCGTGTCCGGCCGGCGGGCTAGCATGGTCCGATGTCCGAGCGTCCCGCAGGCCCACGCGAACCGCTCGCCTGGATCGGTCTCGCCGGCACCAGCCCGGACGATGCGCCGGCCGCGCGCGAGTGGCAGCGGCGCCTGCACTGGCCGATGGTCGCCGTGGCGCTGCTGTCGGTCCCCGCGTACATCTTCGACTCGGCCGAGCCGGACGCGGTGTGGCATCGCGCCGCGACCGCCATCGACGCGTTCATCGTCCTCGCGTTCGCGCTCGAGCTCGCGTGGATGCTGCGCCTGACTCGCGAACCGTTCCGCTACCTCGCCGGCAACTGGCTCAACGTCGTCGTGATCCTCGGCGCGGGCGCCGCCCTGTTCGGCGCGGCCACCGAAGGCTTCGCGCTGGTCCGCATCGCCCGCGTCGCCGTCGCGGGGCTCATCATGATCCGCGCCGTCGCCGAGATGCGCGTGCTGTTCACGCGGCGCGGCGCTCCGCTCCTCGCGGGGGCCGCCTTCCTGGCAACGCTCGTGACCGGCGCGTTGTTCTACGTGCTCGACCCGAAGATCGCCACCTTCTGGGACGGCATGTGGCTCGCGTTCGTCACCGGGGCGACCGTCGGGTACGGCGACGTCTACCCGACTACGACAGCGTCGCGCATCGTGGCGATCGTCGCGGTCCTGATCGGCTGGGCGCTGCTGTCGCTGTTCACCGCGAACATCGTCGCGATGTTCCTCGGGCGCGAGGAGGCCGCGCTGCGCTCGGACCTGCACCGCGAGATCGTGTCGCTCCATGCCGACATCGCACGCCTGCTCGACGCCGAGGAACTCCGGGTCCGCGCCGAGATGCACGCCGAGTTGCGGGCGCTGCGCGCCGATCTCGCGCGACTGGCCACCCGGTTGGGCGACCGGCTCGACGACGGGTCGCCCCCGCCGGCGTGACGGGCGGGTTGCCGCCGCGGCGGTGCTACCGGCTGCACGAGCCCGACGGCACGCCGAGCCTGCGCAGGACGATCTCCGGCAGGCAGAAGCGCGTGTACCCGCTCTGGAGCATGTTCACGCCCGCGAAGGCGGTGAGCCACAGCCAGTTCGCGCTGACGAAGAGCGGGCTCGCCTGCGCGCCGAGCGCGAGCGACAGGAGAACGACGAGGCCGGCGAGGACGCGGATGTAACGTTCGGTGGTCATGAGAACTCCCTGGTGCAGCGGTTGACGAAGGACGATGGGCGCGGTCAGGCGCTCGCGCGACGGTTGACCGAGTAGTAGAGCACCGGGATCACGACGAGCGTGAGCAGCGTCGAGACCAGGATGCCGAACACGAGCGAGATCGCGAGCCCGCTGAAGATCGGGTCGTCGAGGATGAACATCGCGCCGGCCATCGCGGCCAGCCCCGTGAGCGCGATCGGCTTCGCCCGCGCGGCGGCCGCGTCGACGACCGCGCGCTCGAGCGGGACGCCCTTCGCGACCTGCAGGTTGACGAAGTCGACGAGCAGGATCGAATTGCGCACGATGATGCCGGCCAGCGCGATCATGCCGATCATCGACGTGGCCGTGAACGGCTTCCCCAGGAGCGCGTGGCCGGGCATGACGCCGATGATCGTGAGCGGGATCGGCGCCATGATCACCAGCGGCGTGACGTACGAGCCGAACTGCGCGACGACGAGCAGGTAGATCAGCACCAGGCCCACCGCATAGGCCAGTCCCATGTCGCGGAACGTCTCGTAGGTGATCTGCCACTCGCCGTCCCACTTGATCGACCAGGCGCGATACGGGTCCGACGGCTGCGTGATGAAACGCTCGTCGTAGGGCCCGCCGTGCGGGGTGGGGACCTCCGCGATCGCGCGGCGCATCCCGAACATGCCGTAGAGAGGGCTGTCGGCGCCGCCCGCCACGTCGGCGAAGACGTACGTCACCGGCAGCAGGTCCTTGCGGTGCCGGGTCGTCTCGCGCACCACCGGATCGACGTGCACGATCTCGGCGAGCGGCACGGCCGCGCCGCCGGTGCCGCGAACGGTCAGCGCGAGCAGCGTCTCGAGCCGTGTCTGCTTCTCGGGAGCGAGCGCGAGACGGACGGGTACCCCGTATTTCGCCTGGCCGTCGCGAAGCGCGGTCACGCTCTCGCCGGCGAGCGCCGCGCGCAGCGTCGCGACCGCGTCGGCCGGCGTCACCCCGACCATCGCGGCCTTGCGCTGGTCGATGCGGACGTGCAGTCGCGGCGCGGCGTCCTCGATCGAGTCGTCGATGCCGACGACGTGCGGCGTGCGTCCGAACACCTCGCGCACCGACTTCGCGAACGCGTGGCGCCCCGCCTCGTCGGGCCCGTAGATCTCGGCGACGATCGGCGACATGACCGGCGGGCCGGGCGGCACCTCGACGACCTTGACCTTCGCGCCGTGCCCCTTGCCGATCGCCTCGAGCGCCGGGCGTACCGCGAGCGCGATCCCGTGGCTCTGGCGGGAGCGGTGCCTGCGGTCGACGAGGTTGACCTGCAGGTCGCCCTGCTCGGGCAGCGTACGCAGCTCGTACTGGCGCACCAGCCCGTTGAAGTTGATCGGCGACGCGGTGCCGGCGTACGCCTGGACGTCGGTCACCTCGTCGAGCGTCGCGACGTGCGCGGCCAGGTCGGCGAGCGCCGCGGCCGTCGCCTCGACCGGCGATCCGGCCGGCAGGTCGACGATGACCTGGAACTCGCTCTTGTTGTCGAACGGCAGCATCTTCAGCACGACCCACTGCACGGCCGCGAGCGAAACCGACAGCACGATCGCCGCGACGATGCCGGTGCCGAGCAGGACGCGACGCCGGGAGCCTCGCTCCGGATCCACGAACGGCTCGAGCAGGCGGCTGAAGCCGGAGGCGAGCGCCCGGTCGAGCCTGCCGGGCCCGTGGTCGGCCCGCGCGCCCTTCGGCGAGAATCTGAGCGCGAGCCACGGCGTGATCGAGAACGCTACGCCGAGCGAGATCAGCATCCCCATGCTCGCGTTGATCGGAATCGGACTCATGTACGGTCCCATGAGCCCGGACACGAACGCCATCGGCAGCAGCGCGGCGATGACGGTGAACGTCGCCAGGATCGTCGGGCCGCCGACCTCGTCGACCGCAACGGGAATCAGCTCGGCGAGCGACGCCTGCGGGTCGAGCGCGCGGTGCCGGTGGATGTTCTCGACGACGACGATCGCGTCGTCGACGAGGATGCCGATCGAGAAGATCAGCGCGAACAGGCTCACGCGGTTGAGCGTGAATCCCCACGCCCACGACGCGAACAGCGTCGCGGCGAGCGTGAGCAGCACCGCGATGCCGACGATCGCCGCCTCGCGACGTCCCAGCGCGACGAACACCAGCGCGACGACGGACAGCGTCGCGAACAGGAGCTTCGAGATCAGGAGCTTCGCCTTGTCGTCGGCGGTCCTGCCGTAGTCGCGCGTGACGGCGACCCCGATGCCCTGCGGCATCACGGTGTCCGCGAGCTCGGACATCCGGCGTTCGACGCGCGCGGCGACGTCGACCGCGTTCTCGCCCGCCTTCTTCGTCACCTGGATCGTGACCGCCGGCACCGCGACGCCGACCTCGGTCGCGCCCCCGCCGCCCGCCTTGCCGGGCACGTACCACGCGTAGTGCGCCGGCTGCGGCGGGCCGTCGACGACGGTCGCGACATCCGACAGGAAGACCGGCTGTCCGCCGTGCACGGCGACGACCAGATCGCGGACGTCCCGCGCCGAGGCGAGGAAGCCGCCCGCGTCGACGCGCACCGTCGCATTGCCCCTGACGAGGTCGCCGGCCGGCAGCGCCACGTTCGCGGCCTGCAGCACGTTGCGCACGGCGGACACGTCGAGTCCGTGGGCGGCGAGCTTCGCCGGGTCGAGCTCGACGCGCACCTCGCGACCCGGCCCGCCGATCGTCGTCACCTCGCGGGTGCCGGGCACGCGCTTCAGCTCCGTCTCGACCGCGTGGGCGACGCGCTGGAGGTCGGACGCGCCCGTCGCGGCGTCCTTCGCATGCAGCGTGATCGCGACGATCGGGACGTCGTCTATGCCCTTGGGCTTGACGAGCGGCTCGCCGACCCCGAGCTCCGGCGGCAGCCAGTCGCGATGCGACAGGATCGTTTCGTGCAGGCGCACGACGGCGTCGTTGCGCGAGACGCCGACCTTGTACTGGACGGTGATCATCGCCTGGCCGGGCTTCGACACCGACCAGACGTGATCGAGGCCCTGGATCTGCGACAGCACCTGCTCGGCGGGGATCGCGATCAGCCGCTCGACGTCGCCGGCCGACGCGCCCGGGAACGACACGAACACGTTCGCCATCGTGACGTCGATCTGCGGCTCCTCCTCGCGCGGCGTGACCGCGACCGCGAAGAGGCCGAGCAGCATCGCGACGATCCCGACGAGCGGCGTCAGCCTGGAATGCAGGAAATAGCGGGCCATGCGCCCGGACAGCCCGAGCGCCTGCGTCTCGTTCATGCGGAGGTCAGCCCTTCGGACTGTCCTTCAGCCGGACCACGCCGATCGCCTTCAGCACGAACTTCTCGTAGAACGGCTCCGAGGTGCCCTTCTTCATCTTCCGGATGAAGTACTTCTCGAACGCGACCTTCGCGTAGTGCACCCACTTGCCTTCGGAGAACCAGTTCACGTTGCGCGGCGGGATCTGCGGCAGCGCGACGAATGCGATGCCGGTGTCGCCCATGTCGGCGAGGCACAGCGCGTTCCACGTCGCCTTCTCGGCGGGCGCGCGGCCGGCGAGCGCGGCCCCGATGTTCTTCGCGGTCGCCGTCACCATCGACTCGATCATGTATCCGGTCTTCGGCGCGCCGGTCGGCACCGGCGTCGCCTCGACCGGCGGGATCGCGACGCACACGCCCACGGCGTAGATGTTCGGATACTTCGGGTTGCGCTGGTGCGCGTCGATCAGGATGAAGCCGCGCGGGTTGGTGAGCCCCTCGATGCCGGCGACCGCGTCGATGCCCTTGAACGCCGGCAGCATCATCGAGTGCCTGAACGGAAGCGCATGCTCCTTCTTCGGCTTCCCTTCCTCGTCGTGCTCGGTGACGTGCATCGTGCCGGCCTCGACCTTCGTCACCTTCGCGTTGCAGATCCACTTGATGTGCCGCTCGCGCAGCGCCGACTCGAGCATCGTCTTCGAGTCGCCGACGCCGCCGAGGCCCAGGTGGCCGATATAGGGCTCCGAGGTCACGAGGGTCATCGGGACGCGATCGCGCAGCTTCCTGCGGCGCAGGTCCGTGTCCATGATGAACGCGAACTCGTAGGCGGGACCGAAGCACGAGGCGCCCTGCACCGCGCCCACGACGACGGGGCCCGGATCCTTGACGAACGACTGCCACGCGCCCTCCGCCTTCACGGCGTGGTCGACGTGACAGATCGAATGCGTGTGTCCGTTCGGGCCCAGTCCCTCGACCTCGTCGAACGCGAGCTTCGGCCCGGTCGCGATCACCAGGTAGTCGTAATCGAGGAAGCGGCCGTCGGAGAGCTCGACGCGGTTCTCGGCCGGATGCACGCGCTTCGCCCCGGCGGGCTCGAACGCGATGCCGCGCTTCGCCAGCGGCGCTCCGGCGGGGAACTCGATGTCGCCGCGCGTCCGCCAGCCGACCGCGACCCACGGGTTCGAAGGAACGAAGTGGAAGTTCGGCCCGTTGCCGACGACCGTCAGCCGGTCGTCCTTGCGCATCGCCTGCTTCATCTCGTAGGCCATCGGCATGCCTCCGAGGCCCGCTCCCAGGATCACGACGTGCGCCATGGCTCTCCTCCTTGTGGCGAATCAATGAAGCGGCTTCAGCGCGCCGCCGTTCGCATCCCTGCGGCCACCGGGTTCGCGGCGATCGTCTCGCCGCCGCTCAACCCGGCGAGCACTTCGATCTCGCCGTCGCCCACGCGCTCCCCCGTCCGCAGCTGCCGGAGCCGGGGAGCGCCCTTGTCGTCGATCACGTACACGCCGGTCACCTCGCCGCGCCGGACGAGCGCCGACTCGGGCACCGCGAGCATCGTCGCGACGCCCACCGGCAGGCGGACGCGCGCGTACTGCCCCGGCACGAGCCCTTCGGTCGGCGGGAGGTCGAAGCGCACGCGCGTCGTGTGACTCTTCGCATCGGCGAGCGGGATCACAGTCGCGCGGACGGGTTTCACCGTCGTCGCGAGCGCGGGCAGGTCGACGCGCGCGCCGTCGAGCTTCGCCTTCCCGAGGGTGGCCTGCGGGACGTACGCGACCGCGCGCATCTCGCGCGGATCGAACACCGTGACGATCGCCTTGCCCGGCGTCGCCATGTCGCCCAGATCGGCGAGCGTCTCGCCGACGACGCCGGCGTAGGGGGCGACGATCGTCGTCCAGTCGCGCGCGACGACGGCGGAGCCGGCGTTCGCCCGGACCACCTCGACCTGCGCGAGCGCAGCCTGGTAGGCGGACTCGGACTGGTCGACGGCCGCCTGGCTCACGAACTTCTGCGCGACGAGCGCCTTGTTCCGCTCGTGGACGCGCTTCGCGTTCGCGAGGTTGGCCTCGGCCTCGGCCTGTTGGGAGCGGCTGCCCGCGACCGCGGCATCCGCGGCGCGCGCGTCGATGCGCGCGAGGACCTGGCCCGCGCGCACGGCGTCGCCCGCCTTGACCGGCAACTCGACGATGCGCCCCGCGACCTGGGCGCCCAGCGTCGCCTGTTTCACCGCCTCGATCGTCGCCTCGGCGGCGACGGCCAGCGCGAACTCGCGCGGCGCGACCTTGATCGTGTCGAGCGCCGGCGCCTGCGCGCCCGCCGATCCGGCAAGCGCGAAGGCGAGTGCGGCGAGGACGGCCGGACGTCTCATCGGCGAACTACTTCTTCGACGGGCAGGTCCGGATGCCGAACGGCAGGTAGGCCGGGCAGAAGCGCAGCAGGCCCGTCGCGAGCAATCCGACCCCGAGGAGACCCCACCAGCGCGCATTGCCCTCGAGCACGAAGAACAGCGACAGCAGCACGATGCCCGCGACGATCCGGACCGTGCGGTCGATTCCACCGACGTTCGCTTCCATGACGACCTCCGAGTGATTGACCGGCCAGGGGGCCACTGTAGGGGCGACACGCCGTGGATTCCGTGACCTGAATCACATTGTGCCCCCCTGCCCGGGCGCCGCGAGGTCGTTCCTCGCGATCCCTACCCCGGATTCGCACCGGGCGCTGCCCCCCGGTCAGCCGAAATAGCGGTCCGCGTCGAACGTCGCGACCCAGGCGGGTCGGTAGACGGCGCCCAGCGAGATCAGCATGCCGGTCAGGGTCGCCTCGCCGAATGCGAGCGTCCCGACGTAGATCAGGTAGTCGCCGAACGCGAGACCCGCGGGGACGCCCAGGGCGCCGACCAGCACCGCGGCGCCCGCCATGCCGGTGGCGAGGTACGAGGCCGCCCCGCCGAAGAACGCGACGACGATCGCATAGACGAAGAAGTTGGGGGGAAGCAGGCGCCGGGTCGTCGCCAGGACCGCGAGCACGACGCCGGCGGGCAGCGCGACGCCGGCGAGCCACGCGATCCCCGCGTTCGCCCAGGGCGCGCCGCCGAGCGCGAGCGTCACCGCCACGACGACGGCGCCGCCGACCAGCGCGAGCCACGGCCCGCTCGCGAGCGCCAGCGCGGCGATGCCCGACAGGTGGAACGCGAAGTGCGGCTCGACGCTGCCGCGGATGCTCCAGAGCGCGACGAGCGCGGCGAGGGCCGCGGGCCAGACCTGCGCGGCCGGCCCGGATGCGACCTCACGCCAACGGACCTTACAGGCGGCCAGCGCCAGGAGCGGCAGCGCGACGATCCACGAGGCGAGCGTCCACGCGTCGGGCAGGGCGAGTCGGGAGAGGTCCATGCGCGGTGTCCGCGCATCGGGCGCGGGACCTGATTGTAGAATCCTCGATCCCCAGCCGGTCCCGCCCGACACCCGAGCCCGCCATGAGCGATCCCGCCGCCGCCCTCGCCGACCGCATCGGCGCGGCCTTCCCGACGCTCGCGCTCGCCGGCCGGCGAACGCTCGAGCGGATCGCGTCGCGCGCGATCCTGCGGCAGGTCCCCGCCGGCACGCAGATGTTCGGCGAACGCCAGCCGTGCTCGGGCTTTCCGCTCGTCCTTGCCGGGAGGATCCGCGTGGTCCAGCGCTACCCGAACGGTCGCGAGATGCAGCTCTACCGCGTGAGCCCGGGCGAGTCCTGCGTGCTGTCGTCGTCGTGCCTGCTCGGCCGGACCCAGTACCCGGCGACCGGCACCGCGGAGTCCGACGTGGAGCTCGCCGTGATCCCGCCCGACGACTTCCGCGCGCTCGTCGTCGAGGACTCGTCGTTCCGCGAATACGTGTTCTCGCTGTTCGGCGAGCGCCTCGCGTCGCTGCTCGCGCTCGTCGAGGCGATCACCTATCAGAAGCTCGACCAGCGGCTCGCCGCGCTGCTCGTGCGCAGGGACAGGGACGAATCGACGATCCACGCGACGCACCAGGCGATCGCAGACGAGCTCGGCAGCGTACGCGAGATCGTAACGCGCCTGCTGCGCTCGTTCGAGGACCGGGGCTACGTCGAGCTCGGCCGCGAGCGCATCCGCGTCCTCGACGCGAAGGCGCTCGCGGAGCTCGCGCGTCCCGAGCACTGACGCGCGGCCCGCCTCCCGGGGTCAGCCGGGAACGACCGCCGTCGCCTCGAGCTCGATCTTGCCCGGGTTGTCGAGCAGGTCGGACACGAAGATCATGCTCATCGCCGGGAAGTGCCTGCCCATCTGCGCACGCCAGATGCGCCCGAGCTCCGGGCGCGCGGCGAGATACGCGGGCTTGTCGCAGCAGAACGCCGTGATCCGGCAGATGTGCTCGGCCCTGCCGCCCGCCTGCGCGAGCACCTCGAGGACGTTCTTCAGCGCCTGCTCGAACTGCGGCGCGACGTCCTCCGAATGGAAGCGCTGCTGCGCGTCCCAGCCGACCTGGCCCGCGATGAAGACGATCCGGCCGGGCTTCGCCGCGATGCCGTTCGCGTAGCCGATCGGGGGCGCCCAGCCGGGCGGCAGCAGCACTTCCATCGGTCCTCCCCTCCAGTCAGTGGTACGGCCTAGTCCGTGTAGCGCGGCGGATCGGGATCGTCGCGCCAGTCGTCGTCGGGCCGCGGGACCTTCGCCATCCACGCGCGGACGAGCTCGACGTGCTCGCGCTCCTCCTCCGCCATCTCGACCGCGGCACGCTTCACCGCCGGCGTCGTCGCGGCTCGCGCGAGCGTGTCGAAGAACCGGTGCGCGCGCTCCTCGCCCTTCAGCGCGAGCGCGAGCGCGTGGTACGGCTGCATCAGGTAGTGGACGTCGTCGTGCGCGACGGTCTCCGGGCTCTCGAACCCGGGCCACGGCGCGGCGCCCTGCGGCAGCGGCGGGACCTTCGTCCATCCCATCTGCTTCATGATCTTGTCGGCGTGCCTGCCCTCGATCGTCGACATCTTGCGGAACAGATCGGAGACGTCCCGGTTGTTGTGCATCTCCATCGCGTCGGCGAGCTCGCGGTAGCGCTCGACCGCGTCGAGCTCGAGCCACAGCGCGTAGGTCATCAGCGTCCCGATCGACGACGTCGCGCCCCTGGTCGCGACCGCGCGGGCCACCGGCTTCGACTTCGCCGGCGCCTTCCCGGCGGGAGCCTTGCCCGTCGCCGGCTTCTTCACCGCCGGCCTCTTCACCGCCGGCCTCTTCACCGCCGGCTTCGTCGCCGGGCGATTCCCGACGGCGACCTTCCTCGCGGCGGGCTTCCCGGCGGTCGTCTTCGCCGCCGGCCGTTTCGCGGCGACCTTGCGGGCCTCCGCGGCCTTCGTCCTGCTGCGGGCGACTGCGGTCTTCGCTGCTGTCTTCCTGCGCGCGGCGGTCACGGTGCGAACTCCGCTTCGAGGTCGGCGAGCGCGGCGGACGGGCGGCGTGGCCCGAGCGGGAACGGCGTCCGATCGCCCGCGTACAGCGCGCCGATGTTGAATCCGTCGTCGGTCATCACGCGACGCGCCGCGCGCGCCGGGTCGTTGGTGACGGTGACCGACGCCGGGTGCACGAGCTCCTTCCAGCTCCGCTGCTCGGGCCGGAACGTCACGCACGGCGATAGGATCTCGACGAACGAGAAGCCGGGATGGCGGATCGCCTGCGCGATGATGTCCGCGGTGCCGTTCGGGTCGCCGGCGAACGCGCGCGCGACGAAGTTCGCGCCCGACGCGAGCGCGATCACCAGCGGGTGGAACGCGCGCACGCCGGTGCCGCCCGGCGCGAGCTTCGAGTCCCAGTCCGGCTCGGTCGTCGGCGAGGGCTGCCCCTTCGTCATGCCGTACACGTGGTTGTCCATCACGATGTAGGTCATGTCGACGTTGCGCCGGCACGCGTGCAGGAAGTGGTTGCCGCCGATCGAGTAGCCGTCGCCGTCGCCGCCGGCGAC
>CALDKM010000012.1:0-2858 GCA_937898875.1 uncultured Pseudomonadota bacterium | reverse complement strand
GCGTGCGCGGCGGCGGCGCCCGTCCGCGCGATGGGCGGTGCGCGGCTGGCGCCTCGCGGGGCCCGCATCGCACGGGCTCACTATAGCGGGATCGCCGCGGCGCGCAAGCAGGTGCCGGCGGACGACGAGCGCAGCGCCCGGATCGCCCGGAGCCTGCATTCCACCGGCATCGCGCGTATATAATTCGATCTCCGCGCAGCGAGCGATCGCGACGCGTGCGTCCCCGCTCCGCTCCCGGTTCCCGGCGCCCTCATGAAAACCGTCTCCGCATCGAAGCTCGTCGACCTCGTCGCCGCGATCGTCCAGGGTGCCGGCTCGTCGCAGCACGAGGCGCGGACCGTCGCGCGCCGGCTCGTCGATTCGAACCTCGTCGGCCACGACTCGCACGGCGTGCTGCGCGTGGCCAAGTACCTCGACTGGGTGCGCGACGGCACGCTGAAGCCGAACACTCCTCCGCAGGTCGCGTTCGAGAGCGACACGATCGCGATCGTCGACGGGCAGCGCGGGTTCGGCCAGGTGACCGGCGAGACCGCGACGCGCATGGGCATCGCGAAGGCGAAGGCGAAGGGCATCGCGATGATCGGTCTGCGCAACTGCGGGCACCTCGGGCGGCTCGGCGACTGGGCGGAGATGGCGGCGGAGGAGGGGCAGGTGTCTCTGCACTTCCTCAACACGTCGGGCGCGCAGCGCGTCGCGCCGTTCGGAGGCAGCGACCGGCGACTGTCGACGAATCCGATGGCGATCGGCGTCCCGGTCGCGGGCGGCCCGCCGGCGATCCTCGACATCACGACGTCGACGGTCGCGGAAGGCAAGCTGATGGTCGCGATGAACAAGGGCGACCCCGTGCCCGACGGATGGATCGTCGACAAGGCGGGACGTCCGACGACCGACCCGAAGGACTTCTACGACGGCGGCGCGCTGCTCACGATCGGCGCGCACAAGGGCTCGGGGCTGTCGATCCTCACCGACCTGCTCGCTGGCGCCGTGACGACCGGGCGGTCTTCCGACCCGGACGATACGATCCTGCGCAACAACATGCTGTCGATCTACGTCGACCCGTCGGTCTACGACCGGGAAGGCGTCGTGCTCGCCGAGGCGCATCGTTTCGTCGAATGGGTCAAGGCGTCGCCGCCGGCGAAGGCGGGCGAGCCCGTGCTCGCTCCCGGCGACATCGAGCGGCGCACGCGCGCGGCGCGTCTCGCCGACGGCGTGCCGCTCGACGACAAGACCTGGCGGGACCTGATCGATGCCGCACGCTCGGTCGGCATCGACGAAGCCCGCGCGGCCTCGATCGTGGCCTGACGCGGTGCGCGCGGCGGTCGCGATCGCCGCCTGCGCAGTCGCCGCGCTCGCGGCCGCCGGCGCCGCCTGCGCGGACTTCACCGGACGTGTCGTCGGCGTGGCCGACGGCGACACGCTGACCGTGCTCGACGGCGCGCGCCAGGTGCGCATTCGCCTGTGGGGCATCGACGCGCCCGAGCGCGCGCAACCCTGGTCGAGCCGCTCGCGCGACGCGCTCGCCGCGCGCGCGATGCATCGGGACGCGCGCGTCGCGACGCGCGGAACCGACGGCTACGGGCGGACGCTCGCGCGAGTCGCGGTCGACGGCGTCGACCTCGGCGAGACGCAGGTGCGCGACGGCATGGCGTGGGTCTATCGCCGCTATTCGAAGGACCGAGCGATGATCGCGCTCGAGGACGAAGCGCGCGCGGCGCGGCGCGGCCTGTGGTCGCTTCCCGATCCCGAGCCGCCGTGGCGGTTCCGCGAGCGCGCCTCGCCGCGATCGGCGCCCGCGCGCGTGGCAACGCCGGAAGGAGTTCCGCGATGAGCTGCGATGCCGACCTGTTTCCCGGATTCCGCTCCGTCGCGGTCGACGGCGCCGGCGCGACGATCGCCTGCGTCGTCGGCGGAAGCGGCCCTCCGCTCCTGATGCTCCACGGCTATCCGCAGACGCACGCGATGTGGCACCGGATCGCGCCCGCGCTCGCGCACCGCTACACGGTCGTGTGCGCGGACCTGCGCGGCTACGGGGACTCCTCGAAGCCGCCGTCCGACGCGAGCCACGCGGCCTACTCGAAGCGCGCGATGGCGGCCGACATGGTGGCGGTGATGCGCGCGCTCGGCCATCCGCGCTTCCGGCTGGTTGGACACGATCGCGGCGGACGCCTCGCGCATCGGCTCGCCGTCGATCATGTCGACGCGGTCGAGAAGGTCGCGGTCCTCGACATCGCGCCGACGCTCGCGATGTACGAGAAGACCGACCGCGATCTTGCGACCGCCTACTACCACTGGTTCTTCCTGATCCAGCCGTTCGACCTGCCCGAGCGCATGATCGGCGCGGACCCGGTCGCCTACCTGCGCACCAAGATCGGAGGATGGGGTTCGGGCGGCACGGCGTTCTTCGATCCGCGCGCGCTCGCCGAGTACGAGCGCTGCTTCCGCAACCCCGCGACGATCCACGCGACCTGCGAGGACTACCGCGCCTCGGCCTCGATCGATCTCGAGCACGACGCGGCGGATCGCAAGGCGGGGCGGCGCGTGCGCCGTCCGCTCCTCGCGCTCTGGGGCGATCGTGGCGTCGTCCACCGGCTGTTCGACCCGCTCGCAGAGTGGCGCGCGGTCGCCGACGACGTGCGCGGGCGCCCTTTGCCCTGCGGCCACTACCTCGCGGAGGAGGCGCCGGACGCGACGCTGGCGGAACTCGAGGCGTTCCTCGCCGGTTGAGGTCCGCGCGGCGGCGGGCGCGCCCGTCCTGCCTGCTATAATTCACCGTTCAGGCCAAGTAGCTCAGTTGGTAGAGCAGAGGATTGAAAATCCTTGTGTCGGTGGTTCGATTCCGCCCTTGGCCACCAAACACC
>CALDKM010000011.1:0-2941 GCA_937898875.1 uncultured Pseudomonadota bacterium | reverse complement strand
GGCGGCGAGCTCGACCGCGAGCCCGCGCGTGAGCTGCCGCACGCCGCCCTTCGCGGCGGCATACGGGACGATGTTGGGCCTGGCGAGCTCGCTCGTCAGCGACGCGATGTTGATGATGCTGCCGCGCCTGCGCTTGCGCATGCCGGGGATCGCCGCCTGAGCGACCACGAACGGCGCCTTGAGGTTCGTCGCGACGACGGAGTCGAAGTCGGCGAGCGGGAAGTCCGCGACCGGATGGCGGCGCTGGATGCCCGCGTTGTTGACGACGATGTCGAGCGCGCCGTGCTTCGCCTCGATCGCGGCGATGCCGGCCTCGACGGCGCCGGCGTCGGTGACGTCGAACACCTCGACGTCGGCTTTCCCTCCCGCGTTGGCGATCGGCTCGGCCGCCGTCGCGAGCGCGACGCGATCGCGGCCGTTCAACACGACGGTCGCGCCCGAGCGAGCGAGCCCGGCGGCGATCGCATGGCCGAGGCCCCGGGCCGCGCCGGTGACGAGCGCGATGCGCCCGGTCAGGTCGAACGGATTGGCGGTAGTCATGGCGTCCCCGGCGGTCGGCGCAGCGGGGACGCATTGTCGCCCGCCGGGTCGGGGACTGTCACCGGATTGCCGGTCCGGCCGTCGCGTCCTTCGTCCTCCACGGGCATTCCAGCCGTCTCGCGCGGTCGGGTGCTTCAGGTGGACGAGCCCGCGGCCCGCTCGAGGTCGGCCACCATCCGCGCGACGCGCGACGCGAGCGCCTCGGTCGAAAGCTTCTCGCGGAACATCTCGACCATCAGCGGGAACGCGAACGGCGTGGGCCGCGCGGGGGTCGTGACGACGACGCGGTCGCGGCGCATCCGGTCGAGCGCGGCTGCGAGCCGGGGCGCTTCGAGCTGTCGGTCGAGCACCTCGCGCCGGCTCTGCGCCAGCAGCGCGTTGTCCGGGTCGTAGTCGGCGAACACGTCGTAGAGCAGGCCCGACGAGCTCTGCAGCTGCCGGGCCGATTGCCCCTGCCCGGGATAGCCCTGGAACACGAGGCCCGCCACGCGCGCGATCTCGCGGAACTGCCGGCGCCCCATCTCGGCCGCGTTGACGCCCGCGAGGATGTCCTCCTCGACGCCCGGCGCGGCCATGAGGCGGCCCAGCGTACCCAGCGACAGGTCGACGGGCTCCGGCGAGAGCAATCCGAAGCCGTAGTCGTTGACCGTCATCGAGAACGTGCGCGGTGCGTCGCGCGACAGGCGATATCCGAACAGCGTCGCGAGGCCCAGGTGCGCCAGCCGCCCCACGAACGGATAGAAGAACAGGTAGTGGCCCTCGCGCGCCGCGAGCCGCTCGACCAGCCACTCGCGCTCGTCGGGCAGCGCCGACCAGCGCTTCTGCAGCTCGAGCAGCGGACGCACGAGCTTCAATTCGGGCGACGCGCAGATTCCGCGCTTCGCGTCTGCGACGAGCTTGCGCGTGCGCTCGGCGAGCAGCGTCGAGAGCGCCATCTTCGCGCCCATCCAGCGCGGCACGATCGCGGCGCGCGCGGGCGCGGGTTTCGCCCACGCGGTCATCTCGCGCACGCGCACGAACTCGAGCACGCGGCCCGCGAACACGAAGCAGTCGCCCGGCGTCAGGCGCGCGACGAACGACTCCTCGACGTGGCCGAGCGCGCGGCCGTTGCTCATGCGCACGGTGATCGACGCCTCCGACACGATCGTGCCGACCTGCATGCGGTGGCGGCGCGCGATCTGCGCGTCGGGGACGCGGGCGACGCCGTCCTCGCCGACCACGACGCGCCGATACTCGGGATACGCGTTGAGGCTCGCGCCGCCGTGCGTGACGAAGTCGAGCGCCCAGCGCCACGCGTCGTCGGAGAGCGAGCGGTAGGCGTGGGTGCTTCGCACCTCGGCGAGCAACGTCGCGGGCTCGAAACCTCCGCCCAGTGCGCAGGTGACGAGGTGCTGCACCAGCACGTCGGTCGCACCCTCGAGCGGGACGCGCGGCTCGATCCTCGCGTCGGCGGCGGCCTCGCGCGCGGCCGCAGCCTCGACGAGCTCCAGCGCGTGCGTCGGAAGCACCGTGATCCGCGAGATCTCGCCGGGACGGTGTCCGCTGCGGCCTGCGCGCTGCATCAGCCGCGCCACGCCCTTCGGACTGCCGATCTGCAGCACCTGGTCGACCGGGGAAAAGTCGACGCCCAGGTCGAGGCTCGACGTGCAGACGACGGCGCGCAGGCGTCCCTCGCGCAACCCGGCCTCGACCCAGTCGCGCACCTCGCGCTCGAGCGAGCCGTGGTGGAGCGCGATCGTGCCGGCCCAGTGCGGGCGCGCCTCGAGGATCGCCTGGTACCAGATCTCCGACGACGAGCGCACGTTCGTGAAGACGAGCGTCGATCGCGCGTTCTCGATCGCGCGGATCAGCTCGGGGAGGAGCCTGACGCCGATGTGGCCGGCCCAGGGAAAGCGCTCGATCGAGAGCGGCCGGATCGTGTCGATGACGACGGTCTTCGCCTCGAGGCCGCGCACGATGCGCGCGGCCGCCGCGCGCGCGGGGCCGAGCAGCGCGGACGCGGCCTCGTCGAGGTTCGCGAGCGTCGCCGACAGGCCCCAGACGGGAAGGGCGGGCTCGAGCGCATTCAGTCTGGCGAGCGCGAGCTCCACCTGCACGCCGCGTTTGCTGCCGAGGAGCTCGTGCCACTCGTCGACGACGACCGCTCGCAGGTGCGCGAAGCGCTCGCGCCAGTCGGCGCGCGAGAGCAGGAGCGTCAGGCTTTCGGGCGTCGTGACCAGCGCCGTCGGCAACCGGCGGTCCTGCCGCGTGCGTGCCGACGCGGGCGTGTCGCCGGTGCGCACGTCCACCGTCCAGTGCGGCTTCAGCGCCTGCGCGGCGCGCGCGAGCGCGAGCCCGGTGTCGGACGCGAGCGCGCGCAGCGGCGTGACCCAGACGACCGCGAGCGGCGGCGGGGCGCCCT
>CALDKM010000010.1:0-1715 GCA_937898875.1 uncultured Pseudomonadota bacterium | reverse complement strand
CCCAGCGGCTCGTCGAGTCGGCCATCAGTGCCACGTGAAGGCCCTGGTCGCGGAAGTACTCGGCCACCGTCACTGCCGTGTAGATGCTCGCCTCGCGCGCGGCGACCGGCATGTTCGAGGCGTTCGCGACGATCACCGTGCGCTCCATCAGCGGGCGTCCGTTGCGCGGGTCGACGAGGCGCGGGAACTCGTCCAGCACCTCGGCCATCTCGTTGCCGCGCTCGCCGCAGCCGACGTAGACGATGATGTCCGCGTGGCACCACTTGGCGAGCGTCTCCTGCAGAACGGTCTTGCCGGTGCCGAAGCCGCCGGGGATCGCCGCGCGCCCGCCGCGCGCGACCGGGAACAGCGTGTCGAGGATCCGCTGCCCCGTGACGAGCGGCTCGTCGCCCGGCAGGCGCTGCGCGACCGGCCGCGGCCGCCGGACCGGCCAGCGGTGGAACGGGCCGACGCGGTGCTCGCGTCCGTCATCGTCGCGCACGACCGCGATCGTCGCGTCCGCGGCGACCTCTCCCGCCGAAGCGATCTCGACGACGACACCGCCGACGCCAGGGGGCAGCATGCAGAGGTTGGCCGGCCCCGCATCGGCGAACTCGCCGATCGTCGCGCCGCGCGCGAGCCTCGCGCCGCGCGCCACCGAGGGCACGAACGCGAACCGCTCCGCCCGGCCGGCCGTCGCATCGGCGACGTCGAGCCGGCGCAGCAGCCCGTCGTAGATGCGTCCGGGCAGCGCAGGCCCCAGCGCGACCGAAAGCGGCGCCGTAGTGCCGTGGACCGGGTCGCCGGGCTTGAGCCCGGTCGTGTCCTCGTAGACCTGCGCGACGAGCGTGTCGCCGTCGAGGCGGATCACCTCGCCCGGCAGGCGAGCGTCGCCGACCTCGATCGCCTCGCCGACGACGAACGGCCCCTGTGCGACCGCGTGCAGGACCGGGCCGCTGATCGCGCGGATGCGCGCTTCACTCATGCGCGGCGCTCCCTCGCGTCTCGCGCGCGAGCTCGGCGAGCAGCGCGGCCTCGACCTCGGCCCGGACCGCGATCAGCGCGGCGGGCGTGCCGTCGAGGCGCGCGCCGCCCGCCTCGATCACGAGTCCCGCGTCGAGCCCCGCGTCCGCATGCAATGCCGCGTCGGCGATCCCGTGGGCGGCGAGCGCCCCGCGCAGCGACTTCGCGCGGGCCGCATCGGCGCCGGCCGGATACCGCACGTCCCATCGCGTCCCGCGCAGGCGCTCGTGCGCGAGCTCGACCAGCTCGCGGATCCACGTCGAGGCCGAAGCGTCGTCGGTCCAGCGCCGCTCGATCGCGCGCCGCAGGAGCGGCCAGGCCGTGTCGAGCGCCTCCCGTGCGTGCGCCGAATCCTCGTGCCGGCGCGCCGTCTCGAGCTCGGCGGCGACCTGCGCGAGCCGCCCGCGGCCCGACTCGCGCAGCTCGTCGACCGCGCGGCGCAGCTGGCGCCGGGCTTTTTCGCGCGCGCGGCCGCGGATCGCGTCGGCCTCGCGGCCGGCCTCCTCGAGGATCCTCGCGCGCTCGCGCGCGACCTCCTGGCGGATCTCCGCGATGAGCGCTTCCGCCTGCGACGCGGAGGCCGGCGGCTCCGGGCTCACTGGGTAACCTCCCCCAGGCTTGCCGCCTGCGCGGCTTCGCCTCCCCCCTTCACGAGGAGGAGGCGAGCACCTTCGGGGGCCGCGTTCGCAGGGAGCAGGGGCCCCGTTCGCCTG
>CALDKM010000009.1:0-6694 GCA_937898875.1 uncultured Pseudomonadota bacterium | reverse complement strand
CTGCGCGAGCAGCCTGGCGCCGGGCGCCGCCCACTCCTTGGGCCACACCGTCACCCACTTGCCGTCCTGCACCTGCTTCACGCGCATCAGGTCGTCGCCGTAGTTGTTCGTCTTGTCGAACCGCAGCCTGCCCTGGATCGTGTCGACCTGGTTCTTCTTCAGCCAGTCGGACATCGCCTTGTCGTCGAGGCTCTTGGTGGCCGTCACCGCAGCCTCGAGCACCTGCCAGGTCGAGAACGACGCGGCGGCCTGCGTCTCCACCGAGTTGTCGGCGAGCCCCGCCTTCGCCGCGCGGTCGTTGTAGAGCTTGACGAACTCCGCGGCGACCGGGTTGTCGGTGAACGGCGGGTGCTGCTCGAAGATCGAGGCGGCGAGCGCGTTCTTCGCCTCGGGGAGCTTGGCGAGCGGCCCGGGCGCCGGGTACATGTAGAAGTGCAGCGGCGGGACGTAGTCGATCTTCTTCATCGCGTCGAGCAGCAGGTTGCCCTCGAGGCCGATCGCGCCGACCCAGACGAAGTCGGGCTTGGCGTCCTTGACCCGATTGGCGATCGCGCCGTAGTCGCGATTGCCGAACTCCCACTCGAGGAACAGCACCTCGGTCAGCCCCCGCTTCTTGATCACGTCCTGCGCGCCCTTGGACATCAGGTACACGGACGGGAACTTGCTGGTGACGATCGCCACCGTCCTGGGCGGCTTGGGCAGCGTCGCGAGCGCATCGAGCACGGTGTTGGGCACCGTCACCTCGGGGTTCGGCCCGACCGACCAGGCGGGAAACTGCATGTCGTACTTGGCGAGGCTCGGAATTCCCATCGTGTGGTGCACGAGCATCTTGTTGTAGCGCTGCGCCACGCCCATCGCCGAAACGATGTTGGGCGTCGCATAGGGGCCGATGACGAGATCGACCTTGTCGACGGTGATGAGCTGCTCGTAGAGCGTGCGGGCGAGGTCCGGCTTGGACTGGTCGTCCTTCACGATCCACTCGACCGGCCGGCCGAGCAGCCCGTCTTTCTTGTTCAGCTGCTCGACGTAGATCTCGCCGACGAGCTTGTGGATGATGGCCGTTCCCGAGAGCGGTCCGGTCAGCGAGAGCGTGCTCCCGATGCGGATCGGCGGCCCCGAAGGTGCCGCGAGAGCCTGTCCCGTTGCGATCCCGAGCGCCAACAGCGCGCCGGCGAGCGGTGCGATTACCGGTCTTGCGCGTTTCATCGTCTTCTCCTCCTGGTGTTCTCGTCAGGTCAGCAGCCAGCCGCCGTCCATGTACAGGTTGACGCCGTTCACGCCGCGGTTGTCGAGCAGGAACAGCACCGATCCGACCACCTCGTCCATCGTGACCAGGCGCCCGAGCGGCGTGCGCGCGACGACACGCTGCAGGACCTCGGGCGGCTTGCCGTTCCACGCCGGGCTGTCTCCGACGATGCCGGGGTGCACGGCGTTGACGCGCACCGGCGCGAGCTCGACCGCCATCGTCTTGATCATGTTGTTGACGCCGCCGTTGACCGTCGTCACCGTCGTCGAGCCCGGGTAGGGCCGCTCCTTGGCCAGACCGCCGAACAGCACGATCGACGTGTCCGGCGTGAAGCGCGGCGCGAGCGTATGGACCACTTCGGGATAGCCGACGAGCTTCAGCGTCACCAGGCGCGCCGCGCGGGCGACGTCGAACTTGCGCACGCTGTTGTCGTCGCGTTCGATCGCGGCGATCACGAGGTGCTTCACCGCGCCGACGTCGCCGAGCCTGCCGGCGATTTCCGCGGGATGGGCGAGGTCGACGGCCAGGCCGCGGGTCCTGCCCCCGATTTCCCTGGCCGCGGCCTGCGCACGCGCCGCGTCGCGCCCGGTGACGATCACGTCGTCCCCGCGCTTCGCGAGCACCCTGGCGAGCTCCTTCCCGAGCCCGGACGTCCCGCCGATGATGACCGCGCTTCCCTGTTCCGCCATGCGTCCCCCTGTCGTGCTTCTGCTCCGACGCGCTCCGCCCGTTCGCGTCGTCCGCGCGTCGCAAGAGCGAGATCCGTCGAGGATCGCGCCCGTGTCAGCGAATCATCCGGACCCGTCGACGGGCACGCCGGCGGGCGACCGTGCATCGGCCGACGCGCGCCGCGAACGATCGGCCGCTCGCCGTGCCCTCACTTGCGCTTCCCCCTTCCCGTCGTGCTTCCGGTCGCGAGCTTCTCCTTCAGGTATTCCCAATCGCGGCTGAAGCGGTACCCGTGCCGGTCGGGCAGCGGCGGCGATTGCGTCTCCAGCCACCGGACCGTGCCCTTGCTCGTGTTGTAGAACGCGTGCACGCACCCCACGCCCGTCCAGAACAGGTCGCCCTTGCGCAGCGTGTAGCGCTTGCCGTCGCCCACGGCGTCCACTTCCCCGTCGAGGATGACGTAGGACTCCTCCATCGGGTGGTCGTGCGGATGGGCGACGCCGCCGGGCTGGTACTCGACCATGAACATCGTGTGCAGCTGCGCGTCGAGGCGCTTGTCCACCAGCATCTTGAGCGCGATGCCGCTGTATGCGAGCAGCGCCGTATTCATGCTCGCCGACACCTTCGGCGCATCGGCCCGGGCGCCGATCTTGAGCTTGTCCACCACGATGTCGTCGTCGTCCATCCGGAAGAAATGTCGCGAGCGCGGATCCCGGATGTCGAGGTCGGCAACCTCGCAGCTCGCCGGCGCTCCGAGGAAGAAGGTATCGTCGTCGCCTCCCTGTCGTCGCGGCTGCGGCGCCTGCATCTCGATCCATCTGGCCGTGCCTCGCGTCGGGCCGAGCCACGCGTGCGGCACCCCGAGCGGGACCAGCCCGCAGGCGCCCGGCATCAGCCGGACGCCGCGCCCTTCGACGACCAGGACGGGGTCGCCCTCGAGCACGTAGAAGCTCTCCTCGAACGAGTGCAGGTGCGTATCGACCTCGCCGCCGGCGCGCAGCGCGCACAGCCCCAGGCCCATGTGCACCGACCCGACCGTGTCGTCGACCAGCGCGACGCGGCTGTACGACTTGCTGTTCCCCCGGTAGGCGGGCGTCGGGCGCATCTCGGCGGCCCGCAGTACGTGGTGCATTCCCTTCCCTCCGGGGACGGTCGCAGCGAGAGGCCCGGCACGGCCGGGCGTTCAGTGGCACTGAACCGTACATCCATCAATGTTCACTGTCAACGCACAACCGGGTTAGAATCGATGCCGACATGGTCGCCGGCAAACCCCGCAGCCCCCGGACGAAGGACGCCGCCGCGCTAGGCGACACCTCGAACGGCCTGGGCGCGCGGCTGCGGCGCTCGCGCGAGCGAACCGGGACGACGGTGCGGGGCATGGCCCGCGCCATCGGCGTTTCGCCGAGTCTCGTGTCGCAGATCGAGCGGGGCCGCGTGATGCCGTCGGTGGGCACGCTGTACGCGATCTCGAACGAGCTGGGCCTGCTGGTCGACGACCTGTTCCGCGAAGCGGACGTCGCCCCTCCGCCGCGAGGGGCCCGGCGTCCCGCCGCCGCGGCCGCGCGCGGTCCCGTTCAGCGCCACGACACACGCAAGGCGATCCGGCTCGCGGACGGGGTCCGCTGGGAGTTGCTGACCCCGGAACCGGACGACGAGCTCGAGTTCCTCTACGTCGTCTACGACGTCGGCGGAGCGTCGTGCCCCGAGGACTCGCTCACGCGGCACGGAGGCAAGGAATACGCGTACGTCATCAGCGGCCGGCTGGGCGTCAGGATCGGGTTCGAGGAGTTCGAACTGGGTCCCGGCGACTCGCTGTCGTTCGACGCGCAGATGCCGCATCGCCTCTGGACGGTGGGACGCAAGCCCGCCGTGGCGGTCTGGGCGGTCCGCAACCGCCACGGGGACGCGCGCAAGCACGTCGTCGGCAAGGCCGGACGCTAGCGCATGGCCGGCCGGCGGACGGACGGATCGGCGCGATGAGGGCGCCCCGGGGTTCCGCGGATCGCGACACCTGCGCGCGTCGCGCCGGCGTCGACGCCGGCGGCAAGCTCCTGCGCATCGAACCCTCGCGGCTGCGGGCAGGACGCACGCGCAGCGATCGACGCGGCATCTCTGGAGGACGAGGACATGCTCGACACCGGCCGGTTCGATCTGACGAACGAGTTCAACCTCCTGCGGATCATCTGCGGGGCGTTCTTCATCCCGCACAGCGTGGGCAAGATCACCGAGTGGAAGTTCTCGGTCGGATTCTTCGCCAAGGCTGGGTTCGCCGGACCCGAGTGGTGGACGCGCGCCGCGCTGCTGTTCGAGGCGGTGGTCGCGTCCTGCCTGATCCTCGGCGTCTACACGCGCTACGCGGCGATCCTGGGCGCGATCTTCCTCGCGGTCGCGGCCATGGCCTGCTACCGCGTGTCGGGGCGCCGCTGGTACTGGAACTTCGGCGGCGCCGAGTTCTGCGTGTTCTGGGGGATCTGCTGCGTGATCGTCGCGATGCACGGGTGAGCGCCGGGCCCGCTCGTGCGGTCGAATCGTCTGTCTCGTCCTTGGAGCGTGCGTGATGAAGATCGGAGTCATCGGCCTGGGCCGGATGGGCCGCGGCATCGCCGGCCGCGTGCTCGGCGCCGGACACGAGCTCGCCGTGTACAACCGCACCCCCGGGAAGGACGCGGATCTCGCCGCCGCGGGCGCGCGGTCGACGGCGTCGATCGCCCTGGCCTGCGAGCAGCGCGACGTCGTCATCACGATGCTTGCCGACGACGCCGCGCTCGACGCCGTTGCGCTCGGCGCGGGCGGATTGCGCGACTCGCTGCCGGTCGGCGCGATCCACCTGGTGATGGGCACGCATGGCGTGGGCATCGTCCGCGCCCTGACCGCCGCGCACGCCGCATCGGGCCAGATCCTGGTCGCCGCCCCGGTGCTGGGTCGCCCCGATGCCGCGGCCAGCGGGCAACTCGGCATCGTCGCCGCCGGCCCCGCCGAGGCGCTGCAGCGCTGCAAGCCCCTGTTCGACGCGATCGGCCGGCGCACGTTCGAAGCGGGCGCGAGCCCCGACGCCGCGACGTCGATCAAGCTCGCCAACAATTTCATGCTCGGGTGCGCGGTGCAGGCGATGGGAGAGGCGTACTCGCTGGTGCGTCGGTTCGGCGTCGCGCCGCAGGTGCTCCACGACGTCATGACCGAGGGGCTGTTCTCCGCCCCCGCGTACAAGGTCTACGGCAGGATCATGGCCGACGAGGCGTACGACAGCGTCGGATTCACCACGCGGCTCGCGCTCAAGGACATGAGCCTCGTGCTCGCGGCCGGCGACATGGCGCGCGTGCCGCTGCCGAGCGCGAGCCTCCTGCGCGACCGGCTGCTGGCCGCGATCGCCCACGGCGACGCCGATCGCGACTGGGCGGTGCTCGCGCGCGAGCAGGCCCGCACGGCCGGACTCGAATGACGATTCACCCACCCCAGGATCCACGATGACAACTCCCCTGTTCGCCCCGATCGCCTTGCGCGGCCTGACGCTCGCCAACCGCATCGCCGTGTCGCCGATGTGCCAGTACAACTCCGACGACGGCTGCGCGAACGACTGGCACCTGATGCACCTGGGCTCGATGTCGCTGGGCGGGGCGGCGCTGGTGATGACCGAGATGACCAACGTGACGCCGCGAGGCCGGATCACCTCGCGCTGCGCAGGCATGTGGTCCGACGCCAACGAGGCGGCGATGAAGCGCGTGATCGACTTCTGCCGGCGGTACGGCGTGGCGAAGCACGGCCTGCAGATCGCGCACGCCGGCCGCAAGGGGCCCACGACGCCGCCGGCGCAGGGCGGCAAGCCGATCCGGCCCGACGAGGAAGGCGGCTGGATCGCCGAAGCCCCCTCCGCCGTCCCGTTCGCGGCCGACTGGCCCGTCCCCGAGGCGATGTCCAGGGCGCGCCTCAAGTCGCTCGTCGGCGAGTTCGTCGCGGCCGTCGGGCGCGCCGAGCGCATCGGCTACGACCTCGTCGAGGTCCACGCCGGCCACGGCTATCTCGTCCACCAGTTCCTCTCGCCTCTCAGCAACACGCGCACGGACGAATACGGCGGGAACCTCGAGAACCGGATGCGCTTTCCGCTCGAACTGTTCGCCGCGATGCGCGCCGCCTGGCCGTCGGACAAGCCGATGGGCATGCGCGTGTCGGCCACCGACTGGATGGAGGGCGGCTGGACGCCCGAGGAGACGGTCGTGCTCGCGCGCGAGCTCGCGAAGCTGGGCTGCGATTACCTCGACGTCTCGAGCGGAGGCCTCGACCCGCGTGCGAAGATTCCGCTCGCCCCCGGGTACCAGGTCCCGTTCTCGGAGAAGGTCAGGAAGGAGACCGGCATGCCGACGATGACCGTGGGTCTCGTCACCGACCCCGCGCAGGCGAACGACATCGTCGCCTCGGGCAAGGCCGACATGGTGGCGCTCGGCCGCGGCGCGATGTGGGATCCGCGATTCGCGTGGCATGCGGCGGAGGCGCTGGGCGCCGAGGCGCAGTACGCGCCCAAGATGATGGCCTGCCATCCGAAGCTGCGCCCGCAGGTGTTTCCCGGGCGCGCCCCCTGAGGCGACCGGCGATCGATGCGTCGAAGCCGCGAATGACGTCCTCGCGTCGGCATCCCCGACCTCGCGCCAGCGTCGCGGCGAACCCCGGCAATCCGGGCGGCAGCGCGAGCCGTTCCGGCCACGCAGTCCCATGCTGCATGAGGAGATCGAGATGAAATACAACCGACCGCACGCCACGGCAGCCTGGGGCACGATGGCGAAGGAC
>CALDKM010000008.1:0-5922 GCA_937898875.1 uncultured Pseudomonadota bacterium | reverse complement strand
TGTCGATCCGCCTCGAGCTCCAGGCCGACTGCTATGCGGGCGTCTGGGGGCATTTCGCGCAGCGGCGCAACCTCCTCGAGCCGGGCGACCTCGAGGAAGGGATGCGCGCGGCGGGCGCCGTCGGCGACGACACGATCATGAAGCGCACGCAGGGCTACGTCGTCCCCGACGCGATGAACCACGGCACCGCGGACCAGCGCATGCGCTGGTTCCGGGTCGGGCTCGCGAGCGGCGATCCGCGCAAGTGCGACACGTTCTCGGTCGCGCAGCCCTGAGGCGCAGGACGCGTTTCGCGCCTTTCTCCGCGCCCCCCCGCCGGCCGACGGGCCGCCCGGGTCCTTCGATGGGAAGCGCGCGGCGAGCACCCCGGGAGGATGCTGCCCTCAGCGCTTGGCGGGCTCGGCGTCCGCCTGGAAGCGCACGCGCCGCACCCGCTCGTCGTAGTGGCTCTCGACGGCGGCGGTCACCTCCTCGCCGCCCGAGGTGTAGACGCGTCCTCCGCGCGCGCGACACGCGTTGCGCTCGAACTGGCACGGCCCCATCTCGGGATGCCGGCGGCACAGCGACTCGATGTTCGCCGGCAGCGCGATCGGCTCGCGCGCAGCGCCGGTCTCGCAGACGTAGATCGGGCCAGGCGGCAGGTTCATGTCCGGCAACGCGACCGGAGCGGGAACGGGTGCGGGTACGAGTTCGGGCGCCGGTGATGGCGCGGGGGTCGGCGCGGTCGGAGGCGGAGGCGCGGGGGCCGGACCGCAGGCCCCGAGCGCGAACGCCGCGAGCAGGACCGCGGCGCGGCGCGTTGCGATCGCTGTCGAGTCGACGAGTCCGACCATGGCCCCTGGATCGCGCATCCGCGATGGCTTCCGCGACGATGGGCTATCTTATCGCAATGGATGCCCCGACCGCCGCGTCGACGCTCTCGACGCCCTGCCCTTCGTGCGGCCTCGCGATGGCCGTCCACCGCCTCGAGCGAAAGCCGACGGGCGTGACCACGATCGACGTGTGCGTCGCGTGCCGGGCATTGTGGTTCGACGGCTTCGAGAGCCTGCAGCTCACGCCCGGCGCGACGCTCGCGCTGCTGACGTCGATCCACGACGCGGAGCGCGAGCCGATGCGCACGATGCCCTCGCGTCTTCCGTGCCCGCGTTGCTCCACCACGCTCGTGCTCACGCGCGACCTGCAGCGCTCGACGCGGTTCTCGTATTTTCGATGCGAGCGCGGCCACGGGCGATTCACGCCGTTCATGCAGTTCCTGCTCGAGAAGAACTTCGTGCGGCCGCTCCCGCCCGCGGAGATCGAGCGCCTGAGGCGCGCCGTCGGCACCGTACGCTGCAGCGGCTGCGGCGCCGGGATCGACCTCGCCGCCGACACCGCCTGCCGCTATTGCCGCGCGCCGATCGCGGTGCTCGATCCGGACGCCCTCTCGCGCACCGTCGAGTCGCTCACGGCCGCCGAGGCGCGCCGCAACCGGATCGACCCGGAAGCCCTCGCCGAGGGGATCCTCGCCGCCGAGAGGCTCAATCGCACGCTCGCGGCGGACGCGCGTCCGGCGAATGCGGCGGATGCAATCGTCGCGGCGATCGACTTCGGTGCGACCGCACTCGACATGCTGTTCTCGTCCCGCCGGTAGCGGCGATGGCGGTACAATCGCGCACCGTCGCTCGAGGAACTCCTCCATCGTGAAGCCCACCGCCGCCGTCCTCGCCGCCCTGCTCGCCACCGCGCCGCTCCTGCCGGCGCGCGCGCAGGCACCGGCCGCGCCTGCCGCCGCGCCCGTCCCCTCGCACACCTGCGCGAAGCCCGAGTTTCCCGGCCGGGTCGCGCCCCAGCCGAAGCTGCGCCGCTGGCAGGCGGACTTCCGCACGTACCTCGACTGCATGAAGGCGTATCTGTCCGAGCGAAACGCGGCGATCGACGCGCAGGCGGCAAAGGCGAAGGCCGCGGTCGACGAGATCAACGCGGGCGTCGCCGAGTACAACGAGGCGGTCAAGTCGCTGGACGACTGACCGCGCGGCGCCCGCCGCGCCGCGGCGACTGCGATCGTGCGGGTTCGCAGGCTACCCCCCGCCGCGTGCGACGCCTTCGCCTGCTTCGGTGGCGGGCGGCGTCGACGACGCATCGTCGCCCCCCTCCCACGCGACGCGACCGTCGAGGAATCCGATCCGGCGGACACCGCCGGGATTGCGGTAGATCCAGATCTCGCTCACGCGCTCGGCCGTCGTGCCCGCGCGCACTTCCGTGGGCGCGCCGAAGGCATCGCGCACGAGCCGCTTCGGCATCCCGGCGACCACCTGGCCCGCCTTCAGCGCCACGGCCCACTTCGCCTCCAGCGCCGCGGGCTCCTGCGTCCTGCCGTTGTCGGGCGCGAGCTCGACGCGCGCCCCCTTGTCGCCCTTCGCGCACGGCGACTGCTGGTAGGTCGTTCGCCCCTCGGCGTCGACGCACTTGAACACCTGCGCTGCGGACGTCCCGGCGAGGACGACGAGGCCGGCGGCGGCGACGTATCGGGCGACCATGCACGGATCATAGCCCCGGAGCAGGGTCCCGACCTCCGCCGGGGTATCATGCCCCGCTACAACCGCGCCGCCGTCGCCGATGCATCCGTTCCGTAACCCGCCCTCGCCGACCGCCACGCGGCGGTCGGCGCCGGTGCTGCCGCCGCCCGGCCGGGAGGCATGAGCGTGCCCCATCGTGCGCTCGCGGCGGAATCGTCCGCCGCCCTCCGCGACGACGTCGCCCCGGCCATCGCGCAGGCGGTGCTCGAGGGCTTCGACAAGCACTACGCGCTGTTCCGCGAATGCGCGCGCGCGGCGAAGCGCCATTTCGAGGCGGCCCACTTCCTCGCCATCGGGCACGTCGCCCGCGACCGCATCGACTTCTACGACCGGCGCGTGGCCGAGACCGCCGAGCGCATCCGGCGGGAGTTCCGAGGCGAAGGCGTCGAAGGCGGCGCCGCGGAAGCGCTGTGGGCGCGCGTCAAGCAGCACTACGTCGCCAGGCTCGCCGAGCACCGCCAGCCCGAGTGCGCCGAGACCTTCTTCAACACGGTCTCGTGCAAGCTCCTGCACCGAAACTATTTCCACAACCGCGCGCTGTTCGTGCGGCCCGCGGTGGCGACCGAGTACCTCGACGCCGACCTTCCCGCCTATCGCTCGTACTATCCGCGCGAGCGGGGTCTGCGCGCCGCAGTCATCGATCTCGTCCTCGACTTCCGCCTCGAGCGCCGCTTCGGCGACTTCCGCCGCGACTTCGCGAACGTGCTCCGCGCGTTCCGGACGCGCCTGCCTCGACCGCTGCGCCTCGAGGCGAACTTCCAGATACAGGTGCTGTCGAGCCTGTTCTTCCGCAACCGTGCGGCGTACATCGTCGGGCGCGTCGTCAACGGCGCGCAGAGCCACCCGTTCGCCGTCGCGATCCGCCACGCGCCCGGAGGCGCGCTGTACGTCGACGCGCTGCTCGCCGACCCCGTCGAGCTCGCGCTCCTGTTCTCGGCGAACCGTGCGTACTTCCTCGTCGACATGGAGGTGCCGTCGGCGACGATCGAGTTCCTGCGCGCGATGCTGCCGGACAAGACCGCCGCGGAGCTCTATACGATCGTCGGCCTGCAGAAGCACGGCAAGACGCTCTTCTTCCGCGACTTCCTGCAGCATCTGCGGCATTCGACCGACCGCTTCGAGAACGCGCCGGGCATCCGCGGCCTCGTGATGGCGGTGTTCACGCTGCCCTCGTACCCGTACGTGTTCAAGATCATCAAGGACAGGATCGCCGCCTCGAAAGACACCGACCGGGCGCGCGTCAAGCTGAAGTACGCGCTGGTGAAGCACCACGACCGCGCCGGGCGGATGACGGACATCCTCGAGTACTCGGACGTGACGCTGCCGCGCTCGCGGTTCGCGCCGGGGCTCGTCGAGGAGCTGCAGTCGCTCGCCCCGTCGCAGGTCGAGGTCGAAGGCGACTGGGTGATGATCCGGCACATGTACATCGAGCGCCGGATGCGCCCGCTCAACCTCGTGCTCGAGCACGCGGACGACGCGACGCGCGACCACGCGATCGCCGAGTACGGCAACGCGATCCGCGAGCTCGCGGCCGTCAACATCTTCGCCGGCGACCTCCTGTTCAAGAACTTCGGCGTCACGCGCTACGGCCGCGTCGTGTTCTACGACTACGACGAGATCGAGTACATGGTCGACTGCGCGTTCCGCAGGATCCCGCCGCCGCCCCCCGGACACGACGAGATGTCGGGCGACGTCTGGTACCGCGTCGGCCCGCGCGACGTGTTCCCCGAGGAGTTCGCGACGTTCCTGCTGACGGATCCGCGCAACCGCGCGGCGTTCCTGCGCCACCACGCGGACCTGCTCGACGCGCCGTGGTGGCAGCGGACGCAGCACGCGATTCGCGCCTCGGGGCCGGCGGACGTGCTCTCGTATTCCGAACGCGTGCGCTTCCAGCCGCCCGCCGCGCCCCGGCATGCCGCGCGCGCCGCCCTGCCGGACGGGGAGACGTGAACGCGCGAACGACCACACGCCGGCGTGCGCTCGCGTTCATCGCCTTCGCGCCGGCCGCGGTGCGTCCGGCGCCCGCCGCCGCGCAGACCGCGATCGATCCCTCGATCGTCGAAGCCGCGTCGCGGGCGCTGGCGCTGCGCGACGAGGCGGCCCGTCGCGGCGACCAGCCCTACGGCGCCGTCGTCGTCAGGGGCGGCCGGATCGTCGGCGAAGGGATCTCGGCGGTCGTCACGCTGCGCGATGCCGATGCGCACGCGGAGCGCATCGCACTGCGCGACGCCATCACGCGGCTCGGCACGGCGGATCTCTCCGGCTGCGCGCTCGTCGGCAGTTCGCGCGCCTGCGGCGCCTGCGCCGACGCCGCCTTCCGCGCACGCATCGCGCGCCTGTGGCACGGTTCTCCGCCGGTCGACGACGGGCCGCCGCATCGGTCGGCCTGAGCCGACCGTTCGGCGGCCGGCGCTCGCCGGTCTTCGGCCGCCCGCACCCCGTCGCGGGGGCACCCCCATACTCCGTCGTTCGACAAGAACGAGCGCGGCGCCCACGCCGCGCGCACCGGGGGAGCGTTCCGGCATGGCGTACCTGAGCCTGTTCACCGTCCTGCGTCCGGGACCCGGCCCCTCGTCCGTCCACACCGCGGGTCCCTGGCTCGCCGCGCGCCGGTTCGTGCACGAGCTGGCGGCGTCCGGGCAGATCCCCTCGGTCTCCCGCCTTGCGGTGGAGCTCTACGGCGGCACCGCCTGCGTCGGCCGCGAGAGCGGCGCCGACGGCGCGATCGTCGCGGGGCTCGAGAGCGTCGACCTCGCGCGCTGCGACTCCGCGACGTTCTCGCGCACGCTCGCCGCCGCGTCGGCGCGACGCGCGATTCGTCTCGACGGCCGCCACCCGGTCGGATTCGATCCGGCCGCCGACATCGGATTCCGCGTCGACCGCACGCTCGCCCACGACGGCAGCGCGTTGCGGTTCGCGGCTTTCGGCGCCGACGGGGCGCCCGTCGCGGATCGCCTCTACCTCGCGCTCGGCGACGACGTCGTCCTGGCACCGGGCGAATCGCCGGCGGGCCGGCCGGCGCCCCGGGTTCCCTACGACCACGAGGCATCCGCCGAAGCGCTGATCCGCACCTGCCGTGCGGCGGGCGGCCGCAAGCTCGCGTTCGTCGCGCTCGCGAACGAGGCGGCGATCGCGAGCCCGGGAGAGGTCCGCGCAAGGCTGCTCGCGATGCGCGACGCGATGCTCGCGTCGATCGACCGCGGGCTCCTGCGCACCGGGACGCTGCCGGGCGGTCGCACGCGGTCGGCCGCCGCGCAGTTCCCCGACGACGACAGCGCCCCCGCGCCGCAGCGGTGCCGTGCGTGGGCGCTCGCGGCCGCCGAGGAGAATGCGGCCGGATCCGGCGTCGTGGCCGCGCCGTCGAACG
>CALDKM010000007.1:0-28465 GCA_937898875.1 uncultured Pseudomonadota bacterium | reverse complement strand
GACCGCCTGCGCGCGTGGGCAGCGCGCAACGGCGTGTCGCTCGCGATCGTGCGCGCGCCCGGCATCTACGCGGAGACGCGGCTGCCGCTCGAGCGGCTCCGCCAGCAGACGCCCGTGCTCGTTCCGGAGGACGACGTCTACACGAACCACGTCCACGCCGACGACCTCGCGCGCGTCGCGGTCGCGGCGCTCTTCCGGGGCCGGCCGAACCGCGCGTACCACGCGACGGACGACGCCGAGCTGAAGATGGGACAGTGGTTCGACGCGGTCGCGGACGCGTACCGGCTGCCGCGCCCTCCGCGCGTCGGCTGGGACGAGGCGGAGGCGCGCGTCGCGCCGATGCTGCTCTCGTTCATGAGCGAGTCGCGGCGCCTCTCGAACGACCGGATGAAGCGCGAGCTTCGCGCGAGGCTGCGCTACCCGACGCCGCAGGCGATGCTCGACGAGGCGGCGCCGCGCGAGCTGCGCAAGCAGATGCCGCTCTCGTTCTAGGGCCGCCCGGTGAGCGCCGAACGCGAACCGGCCGCGCCGCGCACGCTCGCGCAGCGCCTCGACGCGTGGGAGCGCCTCGTGCGCCTCGACAAGCCGATCGGCACGCTGCTCCTGCTGTGGCCGACGCTGACGGCCCTCTGGATCGCTGCGCGCGGTACGCCGCCGCTGTCGGTCGTGCTGATCTTCTCGCTCGGCACGCTGCTGATGCGCTCGGCCGGCTGCGCGTTCAACGACTGGGCGGACCTGGGCTACGACGCGCACGTCAAGCGCACGAGCCGGCGGCCGCTCGTGACCGGCGAGGTCGCGCCGCGCGAAGCGCTCGCGGTGGGCGCGGGACTGGCGCTCTGCGCGTTCGCGCTCGTGCTGTTCACGAACCGCGCGACGATCGTGCTCGCCGTCGCGGCGCTCGCGATCTCGATCGCCTATCCGTTCTTCAAGCGCTTCTTCGCGCTGCCGCAGGCGTTCCTCGGCATCGCATTCTCGTTCGGGATCCCGATGGCGTTCGCGTCCGTTCGCGGCGAGGTCGAGTGGCCCGGCTGGCCGATGCTGGCGATCAACCTGCTGTGGGTGATGGCCTACGACACCGAGTACGCGATGGTGGACCGCGACGACGACGTCCGGATCGGCATGCGCACCTCCGCGATCACGTTCGGCCGCTTCGACGTCGCGGCGGTCGCGATCTCGTACGCGGGCTACCTCGCGGGCATGGCGTGGGTCGGCCGGCTGATGGCGCTCGGGCCGCTGTACTACGCCGGGCTGGTCGCCGCACTCGCCTGCGCCGGCTACCACCTGTGGCTGATCCGCGGCCGCGACCGCGAGGCCTGCTTCCGCGCGTTCCTGCACAACCACTGGCTCGGCTTCGCGGTGTTCGCGGGCACCGCGCTCGACTACGCGGTGCGCGCACGCGCATGGCCCAGGTTCGCGTAGCGCGCGCGGGCGAGCGCGGCCTTCCGCCGGTCCTGCCCCGCGAGGCGCGCATCCTGGTGCTCGGCAGCTTTCCGGGCGTCGCGTCGCTCGCGGCGCGCCGGTACTACGCGCACCCGCGCAACCACTTCTGGCCGGTGATGGGCACGATCCTCGGCGAGCCGCTGACCGCGATGTCCTACGAGGAGAGGCTCGCGCGCCTCGCCGCCCGCGGCATCGCGCTGTGGGACACGATCGTCGCGTGCGAGCGCGAGGGGTCGAGCGACCAGGCGATCCGCAATGCCATGCACGCCGAGGTCTCGCGCGTGCAGCGCGCTTCCCCCGGCGTCGTGGTGGTCGCGTTCAACGGCAACACGGCCGCGCGCGCGGCGCCGCGCTGGCGCGAGGCGGGCTACGCGACGCTCGCGCTGCCGTCGACGAGTCCCGCGTACACTCGGCCGCTCGAGGAGAAGGTCGCCGCGTGGCGGGCGCTCGACGCGTGGCTTTGAACCGGAGGCAGCGATGGACCTGGGACTGAAGGATCGGACAGTGGTCGTGACCGGCGCGAGCAAGGGCATCGGGCTCGCCTGCGTGCACGGGTTCGCGGCCGAGGGCGCACGCGTTGCGATGATCTCGCGCTCGCGTGCCAACCTCGACGCCGCGCTCGCCGCGATGCCGCCGACGGCGCACAGGCCGGTCGCGGTGGCCGCGGACCTCACGCGCGCCGACGAGGCGGCACGGGCGATCGCCGAGGTCGAGCGCGCGCTCGGGCCGATCGACGTGCTCGTCAACTCGGCGGGCGCGGCGAAGCGCCATCCGCCCGACGAGCTCACCGCGAAGGCGTGGCACGACGCGATGGACGCGAAGTTCTTCAGCTACATCCATCCGATCGACATCGTCGTCAAGTCGATGGCCGCGCGCGGGCGCGGCGCGATCGTGAACATCGTCGGGCAGGGCGGCAAGGTCGCGAATCCCGTGCATCTGCCCGGAGGGGCGGCCAACGCCGCGCTGATGCTCGCGACGGCGGGGCTCGCCGCCGCCTACGCGCCGAAGGGCGTTCGCGTCAACGCGATCAACCCGGGCGCGACGCTCACCGGGCGCGTGCAGGAGGGGCTCGCCGCCGAGGCGCGCATGACCGGGCTCGCCGCCGACGAGGTGCTCGCACGCATGAGGCAGCGCATCCCGCTCGGACGGCTCGGGACGCCCGAGGAGGTCGCGCGCGTCGCGGTGTTCCTCGCCTCGGACGCCGCGAGCTACGTGTCGGGCGCGATCGTGCCGATGGACGGCGTGTCGAACCCGGTGATCTGACGCCGACGGGCTTGCCCGACCTTTCCCGCCAGCCCGGCGCGCGCGCCCAACGACTCAACGCGGGCGCTCCCGCACGGCGAGCGACGCCAGCGCGCCGAGCGCCGCGGCGCCGGCCAGGATCGCGATGCCGGTGGTCCACGCCGACGCGAGGTCGCCCGACGCGCGTCCCCGGTCGATCGCCCATCCGACGAGCGGCTGGAGGATGCCGGTGCCGAGGAAGATCCCGGTGTTGACCACCGAGGTCGCGATGCCCGAGTGCTCGGGCCGGTTCACTTCCTTCGCGATCGTCCACGACAGCGTGAATCCGGGGATCAGGAGCCCCATCGCGAAGAACCAGGCGAGCGTGGCGGGCAGCGGCCACGCGGCGTGAAGCAGCCACGGCAGCCACGAGAGCGCGAACGCGAACGTGCAGAAGCGCATCACGCCGCGGCGGTTGCCCAGCCGGTCCGAGACGACCCCGATCGCGACCGCGCCGATTGCGACGCCCAGAAGGAGCAGGCTCGCGTGCTGCGCGGCGACGACGCGCGGGTAGCCGTACGCGTGCTCGAGCCACGGGACCGCCCAGAGTCCCGCGAACGCGAGGTAGCAGCCCCCGATGCCGACGTTGACGACGAACGCGGGCCAGGTCGCGGGGTTCGCGAGCACCGACGCGAGCGCCGCGCGCCAGTCGAGCTTCGCGCCCGGTGCGGGCGGCGGCGCGACCGGCGCGTAGCCCAGCATCTCCGGGCGGTCGCGCACGCGCCACCAGGTCGCGAGCGCGAGCACGAGCGACAGTGCGCCCAGCGCGACGAACACCGCGCGCCAGGACGCCTGCGTGACGATCCACGCGAGCGGCGCGCCGGCGACGACCGCGCCCAGGTTGCCCGCGAACATCGTCACGCCGTTCAGCGTGGCGAAGCGGCGCGCCTCGAACCAGGTCGCGTTGATCTTGAGAATCGCGATGAACGCGACCGACACGCCGACGCCGACCAGCGTCCGGCCGACGGCGGCGATCTCCCACGAGGGGGCGAGCGCGAAGGCGAGCGAGCCGATGCCCGCGACGAGCGACCCGCCGACGAGCAGTCGCCGCGGGCCGACGGTGTCGGCGAGCACGCCGACCGGTATCTGAAGCAGCGTGTAGACGTAGAAATACGTCGCGGCCAGCGTTCCGAGCACGGCCGCCGGGATGTCGAACGCGCGCTGCAGTTCGGCCGCGATCGCGGCCGGCGCCGTCCGGTGGAAGAACGACAGCACGTAGCCCGCGAGCAGGATCGCGAACACCGCGCGCCGGGCGCGCAGGAACGAGGCGGTGCGACCGGCGGCATCGTGCATCGCCGCATTCTATCCCGGGGGACCAGGGCCTGTTGGCGCTACCGGGCGCGAGTGCCCCGAAGGCGCTGACAGGCCCTAGAATCGCGCATCGGAACGGAGGGTGCGATGGCTTACAGGGACCTGCGCGACTTCATCGGCCAGCTCGAGCGCGACGGCGAGCTCGTGCGCGTGCGCGCGGAGGTGGATCCGAAGCTGGAGATGACGGCGTTCTGCGATCGCGTGCTCCGCAAGGGCGGCCCCGCGATCCTGTTCGAGCGGCCGAAGGGAACGTTCCGCGCGCCTTCCGGTGCGGCGATTCCCGTCCTCGGGAACCTCTTCGGCACGCCTGGGCGCGTCGCGCGCGCGATGGGCGCGGACCCGGCGAACTGGCGCGAGAGCCTGCGCGAGGTCGGGCGCCTGCTCGCGTTCCTCAAGGAGCCCGAGCCGCCGAAGGGCCTGATGGACGCGTGGCAGAACACGCGCCCGGTGTTCATGAAGGTGCTCGACATGGCGCCGAAGGAGCGGAGCTCCGCGCCTTGCCAGGACGTCGTGTGGGAAGGTTCCGACGTCGACCTCGCGCGCCTGCCGGTGCAGACCTGCTGGCCGGGCGACGCCGCGCCGCTGATCACCTGGGGACTCACCGTCACGCGCGGGCCGCACAAGAAGCGCCAGAACCTGGGCATCTACCGGCAGCAGGTGATCGCGCGCGACAAGGTGATCGTGCGCTGGCTCGCGCACCGCGGAGGCGCGCTCGACGCGCGCGATCACGCGCGCGCTCATCCGGGCACGCCGTTCCCGGTCGCGGTGGCGCTGGGCGCCGATCCGGCCACGATCCTCGGCGCGGTCACGCCGGTACCGGACACGCTCTCCGAGTACCAGTTCGCCGGGCTGCTGCGCGGCGGGCGCACCGAGATCGTCCGCTGCATCACGCACGACCTGCAGGTGCCCGCGTCCGCGGAGATCGTGCTCGAAGGCCACCTGACGCCCGACGCGGGCGACCCGTCCGGCTACGCGACCGCTCCCGAAGGCCCGTTCGGCGACCACACCGGCTACTACAACGAGGTCGAGCGCTTCCCGGTGCTCACGATCGAGCGGGTGACGATGCGCCGCGACCCGATCTACCACTCGACCTACACGGGCAAGCCCCCCGACGAGCCGGCGATGCTCGGCGTCGCGCTGAACGAGGTGTTCGTTCCGCTGCTGCAGCGGCAGTTCCCCGAGATCGCCGACTTCCACCTGCCGCCGGAGGGCTGCAGCTACCGCCTCGCCGTCGTGTCGATGAAGAAGCAGTACCCGGGCCACGCGAAGCGCGTGATGTTCGGCGTCTGGAGCTTCCTGCGCCAGTTCATGTACACGAAGTTCATCGTCGTCACCGACGACGACGTCGACATCCGCGACTGGAAGGAGGTCGTCTGGGCGCTCACGACGCGCGTGGATCCCGCGCGCGACACGCTGATCGTCGAGTCGACGCCGATCGACTACCTGGACTTCGCCTCGCCGGTCTCGGGACTGGGCGGCAAGATGGGCATCGACGCGACGAACAAGTGGCCGGGCGAGACCGCTCGCGAATGGGGCCGCCCGATCGCCATGGACGCGGCGGTGAGCGCGCGCGTCGACGCGCTGCTGCGCGAGCTGTCGATCTAGGGCCTGCCTGCGACCGCGATGGCGGGCCCCGGTGGAGCCGGCTGGCCCCCGTCGCGTCCCCGGCGAATTCGGCGAACGAGCCGCTCCACCGCGGCCGTGACGACGGGCAGGGGATCGTCGCGCCCCGCCGGCGTGTAGCGGAGCGCGATGTCCGCGAGGAACGGCGGTTCGTCGCCGTTGTCGACGGTCGGGGCGCTCGCGAGGGCGACGTCGGGAGACCCCGGCGCGACGGCGTGCGCGCCGAACAGGTGCTCGGTCGTCATCGGCTCGCCGCGCTTGAGCGCGTCGATGGCCCTTTGGCGGACCGAACCGGGCTGGAAATGGCGGTGTGCCGCCACGCGCGCCAGGTGCTGCGTCGCGATCTTGACGACGAACTGCGCGACGCTGCGCACCGGCACGTGGCACAGCTCGACGACGCTCGCGGGCAGGAGAACGTGAGGCACGCCCGTCGCGCGCGGGCCCCGGTCGAGGATCACGTAGTGGTTGCCCATCACGAGCATGGCGGCAGGCTCCTGCGCGAAGCGTCGCGTGAGCACGACCTTCCGGGACTTGGGGTGGGGCGCGTGTCCCCCCGAAGCTCGTTTCGCGGCCGCGCGGCGCGAAACGCGAAGCGTCTCGAGGATGCCGCGCGGCGTTCCGTCGAGCGGGGGGACGAACGTCGGCCAGGCGATCTGGCCGTAGTGCCCGGGCGGCAGCGCGGCGAGGGCGCGCTCGAGCACGGGACGCGAAGGAATCCGCAGGAACTCGTCCGCGTCGATCGGGAACACGGCGTCGGCGTCCGCGCGAGCGAACGCGTCGCGCGAAGCCTGCGTCGTGATCTCCGCCTGCAGGTAGCCGACGGTCTCGCTCTTCAGCACGACGATCGGCAGCTGCTCGGTGCGCAGTGCGTCCAGGATCTCCAGCGTCCGGTCAGTCGAGCCGTGGTCGACGACGACGAGGCCGTCGAGCCGGGTGAGGTTGTGGCGCACGAAGGCCTCGACGATGTCTTCCTCGTTCCGCACCATCGAGACGCCCCAGAGCCTCATCGCGACGCCCTTTCCATGGCGTGGGCGCGAGTGCCGAGCGACGCGTGCGTACGGGAGAACGTCGCCGGCCGGCCGCGACGGGCGTGACGCGCGGCGCGAACCTCGACGCGCCGCGGCGCGGACGGGATTGGAACTCGCGCTTCCCTCGCCGTCTCAAGCACGCTTTGCGCCCTTCCGATAGGCGGCGAGCCGCCGCGTCAGGCCCTCGACCGCCGCCAGTACCGTGGGCAGCGCATCGTCGGCGGGCGGCGGCGTGTATCGCAGGACGATGTCGGCGATGAACGGATCGTCGACCGCCGGGGCCGACGTCGGCGGCTGAGCATCCTTCAGCACGAAGAAGCCGTCGACGTACGGCCGCAGCATGTCGTCCGGCGTCGGTGTCCGGCCTGCGCGAAGCTGGGCGAAGGCCTGGTAGAAGTTCGAGTCGGTCGGGTAATCCCGGCCGCCGGCAATGCGTGCGAGCCGCCGGACGCCGAACTTCCTCGCGTGCTGCACCGCGCTCCGGGCGGGAAGGTGCGCGACGCAGAAGGCGGCCGGCGCGCCGACCATCGGCAGGCGGCGCGCCGTCTGCGGCTTGTTCCCGACGTAGACCTCGTGATTGCCCTGGCCGATGTAGGCGCCGGGGTTCGCAGCGAAGCTGCGGGCGACCGCGACCTTGCCTGTCCCGCGCGAGCGTCCGGTCAGCCGGCGGGCGGCGCGGGCGCAGGCAACGACGTCGCGGCCGTCGCCGTCGAACGGCGGAGCATAGGTCGGCCAGTCGAACACCGGATGCGTGTCCGGCGGCAGGGACTTCAGGTACCGCTCGAGCTCCGCGCGGCGTCCGACCTTGAGGAATTCGTCGGCGTCGAGCGGAAAGACGAAGTCCGCCGGCGTCCTCGCGAACACCTCGCGCGCGGCGCTGGTCGTGATCTCGGCCTGCAGGTAGCCGGGCGCTTCGTGGCGCTTGACGACGAGCGGCAGTCGCTCGGCGCGCAGCGCGGTCAGGATCGCCAGCGTGCGGTCGGTGGAGTTGTGGTCGACGATCAGCATCCCGTCGAGGATCGTGAGGTTGTGGCGCACGAACGCCTCGACGATGTCCTCCTCGTTGCGCACCATCGAGACGCCCCAGAGCTTCACTGCCGTGCCCCCGTTGCGGCAGGCGCCGCTGCGCGCGCGGCGACGAGGCGCCGGACGATCCTTTCCACGGCCTCGAGAACGAGAGCCCGTGAATCGGCCGCGGCCGGCGGCGTGTAACCGAGCGCGATCGGAGCGAGGAACGGGTCGTCGACCAGCCTCACGGCGTCGAGCTCGCGCCACGATTCGCGCGCTATCGACCAGTTGAGCGCTGCGTGCTCGACGCCATCGACGTCGACCGGCAATCCGGAGCGAACCCACTCGTACGCGACCTGCGCTGCGGAACCGGGCCTGAAGTCGTTCTTCGCCGCAATGACGCCGAGCTTGATGACCGCGACCTTCGCGATGAACTGCTCGACGCTGCGGATCGGGACGTGCGCGAGCGCGGCCCGGCGGTCGTCGATGAGCGCATGCGCCGGCGCCCCGCGGCCCCTGGCGTCGGGGT
The DNA here is from genome assembly GCA_937898875.1 of uncultured Pseudomonadota bacterium. Classification (GTDB taxonomy): domain Bacteria; phylum Pseudomonadota; class Gammaproteobacteria; order Burkholderiales; family Casimicrobiaceae; genus VBCG01. The sequence continues at coordinate 20,245 of CALDKM010000007.1, read as the reverse complement.
GGCTTTGAACACGGTGGTTGCCGCCTGCGAGCACTTCGTCCTGCGCCTGAAGGAAACTGCGGGCGACGACCGTCTTCAGCAGGCGGTGCTGGTCCGTGACGGAGCGACGTGCGCCACGCAGCGCAGCGACGACGTCGGGTGCGGGATGGCGCAGGTCGGGTACGTACGTGGGCCAGGACAGGAGTCCGTGCCAGGCAGGCGGGATCTCGGCGAGCGCGCGCTCGAGCTCGGCGCGCGAGGCGGCCTTCACGAACTCGTCGGCGTCGAGCGGGAAGACGAAGTCGGCGCGGGTTCTCGCGAACGTCTCGCGCACCCCCTGCGTCATGACTGCCTGCTGCATGTAGCCGACCGCCTCGTTCTTCATCACGACCAGCGGCATGCGCTCCTTGCACAGCGCTTTCAGGATCCCGGGGGTACTGTCCGACGATCCGTGGTCGATCACGACGAGTCCGTCGAGGAGCGTGAGGTTGTGGCGCACGAACGCCTCGACGATGTCCTCCTCGTTGCGCACCATCGCGACGCCCCACAGGATCATGCGGTCCTCCGGCCGGGAGCGGCTGCGACGAGTCGACGGACCATGCGCTCGACGGCGGCGAGCGCGATCGGCAGCGGCGCTGCCGCCGTGCCCGGCGTGAAACGCAATTCGATCGACGCGAGAAACGGATCCTCCACGAGCGCCGCCTTCGACGCCGGCTCCCACAGCGTCCTGCGGACCGACCAGTTGACCGCGTATTCGGTCAGCGTGGCCGCGTCGAGTGGCCGTCCGGCAACGATCGAATCGTACGCCGCCTGCGAGGCCGCGTCCGGCTTCCAGTCGGCGCGGGCCGCGATCCGGCCCAGCTTCTTGGTCACGACCTTCGTGCAGAACTGGTCGGCGCTGCGGACCGGAACGTGCGCGATCGCCGCGTGCCCGGCGCGCACGCGCGCGTGCCGCGGCGCATCCTCGGAGCTGCCGTGATGCTCGCGCGCGACGAAGTGGTTGCCGTTGGCGAGCATCGCATTCGGGTCGGCGACGAGATGCCGTCCGACGATGGCCTTGTGGTAGGGGTGGCGCTCCTCGGCGAGTCGCTTCGCGCCGCGGAGCAGCGCGAGGATGTCGCCGGCCGGCCGCGAGAAGTCGGGCACGTAGGTGAGCCAGTGCAGCAGCCCGTGCATGCCGGAGGGGATGGCGGCGAGGGCGCGGCGCATCGCGTCGCGGGACGGCGTCTTCAGGAACTCGTCGGCGTCGAGCGGGACGACGAAGTCGGCGCCGGTCTGCGCGAAGACCTGGCGGGCCAGGGCGGTGGTCATCTGCTCCTGCAGGTAACCGGGAGCCTTGCCGTCGATGAGCACGAGCGGCAGCCGCTCGCCGGCGAGCCTGCGCAGGATGTCGAGCGTGCGGTCGATCGAGCCGTGGTCGATGATCGCCATGCCGTCGAGCACGGCGAGGTTGTGCCGGACCCAGGGCTCGACGATGTCCGCCTCGTTGCGGACCATCGACACCGACCACAGCTTCACGGCCGGCCTCTCGCCGCGAGGAGCCGGCGCGCCATCCGCTCGATGGCCGACAGCGCGAGCGGCACCGGCGCCGCGGCCGCTCCCGGCGTGTATCTCAGTTCGACCGGCGCGAGGAAGGGGTCGTCGACCAGCGGCACGTCGGCCGGCCGCGCCCACCATGGGCGCGGGATCGACCAGTTGACGGCGTGCTCGGTCAGCATCGCCGCGTCGAGCTCGCGTCCGGCGACGATCGACGCGTACGCCGCCTGCGATGCCGCATCCGGCTGCCAGTCGGTGCCGGCCGCGAGGCGCGCGAGCTTCTTGATCGCGACCTTGGCGACGAGCTGGTCGGCACTGCGGATCGGCACGTGCGCGATCGCGGCGTGCCCGGCACGCACGCGCGCGTGCGGCGGCGCGTCCTCCAGCCTGCCGTGGAGCGACGCCGCGACGCAGTGGTTTCCGTGACCCAGCGCTGCCGCGGGCGTGTCGAGCAGGTGACGGGTGACCACCGCCTTGTAGAAGACCTGCCGTTCGGCGGCGGGCCGCCTCGCGCCGCGGAGCAGCGCGAGGATGTCGCCGGCCGGCCGCGAGAAGTCGGGCACGTAGGTGAGCCAGTGCAGCAGCCCGTGCATGCCGGAGGGGATGGCGGCGAGGGCGCGGCGCATCGCGTCGCGGGACGGCGTCTTCAGGAACTCGTCGGCGTCGAGCGGGACGACGAAGTCGGCGCCGGTCTGCGCGAAGACCTGGCGGGCCAGGGCGGTGGTCATCTGCTCCTGCAGGTAACCGGGAGCCTTGCCGTCGATGAGCACGAGCGGCAGCCGCTCGCCGGCGAGCCTGCGCAGGATGTCGAGCGTGCGGTCGATCGAGCCGTGGTCGATGATCGCCATGCCGTCGAGCACGGCGAGGTTGTGCCGGACCCAGGGCTCGACGATGTCCGCCTCGTTGCGGACCATCGACACCGACCACAGCTTCACGGCCGGCCTCTCGCCGCGAGGAGCCGGCGCGCCATCCGCTCGATGGCCGACAGCGCGAGCGGCACCGGCGCCGCGGCCGCTCGCGGCAATCACAATCCGCCGGTCGTCCTCGCGATCTCGGCCGCGACCCGCTCGCCGAACCCGAGGATGCGCGCCAGCGGATTGACCGGCGTCGCGGGCGTGTGACGCAGCACGAGACCCTCGTCGAGGAACGGATCGTCGATCCACCGGACGGACGTTGGATCGGTGCCGTCGGCATCGAGCGCGCCGTAGTTCGCGACGAGCGCCTCGAGGTCGTCGACGGTCGGCTTCGCGCCCGACAGGATCGCCGCGTATTCGCGCTTCCACCGGAGGCCGATCTCGCCTTCCGGCACGCCGGCGAGCAGCCGCGAGAGGTAGCCGACGGCAAACTTGGACGTGTACTGCCCGGCGCTGCGGATCGGAACGTGCGCCACGCAGGCGAGCTCCGCGCTCACGAGCGCGTGGGACGACGGCTGGCCGCTGCCGGGCGGTACCGCCAGCGTGCCGTCGCCCATCGTCGCCTGCGGCTGCTCGAGCAGGGCACGGCCGGCGATCACCTTGAAGCGGCCGTGGCGCTCGTCCGCCAGGCGACGGCCGCGACGCAAGCGGGCAACGATGTCGCCGGCGCCGAACTCGGGGCAGCAGGTGTACCGCGGAACGGCCAGGTGCCGGCTCGGGCCGGCCTGCCCGGCGGCGCGTTCGAGGTCGGCGCGCGAGGGCACGCGAAGGAACTCGTCGGCGTCGAGCGGGCAACAGAGATCGGCGCCGGCGGCGAGGATCCTCCGGGCGTGCGCGGTCGTGACGTCGGATTGCCGGTACTCGATCGCCTCCTCGCGAACGAGGTCGATGGGCAGTCCTTCGGCGCGCAGTCCCTCGACGATCGACGCCGTCGCGTCGTCGGACCCGTGGTCGACGACCGTCAGCGCATCGAGGACGCCGAGATTGTGCCGGATCGACGCCTCGACGATGTCCTCCTCGTTGCGGACGACCGTCAAGCCGCACAGGCGCAGGCCCACGGTGCTCTTTCCTCAGCGGCCGCGGAAGCTGCGCCACGCGGTCGCGGCGCGCCAGATCGCCAGCGCCGCGGCCGCGGTCCGCAGCGCGCGGCCCATGCGGCGATAGCCGACGACGGGGAGCGCGAAGCCGATCGCGCGAAGCACGTAGGGCCGCACCCGGCTGCGCCGGTCGGCGTCCGGGGCGGGCGCTATCGAGACGCGGACGTCGTGCCACGCGAGCCGGAGCTTCATCCGCTCGAGGTCCGTGGCGGCGACGAGCCGCGCGCGCTTCTCGGCGAGGTCGGACGCGACGCTCACGGCGCGGGCGGAGGCACGCTCGAGAGCGCCGAGCGGTCCTTCTCGAACTCGGCGATCGTTGCGGAGAACGGGGACGGCGCGCGGCGCACGATCGACGAGGCACGGGCGAACGCGAGTGCGGCCAGCACCGCGTAGACCGCCCCAATCGCGGCGATCGCCAGGTAACGGTGCGTGTCCCAGAAGTACGCGACGACGAGAAGCGAGATCGCGGCGACCGCGAACGTCGCGAGCACCGCGCCCGCGACCGCGAGGACGAGCAGCGCTATCACCCGCTCCCGCTCCTCGGCCAGCTCGACGCTGGCGAGCTCGAGGCGGGCACGAAGCAAGCCCACCCCGCCTGCGACCAGGCGCATGACCGAAGGCTTGAGCCCCGCGGTCCGCTCCTCGGCGCCGGCGTCGTCCATCGGGGAGGGGTCAGCGGCGGTTCATCAGCAGGCCGGCGAGGAAGCCGATCGCTGCTGCCGCGCCGATCACCGGCCAGGGATTGTCGTGGACGTAGTCGTCGGTCGTGCGCGCGGCGGACTTGGCGCGGTCGAGCGCGTCGCCCTGGAACTCCTGCAGCCGGAGCTTTGCCGAGAGGAGCTTGGACTCGACCTGCGAGCGGAGGTCGCGCGCGCGGTCGCCGGTCTCGTTCGAGGCCTTCTTGAGCAGGTCCTCGGCCTCGGCCAGCACCGCCGAGAAGTCGTCGACGAGGTTGTCACGGGTGCGTTCGAAAGTCATGGCAGGCTCCTTGGGTGGATCGATGCGGCGTCCGGACGCCCTCCCCGCTGCCGCCGCATGGCCCATTATAGCCAGTCCCCGCGGGGCGCCGATGCGCCATACTTTGCGCATGGACAAGCTTCTGGCGCCTGCCCTCGATCCTTCGAGCCTGCCGGAACGGCGCGGCTCGACCTACCCCGAACCGTTCCGCTCGCGGATGGGCGACCGCGCGAAGCGGAAGCTGGGCGACGCGCTGGGCCTCACGCGCTTCGGCGTGAACCTCGTCACGCTCCCGCCCGGCGGCCAGTCGGCGCTGCGCCACTGGCACACGCTCGAAGACGAGTTCGTGTGGGTGCTCGAAGGAGAGGTCGTGCTGGTGACCGACGCGGGCGAGCAGGTGCTTCGGGCCGGCATGTGCGCGGGCTACCCTGCGGGACGCCGGGACGCGCACCACCTGCTGAACCGCAGCGAGCGTCCGGCTCGCTACCTCGAAGTCGGGAACCGGATCGAGGGCGACAACGCGCACTATCCGGACGACGACCTCATGTGGTGCGAGGACGAGAACGGCGTGTACGCCGCGCACAAGGACGGCCGCCGGTATCCGTCGACCTGAGGCGGCGCTCGCGCCGTCGGGGCGCCGTTCGTCCGCATGCCGTTGACGCTCCTGCCCGCGGGCCCCATGTTGGTTTCCGCGGCCGCACGCAAGGCCGCGCCACACGACGGAGAACCCCGATGGCCGACTATCCCCCGCCCGCCGCTCCCGCCGGGCAGCCCCCGATCACCGCCGCGCTGGTCGTCTACGCGCTCTTCGCGCTCGCCGCGATCAGCGGCGTGGTGTCGTCCGGGCTCGTGACCTTCGCGCCGCTGGTCGTGATCGCGGGCATCGTCGGCGTGATCATCGCGTACGTGAAGCGCGGCGAGGCGCGGGGCACCTGGGTCGCGTCGCACTTCGACTGGCTGATCGCGACCTTCTGGTGGTCGCTCCTGTGGGACGTGATCGCGCTCGTGATCGGCATCCTCACGTTCTGGATCCTCGGGCTCGGCATCCTGCTCGGAATCCTGATCCTGGCTGCGACGTCCATCTGGGTGATCTACCGCGTCGTGCGCGGCTACCTCGCCTTCAAGGACAGCCAGCCGCTGCCGGTCTGAGGCCGGTCGTCCGCTTGCCGCGCCGCTCCGCGCCTCCTCCGCGGGGAGCGCGGCGCGCGGGGCCCTTCGTGGTTCGCCGGTCGTGCCCGTAGCGCCGTTAGAGGCGGGCCGCACAGCGGCCGAGCTTGTCGAGGAGCGCTCCGCGGTACGCGTCGGGCAGGCCCGCCCCGGCGCCGGCGGCTTCCAGGCGGGCCTCCAGGAGCGCGAGGCGTGCCGCCGCGCGGCGGCGCTCGCCCTCGTCCCGGATCGTCGCGATCAGGCGCGAGAGCGCGACGCGCTCCCGGCGCTCGGCGACCTCCGGCGGCACGAACCCCGAATTCTTCAGGATGCGCCACGCGACGCGCAGATCCTCCGGCACGAGCGGATCCTCGTCGAGGTCGAGCGGCTTGCCCGCACCGGGGAGGTTCGCGAACTCGCCTGCCTCGATGGCGGCGGCGATCTTCGCCTCGGCGAGCGTGTCGAGGAGGCCCACGGTCGGCGGCGTCAGTGGAGCGTGTCCCGCGCGGAGTAGGTCGCCGCGCTCCGGTAGGTCCACTGGACGAGGCGGTCCAGTGCCGGGAGCGCGCGCCCCGCGTTCGGGTGGTTCACGATCACCGCGACGATCCAGCGGCGCCCGGTCGCGTCGATCACGTAGCCGGCGAGCGCGCGGACGCCCTCGAGCGAACCGGTCTTGAGCAGGGCCTGGCCCGCGACGTTGCCGTTCTGGAAGCGCCGCTGGACCGTGCCGTCGATCGCGGCGACCGCGAGCGAGCTCGCGAACTCCTCGCGCACCTTGCTCAGGTCCGCCGCGGCGAGCAGCCGCGCGAGACCGCTCGCCGACAGCCGCTCGTTGCGCGAAAGCCCCGATCCGTTCTCGACGACGAGCCCGGGCAGCGCGAGCTTGCGCGAGGCGAGCCATGCCCGAACCGCGTCGCGAGCCTTCTCGATCGTCGCCGGCGGCGGCGACGATACCGTGCCCAGCGTCAGGAAGACCTGGCGCGCCATCACGTTGTTCGAGAGCTTGTTGATGTCTCGCACGACCTCGTAGAGCGGCAGCGACTCGAGCGCAGCGAACGGCGCCGTACCCGGCGGAGCGCGGCCCTCGCGCACCGCGCCGTCGAACGATCCGCCCGCGGCGGAGAAGGCGGCGCGGAACATGCCGTGCACGTAGTTCGGGACGTCGAGCAGCGCGACGTTCCAGTCGCGCTCGCCGCAGTCGCGCGGGAAGCGCCCCGGGAACGCGACCGCCGCCGCGCGCGGCTGCGACACGAATGCCGCCGCGACCGTCGTCCGCCAGTCGCCGCAGGGTCCGTCGACCGGGGTCGGCAGTGCGCCGACCGCGACCTGCGGCAGCGGCGGGTCGGCTGCCACGTCGATCGTGCTGCCGTCGGCGGCGGGCAGGAAGCGGAAGCGCACCGCCTTGAAGTTCACGAGCAGCGCGTCGGGGCCGACGTTGTAGGGCTTGAGCGGCTCGCCGTCGAACGCGGCCGGGTCGTGCGGCGGCAGCCGGAACGCGCTGCGGTCGAGGACGAGGTCGCCGTTCACGGTCGCCAGGCCGCGCTCGCGCAGGGTCGCGACGAACGACGCCCACTGCTCGACGGTGATCTTGGGATCGCCGCCGCCCTTCAGAATCAGGTCGCCGTCGAGCGTCCCGTCGGCCAGCGTCCCGCCGAGATAGGCCTCGGTGCGCCAGCGGAAGTCGCGTCCGAGGAGCTCGAGCGCCGCGAACGTCGTGACGAGCTTCATGACCGACGCCGGGTTCATCGCCTTGTCCGGCTGCAGCGTGAACAGCGGCTTCGTGCGCGGCCCGGTTTCCTGGACGACGATCCCGACGTGGTCGAGCGGAACGCCCTGGTCGAGGAACGCGCGCGCGATCTCGCGGGGCAGCACCGCCGACGCGGCGACCGGCGCAAGTGCGACGGCGAGCGCGACGGCGCGCAGGAGCCGGATCACGCGCGGTCCAGGATCTCGCGCGTGCGGTCGACCAGCAGCGCGAACTCGTCGTCGGCGATGACGTAGGGCGGCATCAGGTACACGGTGCCTCCGATCGGCCGCAGCAGGATCCCGCGCGCGATGCCCTCGGCGAAGCACCAGCGCGCGAAGTCGGCGCGGCCGCACGCGACCTCGAAAGCAACGATCATGCCGCAACGGCGGAAGTTCCGCACCTTCGGGTGGGCCGCCAGGGGCGCGGCGATCGCGTCCCGGCGTACCGTGCGCGCGCGGTTCGTCGCGATCACGTCGTCGTCGCGGAAGATGTCGAGCACCGCGAGCGCCGCGCTGCACGCCAGCGGGTTGCCCGTGTACGAGTGCGAGTGCAGGAAGCCGCGCGACGTGTCGTCGTCGTAGAAGGCGTCGTAGATCGCGTCGGACGCGAGCACGCAGGCGAGCGGCAGGAAGCCGCCGGTGATGCCCTTCGACAGCAGCATCAGGTCTGGCGCGATGCCCGCCTGCTCGCACGCGAACATCGTGCCGGTGCGCCCGAACCCGGTCATGATCTCGTCGGCGATCAGGTGGACGCCGTAGCGCGTGCAGAGCGCGCGCGCGAGCTCGAGGTACGACGCGTCGTAGGTCACCATGCCGGACGCGCCCTGCACGAGCGGCTCGACGATCAGCGCCGCGACGCTCTCGTGGTTCGCGTCCAGGAACGCTTCGAGCGCGCCGGCCGCCTCCCGCGCGACGTCCGCGGGCGTTCGCCCGGCGCGCGCGAGCCGCGCGTCCGGCGTCGGCACGGTCGCGTTCGAGAGCAGCAGCGCGTCGTAGGTGTCGCGGAAGATCGCGACGTCGGTCACCGAGAGGGCGCCCAGCGTCTCGCCGTGGTAGCTCCCGGCGAGGCTCACGAAGCGCCGCTTGGCCGGCCGGCCGGCGTTTCGCCACGCGTGGAAGCTCATCTTGAGCGCGATCTCGGTCGCCGAAGCGCCGTCGGACGCGTAGAACGCATGCCCGAGCCGTCCCGGCGAGATCTCGCCGAGCCTTTCGGCGAGTTCGACCGCTGGCCGGTGCGTGAAGCCCGCGAGCATCGCGTGCTCGAGGAGGCCGAGCTGCGCCTCGATCGCCGCGCGGATGCGCGGCTCGCCGTGGCCGAACAGGTTGACCCACCACGACGACACCGCGTCGAGGATGCGGCGCCCCTCGAAGTCCTCGAGCCATACGCCCTGCGCCCGCGCGATCGGCACGAGAGGAAGCGTCTCGTGCGACTTCATCTGCGTGCAGGGATGCCAGACCGATGCGAGGCTCCGCGCGAGCCACGCGGCGTTCGCGCCGGACGCTTCGGAGAGCGCGCGCGCGGACATGGCGGATCGCTCGGTCAGGCGGCCGAGAGCCGGCGCTTCAGGCGCTCGACGGCGGCGACGAGCTCGCGCGAGATGCCGGGCTCGCGCGCCGAGTGGCCGGCGTCGGGCACGACGACGAGCTCGGCGGACGGCCAGGCGCGGGCGAGCGCGTGCGCGGTGACCGGCGGGCACACGACGTCGTAGCGCCCCTGGACGATGGTGCAGGGGAGGTGCTCGATCCGGTGCACGTTGCCGAGGAGCTCGCCTTCCGCGAGGAATCCCTGGTGCACGAAGTAGTGCGCCTCGATGCGCGCGATCGCGAGCGCGATGGCGTCGCTGTCGAGCGCCGCCGGGCCTTCGGCGCGGGGCAGGAGCGTCACGCAGTCGCTCTCGTACGCATCCCACGCGGCGGCGGCGGGACCGTTCACGGTCGGGTCGGGATCGACGAGGCGGCGATGGTAGTTGCCGAGCAGGTCGCCGCGCTCGTCCGCGGGCAGGAACGACGCGAAGCGGTCCCACGCCTCCGGGAACACGTTGCGCATGCCGGTCATGAACCACTCGATCTCGCGGGCCGACGCGAGGAAGATGCCGCGCAGGACGAGGCCGGTGCATCGCTCGGGAAACGACTCGGCATAGGCGAGCGCGAGCGTCGATCCCCACGAGCCGCCGAACAGCGACCATCGCTCGATGCCGCGTTGCGAGCGCAGGCGCTCGAGGTCCGCGACCAGGTGCCAGGTCGTGTTGTCGGCGATCTCGGCGGTCGGCGTCGAGCGGCCGGCGCCGCGCTGGTCGACGAGCACGACGCGCCAGTACGCGGGGTCGAAGAAGCGGCGGTGGTAAGGCAGGCAGCCGCCGCCCGGTCCGCCGTGCAGGAACACGATCGGCTGCCCTTCCGGGTTCCCGCACTCCTCCCAGTAGAGCGTATGTCGCGCGTCGACCGACAGCCGGCCCGATGCGTGCGGCTCCACCTCGGGGAACAGGGGATCGGTGCGGACGGGGTCGCGCGCCGGCGAGTCGGGAGTCATCGTCGACCTACGCGAGCGGCGCGCGATAGCGCTCGTCGACGTCGATCCGGTAGCCGTTCGCGAGCCGGTTCGTCTGGTTCGCCAGCGCGACGACGGCCATCAGCTCGCGGAACTGCGCGTCGGTCATGCCCTTCGCGCGCGCGGACGCCGTGTGCGTGTGGATGCAGTACTCGCAGTTGTTCGTGACCGACACGGCGACGTAGACGAGCTCCTTGACGAGCGGGTCGAGCGCGCCGGGCGCCATCACCTCCTTGACTGCCGCCCAGGTGCGCGCGAGCGTCGGCGGGTCGTTCGCGAGGACGCGCCAGAAGTCGTTGACGTAGTCGGTGCCGCGCGTCGCGCGGATGTCGGCGAACACCGCCCGGGCGTCCGGCGACAACGCGGCGTCGTCGAGGGGGGGGAGCAGGGACATCGCGGCGGTCCGGAGCGAGAATCCCGCGAGTATACGCAACGCGCTCACCCGAGGGATCGTCGCCGGCGCACCGAGGACGCCGCCGGCCGAGCTTCCGCCGACGCCGCGCCGAAGGGGCTTGCGCGAAAGTTGAGCGGCGGTCGAAGACCGCCGCTCCAACGCAGCGTGCGCCGACGGCGCGATCTAGCGGCGCGCCTTGTACGCGACGACCTTCTGTTTCTGCGTGCCGAGCCCGTCGATGCCGAGCTCGACGACGTCGCCGACCTGCAGCCACTGCGGCGGCTTCATCCCGAGCGCCACGCCGGGCGGCGTGCCGGTCGTGATCAGGTCGCCCGGCTCGAGCGTCATGTACTGCGACGTGTCGGCGACGAGCTTCGCGACCCCGAAGATCATCGTGCTCGTGTTGCCGGTCTGCCGGCGCACGCCGTTCACGTCGAGCCACATGCCGAGGTTCTGCGGGTCCCTGATCTCGTCGCGCGTGACGAGCCAGGGTCCGATCGGTCCGAACGTGTCGCAGCCCTTGCCCTTGCTCCACTGGCCGCCGCCGACCTTGAGCTGGAAGTAGCGCTCGGACACGTCGTTCATCAGGCAGTAGCCCGCGACGTGCTTCAGCGCGTTCTTCTCGTCGACGTTGCGCGCGCGCTTGCCGATCACGATGCCGAGCTCGATCTCGTAGTCGAGCTGCGTCGAGCCCTTCGGCTGCATGATCGCGTCGTTCGGTCCCTGGATGCAGTTCGTCGTCTTGAAGAACACGATCGGGTGCTCGGGGATCGGCGAGCCGGTCTCCTTCGCGTGGTCGATGTAGTTCAGTCCGATCGCGACGAACTTGCCGCTGCCGGCGACGCAGGCGCCGAGTCGCGGCCGGCCCTTCACCAGCGGAAGCCGCTTCGCGTCGAGCTTGCGCAGCTTCGCGAGCGCGTCGTCCGACAGCGTCGAGGCGTCGATGTCCTTCACCTTGCGGGACAGGTCGCGCAGCTTGCCTTCGGCGTCGATGAGACCGGGCTTTTCCTTGCCGGCGGGACCGTAGCGTACGAGCTTCATGGATGCTCCTTGGAGGAAGAATCGGCCATTGTAGACGGGGCGCTAGATCGTCATGCCGCCGTCGACCGAATAGACGTTGCCGGTGGCGAACGCGCTTTCGTCGGATGCGAGGAAGACCACGATCGGCGCGATCTCCTCGGCCTTCGCGAGGCGCCCCATCGGCTGGCGGGCGACGAACATCCTGCGAGCCTCGACCGGGTCGGGGAACGCGTTGATGCGGTCGGCGAGCGACGGCGTGTCGACGGTGCCCGGCGCGATCGCGTTGCAGCGGATGCCCTTCTGGACGAAGTCGGCGGCGACCGCCTTCGTGAGGCCGACGACCGCGGCCTTCGATGCGCCGTAGACGAACCGGTTCGGCAGTCCCTTGATGGATCCGGCGATGCTCGCCATGTTGATGATGCTCGCCCACGAGCCGGTCGCCTGGTGCTTCTCTAGCATTGCCGGGACGGCGGCCCGGATCGCGACGTACATCGCGCGGGCGTTCAGGTTGAAGCTGAAGTCCCAGTCCTTCGGCGTGCAGTCGAGGATGCTGCCGTGGTGCACGTAGCCCGCGCAGTTGAACATCACGTCGAGCGGCGGCAGCGCGGCGATCGTCCGCGCGACCGCCGCGTCGTCGAGCACGTCCAGCACCTGCGTCGTGATGGCCGGCGTGCCGTCGAGCGTGGCAAGGAGCTTGGCGTTCACGTCGGTCGCGATCACCGTCGCGCCCTCGCGCGCCATCGCGATCGCGCTGGCGCGCCCGATGCCCTGGCCGGCGGCGGTGATGAACGCCGTCTTGCCGGCGAGTCGTCCTGTCATGTCGTGTCGCTCCGTCGTCTTGCGGGAAGTCCCGCGTTCAGCGTCCGAGCGCCGGGACGCGCGCGTCCGCCGGATCCGCCCAGTCGCGGTTGGGGACGTGCGCGAACCAGCCCGGCCGGCCCGGGTCGCGGTCGTAAGGATAGCCGCCGAGTTCGCGATACAGTTCGCGGTAGCGCGCGAGCTTCTCGCGGTCGAGGGTCACGCCCAGCCCCGGGCCGTCGGGGACGCGGATCGCTCCACCCTCGTAGCGCATCGGTCCGCCCTCGATCACGTCGTCGATCAGATGGTGATAGTGCGCGTCGGCCGCGTAGCCCAGGTTCGGGAGCACGGCCCCCAGGTGCAGCATCGTCGCGAGCTGGATGCCCAGCTCGCCGGAGCTGTGCACTGCGACCTGCGTCCCGAGCGTCTCGCAGACGGCCGCGGCCTTGATGCATGGACGGATGCCGCCCCAGAACGTCGTGTCGAGCAGCACCACGTCGATCGCGCGCGTCGCGGCGTTGGCCGCGAGCTGCTCGAAGTTGACGACGACGGTGTTCGTCGCGAGGGGAATCCGGACGAAGTCGCGCAGCGCGCGCATCGGCGCGATGCCGAAGACCGGGTCCTCGTAATAGTCGTTGCGCAGGTCCTCGATCGCCTGGCCGAAGTGCACGGCGTCGTCGAACGACAGCGCACCGTTCGGGTCGTAGCGCATCCCCTCGCCCGGCAGCGCCGCGGCGACCGCCCGGTAGCAGGCGAGCTCGTGGGCGGGCGGGAAGACGCCGCCCTTCAGCTTGTGCGAGGCGAAGCCGTGTTTCGCCTTGAGCTCGCGCGCGTGGGCGACGAGTTGCTCGACCGTGCGCACTTCTCCGCGCCCGGTGGCGGGATCGGCGTAGCGGAAGAAAAGGTAGCTCGCGAACGCGACGCGGTCGCGGAGCTTCCCGCCCAGGAGCGCGTGCACGGGGACGCCGAGCTTCCTGCCGATGATGTCGAGGCACGCGAACTCGATCGCGGCGTGCAGCTGCGTCCGGTTGTTGTACAGGCTCGCGGTCGGATTGCAGATCTTGAGGCGCAGCGCTTCGAGCGCGAACACGTCGTGGCCGGCGAGGTAGGACTCGAGGCCGGCGAACGCGCGGGTCGCGTCCTCGCCGCCGCCGCCCATTTCTCCCAGGCCCAGGTAGCCGTCGTTCGTCTCGACCTCGACGATCGTGCGGACGAAGCGGCCCCAGTGGGCGCCGTTGCTGTGCCGGAGCGGGGCCTCGAGCGGTACGGTGACCGGCGTGGCGCGGATGCGGGCGATCGTGGTGGCGGGCATGGGAGTCGGTCGGCGAACGAGAAGAGGCGGCCGGCCGGCGCCGCGGGAATTGTACGCCCCGGCGCCGGTCACTGGTAATACCACTTGACCACTTGCCGGGCTGCGCGCGCCCGGCCTGCGGTCACATCAGGTGGTCGGGCAGGAACATCACGATCTGGGGCACGAACGCCATCAGGAAGATCAGCGCGACGACCGCGAGGATCAGCGGCAGCGCCTCGCGCGTGTACTCGTCCATCGGCGTGTCGAGCAGCCCGCACACCGTGTACATCGCGACGCCGACCGGCGGCGTCATGCTGCCCAGCGTCGTCGCTGTCATCATGACCAGACCGAAATGCACCGGATCGATGCCCGCCTTGACGACGATCGGCACGAGGATCGGCGTCAGCAGCAGCACGATCACCGTGCTCTCGAGGAACATCCCGAGCAGGAGGATGAACACGACCAGCATCGAGAGGAGCACGTGCCGGTCCTGGGTGACGCCCACGATCCACTCGGCGGCGTTCTGCGGGACGCGCTCGAGCGCGATCACGTAGCCGATCATCGCCGAGAGCATGATGATCAGCATGATCATGCCGAGGTCGTGCACGCTGTGGCGCAGCGCGTCGTTGACGCGCTTCCAGTCGAGCTCGCGGTAGGCGAACACGCCCACCGCGATCGCGTAGGCGACCGCGAACGCGCCGACCTCGGAAGGCGTGAAGACGCCGAAGCGGATGCCGATTACGAGGAAGACCGGGAACAGCAGCGCCCACTTGCTGCGGTTCGCCTCGCGCGCCACTTCGCGCCAGCCGGGGAACGCCGCGATGTCCGCACGGTAGCCGCGCTTCTTCGCGATGCGCCAGGTCGTTCCCATCAGCACGAACGTCATCAGGAGACCGGGGACCACGCCTCCGAGGAACAGCTTGCCGATCGACACGTTGCCGAGGAAGCCGTAGAGGATCAGCCCGATCGACGGCGGAATCGTCGCGGTGATGAGCGACCCTACCGAGATCACCGCCGACGAGAATCCGCGCGAGAAGCCCTGCCGCAGCATCGCGGGCCCGAGGATGCGCGCCTCCATCGCGGCGTCGGCGACCGCGGAGCCCGAGACGCCGCCCATCAGCGCCGACACGACGATGGCGACCTGCGCGAGCCCGCCGGTGATCCAGCCGGTCAGCGCGCGGGCGAGCGAGATGATCCGGTCGGTGATGCCCGACGAGTTCATCAGGTTGCCGGCGAGCACGAACAGCGGCACCGCGAGCAGCGGGAACGACTGCGTCGCGGTCGCGATGCGCTGCACGCCGATCTGCGCGGGGATCGTGTCCGACACGAGATAGAACACGAGGCTCGACACGCCGACCGCGAACGCGACCGGCATGCCGAGGAACATCAGCGCGAGGAACAGGATCGAGAGGAGGATCGTCACAGCGGGCTCTCCCCGGCGCCGAACGCCAGCTTCGGATTGCGGACGAACTCGACGAGCTGCCGCATCGCGGTGAACGCCATCATCAGCGAGCCGATCGGCACCGCGGCGGTCACGTAGGCGTAGGAGATCTCGGTGTCGCCCATCGGGCGCTCGACGTTGAGCATCGTGAGCTCGGCGCCGAGCACGACGAGCGTCAGCAGGAACGCGATGATCACGGTCCAGTGGACGATGAGCAGAGCCCGCTGCACGCGCTGCGGAAACATCCGCACGACGATGTCGATGATGATGTGCTGCCTCGCGCGAAGCGCCGCGTCGGCGCCCAGGAACGCGCACCAGATGAACAGCAGCATCGCGACGTCGATCGCCCAGATGATCGGCGAACCGAGCGCGCGCGAGACCGCGGCGACGAAGACGAGCGCCGCGCAGCCGGCGAGGCAGGCGCGTGCCGTGACGTCCTCGGCACGACGCAACCCGGCGATGAATCCGTGCATCGCTGATTCCCCCTCGAGGATGCGCGCGCGGCCGGCAGCCGCCGGCCGCGCCGTTGCCGCCTTACTTGCCGAGCGCCTTGTCGACGTCCTTGCGCAGGTCCGCGTAGCCCAGCGTCTGGTAGACGCCGGCGGTCGCGGCCTTGAACGGCGCCTTGTCGATCTCGACGATCGTGACGCCCTTCTCGCGCAGCTTCTTCTCGTAGTCGGCGAGCGATGCGATCGTCGCCTCGGAGGCCCACTTGCCCGCCGCGAACGACTCCTCGGCGAGGATCGCCTGCTGGTCGGCCGGCAGCTTGTCGAACCACGCGCGGCTCGTGACGATGCCGGTGATCAGGTAGATGTGCTCGGTCTTCGTGATGATCTTGACCACCTCGTAGAGCCGCGCGCCGTAGACCGCCGGGTGCTGCGCCTCGGCCCCGTCGATCACCTTGGTCTGCAGCGCCGAGTACACCTCCGACCACGGCATGCCGGTCGGCGTCGCGCCCATCGCGCGCACCGTCTCGAGCCACACCGGCGCGCCGGGCGTGCGCACCCGGACGCCCTTGAGGTCCGCCGGGACCTTGACCGGCACGTTGGTCAGCATGTGGCGGTGGCCCTGGAACCAGTCGAAGGAAAGCACCTGGAGGTTCGCGGCGGTGCGAAGCTTCTCGACCCATCCCTTGAAGAGCGCGTTCTGCTGCAGGCGCAGCACCTGGTCGAAGTTGTCGACGAGGTAGGGTGCGCCCAGGATGCCGAACTCCTTGACGAACGGCGCGAGCCGGCCGCCGTCGACGAGCACCGCGACGTTCGCGCCGGCACGGGCCTGCTCCAGGACGTCCTCGTCCTTGCCGAGCTGCGATCCCGGGAAGATGCGGATCTGCAGCTTGCCCGCGCTGCGCTTCTCGACGTTGGCCTTCATGCGCTCGAGGCCGGCGTACATCGGGTCGTCGGTCGTGAGCGCGGTGTTGACGTTCAGCACGGTCTGAGCGGCGGCGGGCAGCGCGACCGCGGCGAACGCGACCGCCGCGGCGAACGACAGGACTTGCTTGACGGACTTCATGGTTGCCTCCTGGCCGGTTTCGGGTGGGGTGGTTCGGGCGGAGTGCCGGACCGGCTCGCGACCGGGTCTCCGCGGAAATATTCGGGACGCTCGACGGCGATCGCGTCGATCGACGCGAACACGGTCCTGAGGTGCGCTTCCATCGCCCTCGCCGCGGCGTCGCCGTCGCCTTCCAGCACGTGGCGGACGATCGCCTCGTGCTGCGCGAGGATCGCGGCGAGCCAGGTCGGGTCCTCGAGCGACAGCACGCGGACGCGGTCGAGCTGCGCCTTGACGTCCTCGACCGCGCGCCAGACGTTGGGCCGGCCCGCCATCGCGACGATGTGCTGGTGCATCCGGTCGTCGAGCGCGATGAATCCGGCCTGATCGTTGCGGGCGACGGCTCGGGCCTGATCGCGCAGCAGGGTCTTCAGGTCGCGGGCGTCGGCCGGGCGGACCCGTCCGGCGGCGAGCCGCGCGCTCCTGCACTCGATCGCCTCCCGCAGGAACTGGCCGTCGGCGACCTGCTCGACGTCGATCGGGGCGACGACCGTGCCCACCTGGGGCCGGACGTTCAGTAAGCCCTCACTCTCAAGCCGGATGATCGCCTCGCGGACCGGGGTACGGCTCACCGCCATCCGGCTGGCGATCTCGTTTTCGGAAAGGGTCTGGCCCGGGCGCATCCGTCCCGCCAGGATCTCGCGCTTGAGCCACGTGTAGGCCATGCCCGCAGCACCCCGCCTGCCCGGGGGCAGCCTCGTTTCCGGCAACTCCGTTCGTGCGGCGGGGGGGGTGTCCATCGAAACCTGTCGGGGTCGGTCGCGGGTTGGCAGGGGGGCACGCAGCTTTTACACTAGTATACAAGCATGCCGCGATCGATCCGTCAACTGGTCCGACCAGTTGACCACTCCGGCCGCCCGCATTAGGCTGTGGCATCGCCCCGGCGCGCCCGGCGTCGCCGCGCGGTCCCCCATGCCCTTCCACAGCATCGAGCCCCGCCGCCTCTATCGCCAGATCGCGGACCAGATCCGCGGGCTGATCAGGTCGGGCGAGTTTTCCGCGGGATCGAGGCTCCCTCCCGAGCGGGACCTCGCGAAGCAGCTCGGCGTGTCGCGGCCGTCGGTGCGCGAGGCGCTGATCGCGCTCGAGGTCGAGGGACTCGTCGAGGTGCGGATCGGGTCGGGCATCTACGTGCTCGCGCCGGGCGGCGCGGGCGACGTGCCCGCGGCGAACGAGGCGACCGCCGGGCCGTTCGAGCTGCTGCGCGCGCGCTACGTCATCGAGAGCGAGTGCGCGGCGCTCGCGGCCAAGTCGGCGAGGAAGGTGCAGGTGACGGCGATCGAGTCCGCGCTCGACGAGATGGAGCGCGAGCGGCGCGAAGGGAAGCAGCCGCTCAACGGCGACCGGCTCTTCCATATGCGCATCGCCGAAGCGACCGGCAACGGCGCGCTCGTCCACGTCGTCAAGATGCTGTGGGACGAGCGGGTGGGACCGCTCTACCAGCAACTGGAGCACCATTACGATTCTCCGGAGCTGTGGACCGCCGCGATGTCCGAGCACCGGTCGGTGCTGAAGGCGATCACGGGCCGCGATCCGGCCGGCGCGCGCGCAGCGATGCAGCGGCACCTGAACCAGGCGTACAAGCGGTTTTCCAAGGGCTGGGACACGCTCCAGTAGCGTACCGTCCGGAAACGAGGCCACGACGATGCTCGCCTGCCGCATCCACGCGAAGGAGGATCTTCGCGTCGAACCGATGAGCGCTCCGGCGCCGGGAGCGGGCGAGGTGCTGCTGCGCCTGGGCGCCGGCGGCATCTGCGGCTCGGACCTCCATTACTACTTCGAGGGCCGCAACGGCAGCTTCGTCGTGCGCGAGCCGCTGATTCCCGGCCACGAGGCGTCCGCCACGGTCGAGTCCGTGGGGCCGGGCGTGACGCGCGTGAAGAAGGGCGACCGGGTCGCGGTTTCGCCGTCGCACGCCTGCGGACGCTGCGAGGGCTGCCGGCAGGGACGCGAGCAGCTCTGCTCGGCCATGCGCTTCCTCGGCAGCGCGAGCCTGTTCCCGCACGTGCAGGGCATGTTCCGCGAGCTGTTCGTCATGGGCGAGCGGCAGTGCTATCCGGTCGCCGGCGACGTATCGCTCGGCGAGCTCGCGTTCGCCGAGCCGCTCGCGGTCGCGCTGCATGCCGTGAACCGCGGCGGGGACCTGCTGGGCAAGTCGGTGCTCGTCACCGGCGCCGGCACGATCGGCTGCCTGACGGTGATGGCGGCGAGGCTCGCCGGCGCGCGCGAGGTCACCGTGAGCGACGTGCTGGACCGGCCGCTGGAGCAGGCCGCGCTCGTCGGCGCCGACGTCGCGCTGCGCGCGGACCGCGACGGCGAGAAGCTCGCCGCGCCGCACTTCGACGTCTGCTACGAGGTGTCCGGCAACTTCTCGGCGCTCAAAGCCTGCGTCGCGGCGGTCAAGCGCGGTGGCGCGGTCGTCCAGGTGGGCACGCTGCCGCACGAGCCGCTGCCCTTCGTCGTGAACGAGGTGATGGCGAAGGAGATCGACCTCCGCGGAGCGTTCCGCTGGGGCATCGAGTTCGACTGGGCGGTCGACTACCTGTCGGCGCGCCGCGTCGACGTCCGGCCGCTTCTGTCGGGGCAGTATCATCTCGCGGACGCCGTCGCCGCATTCTCGGCCGCGGCGGACAAGAACAGAAGCACCAAGGTGCAGGTGGTCTGCGCCTGAAGGGTTCGACGTGTCGCGGAGGAGGTCCGCGGCGCGACGGTTCTAGCCACGGCAATTCCGGACGCAAGCATCGTCCGGCGCCGAATCCAGGAGGAGGAATCATGCGTCTCACGTCCCGAATCGCGTTCGCCCTGCTCGCGACCGCCGCGCTCGCCGCGGGCGGCCCCGCGTCGGCCCAGCAGAAGCTCAAGTGGGCCCACGTGTACGAAACCTCCGAGCCGTACCACACCGAGTCGGTGTGGGCGGCCGCCGAGATCAAGAAGCGCACCAACGGCAAGTTCGACATCGAGGTGTTCCCCGCGTCGTCGCTCGGCAAGGAGACCGACATCAACCAGGGGATGGCGCTCGGCACCGTCGACATGATCATCAGCGGGCCGTCGTTCGCCGCGCGCAGCTACCCGCGCCTGGGCATCGCCTACTACCCGTTCATCTTCCGCGACGCCGACCACCTGCTCGCGTACTCGAAGAGCGCGGTGTTCGGCGAGATGGTCGACGAGTTCCGCAAGAAGACCGGCATCCAGATCCTCGCGTACACCTACTACGGCGCCCGCCAGACGACGTCGAACCGGCCGTTCACCGACTGCGCCGGCATGAAGGGCCTCAAGATCCGCGTGCCCGACGTGCCCGCCTACATGGCGACGCCCAAGGCCTGCGGCGCGAACCCGACGCCGATCGCGTTCGCCGAGGTCTACCTCGCGCTGCAGAACGGGACGGTCGAGGCGCAGGAGAACCCGCTCACGACGATCGAGGCGAAGAAGTTCTACGAGGTGCAGAAGGCGATCATGATGACCTCGCACATCGTCGACGGGCTGACCACGCAGGTCGCGCCGCACGTCTGGAACAAGCTCACCGACGCCGAGAAGGCGATCTTCACCGAGGTCACGCGCGAGGCTGCCGCACGCGCGACGGCGCAGATCAAGAAGCGCGAGGGCGAGCTCGTCGACGTGTTCAAGTCGAAGGGGCTGCAGATCGTGCAGGTGAATCGCCAGAGCTTCGTCGACGCCGTGCTGAAGAACTCCACGCCGGAGTCGATGGGGTTCACCAAGTCCGACTACGACCGGATCGTCGCCCTCAAGTGATCCTTCGCGCAGGCGAAGGGTCGCCCCCGCGCGAGCGGGGATCCGGTGCATCCGCCGTGACGGCCCGGCCGACGGCC
>CALDKM010000006.1:0-5767 GCA_937898875.1 uncultured Pseudomonadota bacterium | reverse complement strand
GCTCGACGGTGCGGCGCGCGACCAGGACCACGCGCGCGCCCGCGCAGCCGAGCGCGGTGGCCATCGCCTCGCCGATGCCGGAGTTGCCGCCGGTGACCAGCGCGGTGCGCCCGGCGAGGTCGAACAGCTTCGCTACGCGCGGCTGCATCAGGTCTTCACCGCCTCGCCGCGGTCGAACGTGTCTCGCGGGAAGTACTTGCTCAGGCGGTCGTCGGCTGTGCGCGCGTGCCCCTCCATGCCTTCGAGCCTCGAGATGCGCGCGGTGACCTGCCCGATCTCGCGGGAGGCGTCACGGGTCATTCGCTGCCAGGTGAGCGTCTTCAGGAACTTGTGCACGGACAGCCCGCCCGAGTAGCGGGCGGCCCCCTTGGTCGGCAGGATGTGGTTCGGGCCCGACGCCTTGTCGCCGAACGCGACGGTCGTCTCCTCGCCCAGGAACAGCGAGCCGTAGCAGGTCAGGCGCGAAAGCCACCAGTCGAGGTCGCGCGCGTGCACTTCCAGGTGCTCGCTCGCGTAGCGGTCGGACACCGCCGCGAGCTCCTCGCGCGTGTCGCAGACGACGACTTCGCCGTAGTCGCGCCACGCGGCGCCGGCCGCGTCGCGCGCGGTCGGCGGCAGCTCGGCGACGAGCTTCGGCACCAGCGCCATCACGGCGTCGGCGAGCGCGCGCGACGTCGTGAACAGCCACGCCGGCGACTCGTGCCCGTGCTCGGCCTGGCCGACGAGGTCGGAAGCCACGAGCAGCGGGTCGGCCGAGTCGTCGGCGATCACCGCCACCTCGGAGGGCCCGGCGAACACGTCGATCCCGACCTGCCCGAACAGCATCCGCTTGGCCTCGGCGACGAATTTGTTGCCCGGGCCGACGATGATGTCGGCCGGCTTGCCGGTGAACAGGCCGTAGGCCATCGCCGCGATCGCCTGCACGCCGCCCAGCGTCATCACGACGTCGGCGCCGGCGACCTTCATGGCGTAGAGCACGTACGGGTGGATGCCCTCGCCGCGGTACGGCGTCGAGCACGCGATCACCGTCGGCACGCCCGCGGCCTTGGCGGTCGCAATGCTCATGTACGCCGAAGCGATGTGCGCGTAGCGTCCGGTCGGCACGTAGCAGCCGGCGACGTTGACCGGCAGCAGCCGCTGCCCGGCGGTGACGCCCGGGTGGAGCTCGACGGCGAACTCGCGGATCGAGTCGCGCTGCGCGAGGGCGAACGCGCGCACCTGGGCGGTCGCGAACTCGATGTCGCGCTTGACGGAATCGGGAACCTCCCGTGCGCGACGCTCGATCTCGGAGGGCGGCACGACGATGTCGCCGGTCCACCGGTCGAGCCGCTCGGCGTGCCGGCGGACCGCCGCCTCGCCGTGGGCGCGGATGTCCGCCAGCATCTCGGCGACGGTCGCCTGCGCGGCCGCCGTCTCGGACTCCGGCGTCTTCGCCGCCTTCTTGACGTAGGTGGTGGTCACGCTGCGTCCTCCGTCCTCACTTGTCGCGGCCGGCGAACTCGGCGAGCTTCGGGTCGGCCGCCACCATCTTCATGTAGTCGTCGACGATGTAGCTCGCCGAGGCCGGCGCTTCCTGGATCGAGCCGGCGCCCTTCATGAACTCGGCGATCTTCGCGAACCAGCCGTCCATCTCCGAGGCGCCGCCGGCGCGGTTCATCGCCTTCAGCTGCCCGGCGAGGTCGAACGTCGGCCGGGTGTCGAACTCGCGCGCCATCGCGGCGTCGGAGATCTGCACGCCGCCCTGCTCGTAGAACTTCTTCATCATCGCGATCGCGTCCTTGCGGTTGGCGTTCGCCCACTTCCACGCACGGAGGTAGATCGCGAGGAACTTCGCGACGTTCTGCGGATTCTCCTTCGCGTAGTCGGAGCGCACGATCAGCGCCCCCGGGACCATGACGCCGCCGTCCTTGCCGTTGCACAGCATCTTCGCGCCCGACTTCTCCTCCAGCGTGTAGATGTTGGGCGCCCACACGCCGACGAGCTCGGTGGCGTTCGACGAGAGCGCCGAGATGATCTCGGCCTGGCCCATGTTCTTCAGCGTGACGTCGCTCTTCTTCAGACCGGCCTTGGCGAGGCACGCCTGCACCGCGTAGTCGCCGGTCGAGTTCGCGGTGAGCAGGATCGTCTGGCCTTTCATCGAGGCCGGGTTCTGCTGGAAGCCCGCGGCCTTGTCGCCGCGAGCGAGCAGCGCGTTGCCCTGCGACTCGTCGTTGGTGAGGCCGATCGTCTGCAGGTTGAACCGGACGGCGCCCAGCACGGCCGGGATCGAGCCGGTGCCGCCGACGTCCCAGGACTTCGACGCCGACGCCGCGATCTGCGGCACGCCGGCGGGGAACGTGCTGAACTCGGGCTTGAGGCCGAGCTCGGCCCACCAGCCCTTCTCGGTCGCGATGTGGAACGGCAGCGCCCAGTAGAGGGCCGGCTGGTAGCTGACCTTGATCGTCTGCGGCGCCTGCGCCGCCGCCCCCAGCGGCAGGGCGAGGGCGAGGGCGGCAAGCGTGTTGCGTAGCGACTGGTTCATGGATTCCTCCTCGATCGACGGCGGTGGTTTCGTGCGTTCCGCACCGGGCGTGCGCCGCCGCGCCCGGCCGGCCCGGATGTCGTCAGTGGTCGTTGGGCGCCTGCTGCTCGCGCAGCAGCCGCCAGATGTGCGTGCGCAGGTGGACGAACGAATCCTGGTCCATCACGTCTTCGATGCGCTCGAGCCGGTCCCAGCCTTCGGCCCCGCGCACGCTCGCGACGTCGACGATCTCGCGGATCGTGCCGGGGCGCCGCGTCATCACGACGACGCGGTCGGCCAGGTAGACCGCCTCGTCGACCGCGTGCGTGATGAAGAGCACCGTCCGCGGGTTGCGACGCGCGAGGCGCACGAGCTCCTCCTGCATGACGGTGCGCGTCTGCGCGTCGAGCGCGCCGAACGGCTCGTCCATCAGCAGCACGTCGGGGTCGAGCACGTACGCGCGGGCGATCGCGACACGCTGCTGCATGCCGCCGGAGAGCTGGTGCGGGAACGCGCTCTCGTAACCCTGCAGCCCCATCACGCCGATGATCCGGTCGACGTGCCCGCGCCGCTCGTCCTGCGCCATGCCCTTGCACTTGAGGCCGAAGTCGATGTTGTCCGCCACCGACTTCCACGGAAACAGCGCGAACTGCTGGAACACGACGGCGCGCTCCGGTCCCGGCGCCTTTACCGTGCGTCCGCCGACGGCGACCGTTCCCTCGGTCGGGAACTCGAGGCCGGCGGCCATGCGCATGCAGGTGGTCTTGCCGCAGCCCGAGGGCCCGACGATGGCGACGAACTCGCGGTCGGCGACCGTGAGGTCGATGCCCGCCAGCGTCGGGAACTCGCGCCCGTCGCGCTGGAACACGCGGGTGACGCCGGTGAACGTGATGTCGCTCATTGCGGGCTTCTCCCCCTGCCGTCCTGGATGCGCGCTTCCACGCGCCGCAGCGCGACGTCGATCAGGTAGCCGACGATGCCGATCGCGACCATCCCGCACATGACGGTCGTCGTGCTGATGTTGCTCTGCCCCTTGACCATCAGGTAGCCGATGCCGCTCGACGCGACGATCAGCTCGGCGCCCACCAGCGACTGCCAGCCCAGCCCCGCCGAGATCCGCAGCCCGGCGACGATCGACGGCACCGACGCCGGCAGCAGCACCTGCGCGATCATCCGCGCGCCCGACGCGCCGAGCATGCGACCGGCTTCGATGAGCCGCGGCTCGACGAACTTGGCCCCCCGGTAGGCGTTGATCAGTGCCGGCGGGAACGCGCCCATGAAGATGATCAGCACCGGGCCGCCGATGCCGGTGCCGAACCACAGCGCGGCGAACGGCACCCACGCGATCGGCGCGATGAAGCGGACGCCTTCGAACAGCGGCGTGACCACGTCGTCGAGCCAGCGGTACCAGCCCATCGCGAGGCCCAGCGGCACGCCGACGGCCGCCGCGAGGCCGAAGCCCAGCGCGTAGCGGCCGAGCGACGAGGCGAGGTGCTGCTGGATCGTGTGGCCGACGAAAGGCGAGCTGGTGAGCTCCCGGAAGCGCGAGAGCACCGCCCAGGGCGACGGCAGGAACCGCTCCGGCACGAGGCCCGATGCCGCGACCATCGCCCACAGCCCGAAGAAGCCGGCGAAGCCCGCGGCCGAAAGCCAGAGGAACTCGCGACGCGGCAGCGCGGTGCGGAAGTCGCGGGGCATCACGCGTGCCGCCAGGGCAGGGCGCGGCGCTCGCACCACGCGAGCGCCGCGGTCATCAGGCCCCCGCACAGACCCACGAAGACCATGCCGACCAGGATCATGCCCGGGTAGATGTCCTGCGCGGCGTTGTTGAGCACCTGTCCCAGCCCGTAGAGCGCGCCGACCAGTTCGGCGGCGACCAGCGTCGTCCACGACGCCTGCAGCGACAGGCGCAGCCCCGTGAAGATGTGCGGCAGCGCCGCCGGCACCAGCACCTCGCGCACGAAGCGCGGACCGCGCGCGCCGAGCATGCTCGATGCCTCCACGATCTGCGGCTCCATCGCGCGCACGCCGGTGTACGCGTTGATGACGGCGGGCACGAACGCGGCCATGAAGATCACCAGCACCTTCGCGCCGTTGCCCAGCCCGAGCCAGACGATCGCGAGCGGGATCCAGGCGAGCGGCGGGATCGGCCGCAACAGCAGGAACACGGGATTGAGCAGCGCCTCGGCCCGCCGGCTCCAGCCCATGACGAGGCCCAGCGCCACGCCGATCGAGCACGCGGTGGCGAAGCCCATCAGCACCAGCGCCGAGCTCTGCAGCACGTGCCGCCAGAGCTTCGCGTCGGCGTAGCCTTGGACGGTGATCTGCTTGAGCGCGCCCCAGACGTCGCCGGGCGTGGGGAAGCGCGCCGGGCTGACCCACTGCATCACGACGGTCGCGAGCGTCCACAGGGCGAGGGCCGCCACGACGGTCGCGATGCCGATCTGCGTGCTTCGACGCCCCACGCTGCCTCCTGCGCGCGCCCGTCTGGGGGGCTGTCGCGCGGCCGATGTCGTTCGGAGAGAAAACGTTTTCTGGGCGCGGACTCTAGGGCTATACTCGGAGCCTGTCAAGGGGTATAAGCCGAACTAATTGATTCATCGATGGATATTCCGCAGTGCAGCACGAGCGATGAACGAGTAAAGGCGGCCCGCGCCCGCTGAGGTTTCCGATTTGAGCAAACGTTTCCACAATTCGCCGCCGTCAGGCACCCGTGCGCCGACCATCGTGGACGTCGCGGCGGCGGCCGGCGTCTCGATCTCGACCGTGTCGCGCGCCCTCGCCGGACACGCGCGCGTCGACCCCAGGCTCGCCGAGCGGGTGCGCACTGCGGCGGCGAGCCTGGGCTACGTGCCCGACCGGCGCGGCCGGGCACTGGTGCAGCGGCGCTCGAACTCGATCGGCGCGGTGGTGCCGACGATCGACAACCCGATCTTCGCGCGCGCGCTGAACGCGCTGCAGGTGCGCCTCGACGCCGACGGCCATCGGTTGCTGCTGGCGACGACCGAGTACGACCACGGCCGCGAGCTCGCCGCGGTGCAGGCGCTGGTCGAGCACGGCGTCGACGGCGTCGTGCTGGTCGGCGCGCGCCACCACCCCGGCGTCCTGCCGCTGATCGGCGCGCGCGGCATCCCGGTCGTCTGCACGTGGACGTACGACCCGGACGCCGCTATCGCCACGATCGGCTTCGACAACCGCGAGGCGATGCAGCGGCTGACCTGGCACCTGGTCGACCTCGGGCATCGGCGCATCGCGATGATCGCGGGC
>CALDKM010000005.1:0-10521 GCA_937898875.1 uncultured Pseudomonadota bacterium | reverse complement strand
TCTCCTGCCGCCGGCGAGGCGATCCTCCCCGTGGCGTGGTCATCGCGCAACACTCGGCCACCCCCGGAAGCGCCAGAGGCGTCCTGCTCTCCTGCGAGTCCGCGGGTCCGTGTATCCTTTCCCCCGTCACGAGGCGATCAGGGCCCGAAGGGGCAGGCCGCTCCCCGATTCACGACACGACGAAAGCCAAATCGATGGGATCCAACCCGAAGGTCGAGCAACTGCTCCAGCGTTATTCGCCCGAACGGCGCGAATCGCTCCGCAAGATCCTTCTCGGTGCCGCGATCTACACCGCGCCGGTGGTCGCCTCGTACTCGATGCAGAGCCTGGGCGGCGTGGCGCAGGCGCAGTCGACCAACATGACGAAGGTCCAGGCCGTGCCGGTCGATTCGGGCGTGGGGCTCCTCGCCGCGGCCGGTGCCGTCGGGGCTGCGGGGGCCTTCATGCTGCGCCGCCGCCGCGACCGCAAGGACCGCGACCAGGACTGACCCGCGCGCGGGCGCCCCGCCCGCGCGAGCATCGCCCCGCCGACCCATCGGCTCCCGAGTCACCGCCGCACTCATCGTCCGCGACGAGGAGCGATTCCTCGCGGGCTGCCTCGCGTCGCTCGCCGGACGCGTCGACGAGATCGTCGTCGCCGACACGGGCTCGGTCGACCGGACGCGCGGGATCGCGCGCGAGCACGGCGCCCGCCTGATCGAGCACCGCTGGACCGACGACTTCGCCGCCGCGCGCAACGCCGCGCTGGACGCCGCGAGCGGCGACTGGATCCTCTACATCGACGCCGACGAACGCCTGGCCGCGTGGGACCGCGCCGGGCTCGAGCCGCTGTTGACGGACCCGCGCGTCGTCGCGTGCACCGTGCTCTTCCGTCCGCAGACCGGATTCACGCGCTACCGCGAGCACCGGCTGTTCCGCAACCGCGGCGACCTGCGCTTCCGCGGCGTCATCCACGAGTCGATCCTTCCCGCGATCCACGAAGCCTGCGCGCGCGAGGGCGCGCACGTGGCCCGCAGCGCGGCGGCGCTCGACCACCTGGGCTACGACGGCGACCTGTCCGCCAAGCACCGCCGCAACCGGCCGCTCCTCGAGGTCCGGCTCGCCGCCGAGCCGGACCACGTGTACAGCCGCGATCACCTCGGGCTCACGCTGCTCGGCATGGGCGACGAAGCCGGTGCCGAGGCCGCGTGGCGGCGGGCGATCGGATCGCTGCGGTCGCGCCCGTCGCACGCACCCTCGGAGGCGAGCGACGCGCTGCCGTTCCTGCACCTCGCGTCGTTCCTGCTCGACCGGAAGCGCGACGCACGCGCGGTCCTCGACGAGGCGCGGGAGCGCTTCCCCGAAGACCACGCGCTGGCGTGGCTCGACGCGCGGGAGCGCCTCGAAGCGGGCGATCCGGCCGCGGCGCTTCCGCTCTTTTCCGCGCTCGCGCGCGTCGACGCCGGGTCGCTGTGCATGCCGAGGGCGTACGACGCGTCGATCTTCGGCGCGAACGCGCACGCCGCCGCGGGCCTGTGCGCGTTCCGGCTGGGCCGCTACGGCGAGAGTGCGGGGCATTACGCGCGGGCCGAAGCGCTCGCGCCCGACCGGATGGAGTTCCGGCTGAAGCGGCAACTCGCCGAAGCGCGCGGCTCGAACGGTCAGTGCAGCTCGGCGTAGATGCGCTGCGCCAGCGTGCGGCTGATGCCGGGCACGCGCGCGAGATCCTCGACGCTCGCGGCCTGCACGCCCTTGACGCCGCCGAAATGCGTGAGCAGCGCCTTGCGTTTCGCGGCGCCGATGCCGGCGATTTCCTGCAACGTCGAGGTCGTGCGCGCCTTGCCGCGCCGCGCGCGGTGGCCCTGGATCGCGAAGCGATGCGCTTCGTCCCTGATCTGCTGCAGCAGGTGCAGGCCGGGATGGTCGTGCGGCAGCGTCAGCGCGTCCGCGCGCCCGGGAAAGACGATCTCCTCGAGTCCGGGCTTGCGCTCGGGTCCCTTCGCGATGCCGACGATCGGCACGCCGTGCAACCCCTGCTCGGCGAGCACCTCGGCCGCCACCGCGACCTGCCCCCGTCCGCCGTCGATCACGAGGAGGTCGGGCGCGGGGAACTCGCCGGCGACGATCCGCGCGCAGCGGCGGGTGAGCGCCTCGCGCATCGCAGCGTAGTCGTCGCCGCCGGCCGCCGGGGTCACGTTGAACTTCCGGTACTCGCCGGACTGCATCGCGAGCCGGTCGAAGATCACGCACGACGCCACCGCCGCCTCGCCCATCGTGTGCGATACGTCGAAGCACTCGATGCGCTGCGCGCTGCCCGGAAGCCCGAGCGCCTCGACGAGCGCCGCGAGACGTTCCTCCGCCGTCGCCTTCTGCGCCAGGCGCTGCCGGATCGCCAGCGTCGCGTTCTCGCCGGCCATCTGCAGCCAGACACGGCGCTCGCCGCCCGGGTTCGCGACGATCTCGACCGTGCGCGCCGCCTGCTCGCCCAGCGCCTGCTCGAGCGCCTCGCGGTCCTCTGCGCCGGGAGCGACGATCGTCGGCGGCACCGGTCGCTCGAGATAGTGCTGCGCGAGGAACGCCTGGACGACGTCGGCGAGCGTGCCCGACTCGGCATGGCGCGGGAAGAACGTGCGGTCGCCGACGTGCCGGCCTCCGCGGATCATCACGACGTTGACGGCGGCGATGCCGCCTTCCTCGACCGCCGCCACGACGTCGACGTCCCCGGCCGTCGCGCTCTCGACGAACTGCCGGGACTGGAGCTGCGACAGACGGGCGATCTTGTCGCGCAGCCGCGCCGCGCGCTCGAACGCGAGCGCCGCGGCGGCCTCCTCCATCTGCGCCTTCAACCGGGCGCCGGCCTCGTCCGACTTGCCCTGGAGGAAGAGCACGGCCGCCTGGACGTCCTCCCGGTACTCGGCCTCGCCGACGTAGCCCACGCAGGGCGCCGTGCAGCGCTGGATCTGGTGGAGCATGCAGGGACGCGACCGGTTCGCGAACACCGACGGCTCGCAGGTGCGGAGCATGAACACCTTCTGCAGCATCGCGATGCCCTCGCGCACCGCGCCGGCGCCCGGGAACGGCCCGAAGTAGCGGTTCCGCCGGTCGAGCGCGCCGCGATGGAACCGCAACTGCGGATAGGTCTCTCCCGTGATGCAGAGGTACGGGTAGCTCTTGTCGTCGCGGAAGAGGATGTTGTAGCGCGGCTCGAGCGCCTTGATCAGGTTGTTCTCGAGCAGCAGTGCCTCGCCTTCGGAACGCGCGACCGTCGTCTCGACGCGCGCGACCTGCGCGACCATCGCGGCGATGCGCGGCTCGTGGCCGGTCTTCTGGAA
Source organism: uncultured Pseudomonadota bacterium (assembly GCA_937898875.1). Taxonomy (GTDB): domain Bacteria; phylum Pseudomonadota; class Gammaproteobacteria; order Burkholderiales; family Casimicrobiaceae; genus VBCG01. The sequence goes on along the minus strand of CALDKM010000005.1, from coordinate 7,210 downwards.
GTAGCTCGCGACGCGCTTCTTCAGGTCGCGCGCCTTGCCGACGTAGAGCGCGCCGCCCTCGGCGTCGAACATCCGGTAGACGCCGGGCTGATGCGGCAGCGACGCGAGCAGCTCGGAGGCGTCGAACGCCGTACCGGGCGCTTCGGCGTCGACCGCACCGGCGTGCCTGCGCGGGACCCTGGTCATGAGCTCGCCGGCGCTCGCCCGAGGTGCGCGGTCGCGTCGCGGAAGACCGCGCGGAACATGTCGCGCGTCAGCCGTCCGGTGTTCGTGTTGTAGCGGCTGCAGTGGAAGCTGTCGAACATCGTGAGGCGTCCGCCGGGAAGCGCGTGCCGCGCGCCGTGGGCGAACGGGTGCGCGCGCAGCGGGAGCCCGAGCGCGCGCAGCACCGTCTCGTGGGCGACCCGTCCGAGCGCGACGATCGCGGCGCCGGCGGGCAGCGAGGCGAGGTCCGCGGCGAGGAACGGCCTGCAAGCGGCGATTTCGGCGGGCAGCGGTCGATTGTCGGGCGGCAGGCACTTGACCGCGTTCGAGATGCGGCACCCGACGAGCGCGAGGCCGTCGTCGCGGGACACCGACGCCGGCGCGGACGCGAGTCCGCAGGCGTGGAGCGTCTCGTAGAGCAGGATGCCCGCGTGGTCGCCGGTGAACGCGCGGCCGGTGGCGTTCGCGCCGTGCATGCCCGGCGCGAGCCCGACGATCAGCAGCGGAGACCCGCGCGGCCCGAACGGCGGCACCGGCCTGCACCAGTAGTCCGGATGCTCGCCGCGGACGCGGTCGAGGAAGCGCACGAGCCGGCCGCAGCGCCGGCAATCGGGATCGTGGTCCGGCGCCGAAGCTGCGTCTGGCAGAATGTCGGCTTTTTTCGCAACGCGCTTCAAGCAGGCTAGAGTAGCACGTGCTCCCCCTCGAACCGCATCTCGAAACCTGGTCGCGCCGGCCGTCGTCCCGCAGCGGACGGCCGCCTCTCCTGTTCGTCCACGGCGGCTACACCGACGGCTGGTGCTGGACGCCGCACTTCCTGCCGTGGTTCGCGTCGCGCGGCTGGCCCGCGCACGCGCTCTCGCTGCGCGGTCACGGCAGGAGCGGCGGCGCAGGGACGCTGTTCGCGACGGGACTGGACGACTACGCCGCCGACGTCGAGCGCGTCGCGGGGACGCTGAAGGAGCCGCCGATCCTGATCGGGCACTCGATGGGCGCGGCGATCGTCGAGCGCATGCTCGCGATGCACCCGGTGCGCGCCGCGGCGCTGCTCGCGCCGGTTCCGCCGACCGGGCTCGTGCCCGTCGCAGCGCGGCTCGCGGTCGAGCGCCCCGACTACTTCGCGCACATGATGGGGCTCGATCCGATGCGACTCTCGGCGGACGTCCTCGAGGCGCTGCGGCCGTTCTATTTCAGCGACCGCGTCGATCGCGCGATCCTGGAGGAGTCGGCGAGCCATCTCGCGAGCGAGTCCCCGCGGGCGATCCTCGACCTGTCGATGCGCCTCCACTGGCTCAAGCCCGAGCGCAACGGCGCGCAGCTGATGGTGCTTGGCGCGGAAGGCGACCGCATCTGCACGCCGCCCGACGCGCGAGCCACCGCGCGCCATCACGGCGTCGAGGCGGTCATCCTGCCGGGCATGGCGCACATGCTGATGCTCGAGCCGGAATGGCAGGGCGCGGCGCGCGCAATCGCCGACTGGCTGGAGACGCTGGAGGACTGATCCCCCAGGGCCTGTCAGCGCTATCGGGGCACTCGCGCCGGTAGCGCCAACAGGCCCTAGTGCGTCGTGCGCGTGCGCAGGAACTCGACGAAGCGCGCGGGCGGCAGCGGCTTGCTCACCCAGAACCCCTGGAAGCAGTGGCAGCCGCGCGCGTCGAGGAACTCGAGCTGCTCGCGCGTGCCGACCCCTTCCGCGACGACCTTGAGGCCCAGGCCGCGCGCCAGCCCGATGATCGCCTCGGTGATCGCCGCGTCGCCCGGATCGGTCTCCAGATCGGCGATGAACGAGATGTCGATCTTCAGCGTGTCGATCGGGAAGTGCTTGAGGTGCGTAAGCGAGGAGTAGCCGGTCCCGAAGTCGTCGATCGCGACCCTGAAGCCCTGCTCGCGAAGCTGGTGGAGGACGCGGCGGATCGCATCGAGGTCGTGCAGCAGCGAGGTCTCCGTCACCTCGAGCTCGAGCCAGGCGGGTTCGCAGCCCGCCTCGCGGACGACCGTCGAGATGCGCTGCGCGAGGTCCTCGCGGTAGAACTGCCGCGCGGACAGGTTGACCGACACGGTGAGCGGCAAGCCGGCCGCGCGCCATGCGACCACCTGCGCGGCGGCCGTGCGCAGCACCCACTCGCCGAGCGAATGGATGAGGCCGGCCTCCTCGGCGAGCGGCACGAACACCTGCGGCGGCACGTCGCCGTGCTCGGGATCGTTCCAGCGGAGGAGCGCCTCGGCGCCGACGACCGAGCGGTCCGAGATCCGCACGACCGGCTGGTAGTGCAGCTCCAGCGAGCCTTCCTTGAGCGCGGCGCGCAGCGCCGTCTCGAGCGTGTGCTGCTTCAGCCGCCGCTCGGCCAGGTTCGCGTCGACGAACTGGTAGGTGTTGCGCCCGAGCTCCTTGCTGCGGTACATCGCGACGTCGGCGTGCTTGAGCAGCTCGTCCGGATCGTCCGAGTCGTCCGGGTACACGGCGATCCCGATCGACGAGGTCACGTAGATGTCGTGCTCCTCGACCCGGAACGGCTGCGAGATCGCGTCGAGGAGCTTCTGCGCGATCCGGCCGAGCACGCGCGGGTCGTCGAAGTCCTCGACGATCACCATGAACTCGTCGCCGCCCAGCCGGGCGAGCAGGTCGGTCTCGCGCAGCGCCGCGGAGAGCGCCTGCGTGACGTGCTTCAGCAGCTCGTCGCCGATGCGGTGGCCCAGCGTGTCGTTGACGTTCTTGAACCGGTCGAGGTCGATGAACAGCACGCCGACGCGCCGCCCGCCGCGGCGCGCCTGCGCGATCGCCTGGGCGAGCCGCTCGTGCAGCAGCAGACGGTTCGGCAGGCCGGTGAGCGCGTCGCGCGTGGCCATGTGCTGCAGCCGCTCTTCCGCGCGGATCCGCGCCGAGACGTCCTGCACGAACGACAGGATCGACAGGATCTGGCCGTCGTCGCCCGCGAGCGCCGAGTGGTACCACTCGCACCAGATCGTCTCGCCGTCCTTCCGGAGGTTGCGCGTCAGCCCGGTGGCGCGCGGCTCCAGGCCGGTCATCAGCTTGCCGACGACGTCGACCATGCCGACCGCCTCGTCCTCGTGCAGCATCGGGTTGTCGGTGAGCGACATCCCGAGCACCTCGGACGACTCGAAGCCGAAGATGTTGCGCGCCTGCTCCGACCAGCGGACGAGCTTCAGGTCGCGGTCCCACTCGAGCACCGCCAGCGGCGTGTTGCCGATGTGACTCGACAACTCCCAGTTGACGCGCCTGAGGGCCTCCTCGTTGCGTTTCTCGTCGTGGATGTCGCCGTGGACCGCGTAGATGCCGACGACGTTGCCGTCGCCGTCCCGGTTGGGCGCGTAGTGGATCGACTCCCACCGCGTGCCGGACGCGCCGTGCTGCGGCAGCAGCATCTCGGTGGCGATCGTCTCGCCGGTCAGCACGCGCGCGAAGAGCGGCGCGAGGAGCGCGAAGCGCTGCGGACCGACCACGTCCTCGACCTTGCGGCCGTTCAGGTCCTTGCGCGACTCGCCGAGCCAGGCCTCGTCGCGCCCGTTGACGAACCGGTAGCGCAGGTCGCGGTCGATGTAGGCGACCCGCGCCGGCACGTTGTCCATGATGAGCCGCAGCTCGGCCTCCGAGGCGCGCAGCGCTTCCTGCGCCTGCTTGAGGCCGTGAATGTCGTTCATCAGTACGAACGCGCCGTGCACCTCGCCGGCCGGCCCGGTGTCCGGGACGACGCGGATCGTCATCCAGCGCCGGACCCCGTTGGCGCCGCCGATCAGTCGGTCGAACGCCGTCGACTCGCCCTCGAGTGCGCGCGCCACCATCGCCTGCGCGCTCTCGTAGATGCCGTGCCCGACGACGTCGCGCAGCTTGAGGTCGCTCAGCGCTTCCTCGGTGAGGCCGAAGTACTGGACGAAGGCCCGGTTGACGTAGTGGCAGCGCTCGTCGCGGTCGATGTAGGCGACGGGCGCCGGCACCCCGTCCATGATCGCGCGAAGCTGCGACTCGCGCGCCGCAAGCGCGTCCTGGGCGAGCTTGAGGTCGGTGATGTCGTGGCCGGCGACGTACTCGCCCTTCACGGTGCCGTCGAAGCTCAGGTCCGGCACGCAACGCGCCCGGATCCAGCGTTTGCGCCCCTGCGCGTCGACGACCTCGAGCTCGTAGGTGACCGGCTCGCCGGCCATCACGCGCTTGCGTCCCGGCTCGAGCGCGTCGGTCGCCTCGGCGCCCAGGACCTCGTCGCTCCTGCGTCCGATCACCTCGTCGCGCTTGAGGCCGTACAGATTCAGGAACGCCTCGTTGACGAACACGTAGCGCCGGTCGGCGTCGAGATAGACGACCGGCTCGGGGATGTTGTCGGTGAACAGGCGCAGCTGCTGCTCGCGCGTCGCCAGCGCCTGCTCGGTCAGCTTGAGGTCGTGGATGTCGTACTCGGTGCAGTAGAGCCCGCGCACCTTCCCGGTCGCGTCGAAGTCGGGCGCGATCCGGCCGTGCATCCACCGCTTCTCCCCGGTCGGGATCGTGCCGATGCGCTCGTACTCGACGTTCTCGCCCTCCGAAGCGCGCTTCAGCACCGGTCGCAGGAAGCCCGCGACGTCGGCGGGAAGGATCTCGGCCGGCGTGCGCCCGTAGATCTCCTCCTGCGGCCGGCACGCGAGGTTCGCGAAGGACTGGTTGACGAACGTGTAGCGCAGCGCGCGGTCGAGGTAGGCGATCGGGCCGGGGATGTTGTCCGCGAAGAGCTTCAGCTGCGCCTGCTGGCCCTTCAGCGCGTCGCGGATGCGGACGTCGTCCTCGATGTCGTTCAGCACGACGAACGCGCCGCCCGTGCGCCCGGTCACCTCGCGGTCGGGGAAGAGCGTCATGCGCATCCAGCGCATCTCGCCGGTCGACTTGCGCTCGCGGCGCTCGTAGCTCACGCTCGCGCCCGCGAACGCGCGCTCGAGCGACGCGTTCATCTCCGACATCGAGTCGGCCGGCAGCACGTCGCGCAGCCCGTGCCCCAGCAGGTCGTCGGCCGGCACGCCGATCCAGTCGGCGAACGGCCGGTTGGCGAAGCGGATCTTGAGCCCCCGGTCGACGTAGAGGATCGGGACGCCGACGCTGTCGGTGACGAGCCTGAGCCGATGCTCGCGCTGGCCGGCCTCGAGCTCGAGGCGCTTCAGGTGGTCGACGTCGCTGTAGGTGACGAGGAGCCCGCGCACGCGGCCGCTGGCCGCGCGGTCCGGGTAGTAGTCGACGCGGATCCAGATCGGCGGACGCCCGGCGGTAACGAGCTGGCGCTCGAAGCCGGTGCGCTCGCCCTCGATCGCCGCCTCGGCGTAAGCGTGGTAGAGGGTCCACACGTCCCGGCCCAGCACGTCGGCCATCTCGTGCCCCAGCACCTCGTCCGGACGCCGCGAGATCCAGTCCAGGAACGCCCGGTTCGCGAATCGGTAGCGAAAGCTGCGGTCGACGTAGGCGACCGGGAGGCCCAGCGCGTTCAGCTTGCGCTGCGAAAGCGCCTGGAGGCTGCCGCGCTCGATCGCGTCGCCCACCGTCTGGATGGTGGCAACGTCGGCGCGTAGCGGCAGTCGCTGTAGGGCCATGAGGTCGGAGGATTCCCGGATCCCCCCGCCCGCGCAACCAGGATTGCCTCTCGGCACATCGACGAACCGGAGACGGGTCGCCGATTCGCCGCACGCGGACGGAACGATCGTGTAGCGCACAAGCAAGGATCAGGCCGGGTCGATGTGCCTGTCCCGGCGGTCCCGGCGGTCCCGGCCGGGGCGGCCTCGCGGCCGATCGCGTCAGCCCGTTACAATCCGGGGCAGTCGCCTCCCGCTCGCGCGGGAGGTTGCCCGGGGGGCGCTACTCTCGGCGCCGGTCGGACGCATGCCCGGCGGCGCCCTGCCCATCCCTGATCGATCCCGCCCACGATGCCGACCGAAATCAACCGATCGCCGGCCTGAGGCGTTCAGCGATCAGGCACGAGACGAACCTCAAGGAGCACGAGCCATGGCACGAACGATCCGCGCCGCCGTCCTGTCCGGCCTGCTGCTCGCCACCGCGGCGGCGAGCGCGCAGCAGATCATCTTCTTCGAACTCTCGGACTTCAACGGACGACGGTTCGGCGTCAACGACTCGGTTGCCAACATGAGCAGCGGCGGATTCAACGACCGCGCGTCCTCGGTCGTCGTGCGCTCCGGGAACTGGCAGCTCTGCACCGACGCGTATTTCCGCGGCCGCTGCGTGACGCTGAACCCCGGCGAGTACCGCAACCTCGGGCAGATCGGCCTCGCGAACCAGATCTCGTCCGCGCGGCAACTCGGCGGATCGCCGGGGGGAGGGAACGGGGGCGGCTGGGTCGGCGGCGGGCAGGACGCGTCCGTGACGCTCTACGAAGGCTCGAACTTCGGCGGCCGGTCGTTCGGCGTCAACGGCGACGTTCCGAACCTGGGCGGCACCGACTTCAACGACCGTGCGCGGTCGATGTTCGTGCAGGGCGGCACCTGGGAGCTCTGCCGCGACGACGGATATCGCGGGGGTTGCCAGTCCTTCGGTCCTGGCCGCCATCCGGACCTGGGATTCCTGTCGGGCGGCGTCTCGTCGATCCGCCAGGTGGGCGGGGGTCCCGGCGCGGGTCCCGGGGGCGGAGGCTGGGCCGGCGACTGGCCCGGCGGCTGGGGCGCCCAGGGCCGCGTGATCCTCTACGAGCAGCAGAACTTCGGCGGACGGCGAGCCATCGTCACCAACGAGTTCGTCCCGAACTTCTCGGCCCTCGGCTTCAACGACCGCGCTTCGTCGCTGCGCGTCGAGCGCGGCTACTGGATGTTCTGCAGCGATGCGGGATTCCAGGGGACCTGCCGCACCTTCGGCCCCGGCGACCACCCGTCGCTGCCGGGGGGACTCAACAACAGAATCTCGTCGGGCCGCAGGATCTCCGAGGACTACCCGTACCAGGGCAGCCCGAGCTGGAACGGGTACACGCAGCAATGAGCGCCGCCGGGCCGTCCCAAGGCGCTCGCCCCCCGGGGGGCGACTCGCGCA
>CALDKM010000004.1:0-3510 GCA_937898875.1 uncultured Pseudomonadota bacterium | reverse complement strand
CGACGCCGGCCATCCGGTCGTTCCGGTGCCGGGTCCGTCGGCGGTCGCGGCCGCCGTGTCGGTCGCGGGGCTCGCGGCGGCGCGCTTCGCGTTCCTCGGATTCCTCCCGGCGCAGGCGAAGGCGCGGCGCGCGCTGCTCGAGACGCTCGCCCCGCTGCCGATGGCGGTCGTGCTCTACGAGGCGCCGCACCGCGTGCGCGAGACCGTGACCGACCTCGCCGCTGCGCTCGGTCCCGGCCGCGACCTGGTCGTCGCGCGCGAGCTCACGAAGGCGTTCGAGACGGTGACGCGCGTGCGCCTCGGCGACGCGTCGGAGTGGTTCGCGGGTGCCGCGAACCGGGAGCGGGGCGAGTTCGTGCTGGTCGTCGACGCGCCGGCGGAAACCTCACGGGATGAAGGGATTACGGCCGACGCCGCCGCGTGGCTCGACGCGCTTCTGCGCGAGCTTCCGCCCTCGCGCGCCGCCCGCATCGTGGCCGAGAGGACCGGCGCGCCCCGGGACGCCCTGTACGCACGGGCGCTGGACCGGTCGGGCGGCGACCCCGGTTGACGGCGGTCAATGCGCGGGGACCTCGGCCTGGACGACACTTGCAACCCATGACGATCCTGAAATCCGCCGGGCTTGCCGGCGCCGCCGCCGGGCCGCTCGCGTTCGATCCGGACCTCGTGCGCAAGTACGACCAGGCGGGTCCGCGCTACACGTCGTACCCGACTGCCGACCGTTTCCACGAGGCGTTCGGGCCGGCCGACTACGTGCAGGCGCTGATCACGCGCCGCGAGACGCGGCCGCACGACCCGCTGTCGCTGTACGTGCACGTGCCGTTCTGCAACACGCTCTGCTTCTACTGCGCCTGCAACAAGGTCATCACGAAGGACCACGGCCGCAGCGCGAAGTACATCCGCTACGTCGCGCGCGAGATCGACATCGTGTCGTCGATCCTCGAGTCGGACGCGCCGGTCGCCCAGCTCCACCTCGGCGGCGGCACGCCGACGTTCCTCGCCCGCGACGAGATGAGCTCGCTCATCGGCCACCTGCGCGGCGCGTTCCCTTTCGCGCCCGACGCCGAGGTGTCGATCGAGGTCGACCCGCGCAAGGTCGACGCGTCGACGATCGCGTTCCTGGGCTCGCTCGGCTTCAACCGGATCTCGGTGGGCGTGCAGGATTTCGATCCCGCCGTTCAGCAGGCGGTGAATCGCATCCAGAGCGAAGCCGAGACGCGCACCGTGATCGAGTCGGCGCGCGCGAACGGCTTCGTCTCGGTCAACACCGACCTGATCTACGGCCTGCCGAAGCAGACGGTGGAGGGCTTCTCGACGACGCTCGACCGCGTGATCGCCCTCTCGCCGGACCGCATCGCGCTCTACAGCTACGCGCACGTGCCGCACCTGTTCAAGCCGCAGCGCCGGATCCTGCTCGAGGAACTGCCGCCGCCGGCGGACAAGCTCGCGATCCTCGCGCTCGCGATCGAGAAGCTCGGCGCGGCGGGCTACGTCTACATCGGGATGGATCACTTCGCCAGGCCCGGCGACGAGCTCGCCCGCGCGCAAGCCGGGCGGAAGCTCCACCGCAACTTCCAGGGTTACTCGACGAAGCCGGACTGCGACCTGCTCGCGTTCGGCATCTCGGCGATCGGCAAGGTCGGCCGAACCTACGTGCAGAACGTGCGTACGCTCGACGAGTACTACGACCGGCTCGACGCGCGCGCGCTGCCGGCGTTCCGCGGCTACCTGCTGACCGACGACGACATCGTCCGGCGCGACGCGATCAGCCGGCTCATGTGCGACTTCGACCTGCCGATCCCCGAGTTCGAGGCGCGGCACGGCGTCGTGTTCCACCGCGCGTTCGCCGCCGAGCTCCTCGCCCTCGCACCGCTCGCGGCGGACGGACTCGTCGAGATCTCGCCGGCGCTGATCCGCGTCACCGAGCGCGGGCGCCTGCTCGTGCGCACCGTCGCGATGGTGTTCGACCGGCACCTGCGCGAGGCGCGGGCGGCGGCGAGGTACTCGCGCGTGATCTGACGGGAACCCCGGGGCCGCCGCGCGCCCGGCGTGTCGAGTCCGGTCAGTACGTCTCCAGGTGGTAGCGCCCCTGCCCGCGCAGGGCGGGCAGCATCGCGTCCCAGTCGAGGCCCTGCTGGCGGCACGCGTCGGCGAGCGCCTGCGCGACGCCTTCCTCCATTCCCTTGAGCCCGCAGATGTAGACGAAGGTGTTCGGGTCGGCGACGAGTCTCGCGACGTCGGCCGCGCGCTCCCGGATGCGGTCCTGCACGTAGCGCTTCGGCTCGCTGGGCACGCGCGAGAACGCGAAGTTGATGTCGATGAAGTCCCTGGGCAGCTTCATGAGCGGCCCGAAGTAGGGCAGCTCCTCGGGCGCTCGCGCCCCGAAGAACAGCATCAGATTCCCGCCTTCCCTGAGCGGGATCCGCCGGCGCCGGCGCTCGGTCATCGCGCGCATCGGCGCGGAGCCGGTGCCGGTGCACACCATGAGCAGGTTCGCGCCCGGGTGGTTGGGCATCAGGAAGCTCGCGCCGTAGGGGCCGATAACGTTCACCGTGTCGCCCTTCGCGAGGTCGCACAGGAAGTTCGAGGCGACTCCCGTCACGGGCCGGCCCTCGTGGTCCAGCGTGACGCGCTTCACGGTGAGCGCGAGGTTGTTGTAGCGGGGGCGCTCGCCTTCGCGAGGGCTCGCGACCGAGTAGAGGCGCGGATGGTGCGGCCGCCCCTGCGCGTCGGTGCCGGGCGGAAGGATTCCTATCGTCTGGCCCTCGAGCACCGGGAACGCGGCCTGCCCGAAGTCGAGGACGATGTGCCGGATGTCGGACGACGCGCCCTCGCCGGTCAGCCGGAAGTTCCCGCTGACCGTCGCGACGGCGGGCCTCGCGACCGAATACAGGTTGACGTAGGGATGCGCGGCCGACCACGGCGGCGGCGAGGCGCCGCCCTGTCCGGCCGACGCCATCGCGACGATGCGCTCGACCTCGGGCGGAAGCTCGCTTCCGCCCTCCGCCCCCGCGAGTTCGCGCTGCGGCGGCAGCGACTCCCACTTGAGCTGTTCCTCGATCGGGTACATCTCCGCCCTGGCGACCTGCCGCCAGCTGTCGATGGCTCCCGTCGGGCACGGCGCGATGCACACGTTGCAGTTGTCGCACTTGCCCGGGTCGACGACGTAGTTGCGATCGTCGTGCGTGATCGCGTCGATCGGGCAACTCTCCTCGCAGGTGTTGCACCGGATGCATATCTCCGGGTCGATCAGGTGCTGGCGGACGACGTCGGTGGCGACGGGCTCGGACATGGCGCGATCGTGAACGTGGTGAAATCAGCCGTCAACGTCAACGGCAACGGAAACGGCAACGGCAACGGCAACGGCAACGGCAACGGCGACCGACGGGCCGCCCCGAGGTCGCCGTGCCCCCTCGGGGGGAAGCGCGCCTTGCGCGCTTCGGGGGGATCACACCGGCCGCCCCGAGGTCGCCGTGCCCCCTCGGGGGGAAGCGCGCCTTGCGCGCTTCG
>CALDKM010000003.1:0-2523 GCA_937898875.1 uncultured Pseudomonadota bacterium | reverse complement strand
TCGGCGACGCGCGCGCCGCACTGCGGGCAGAAGCGGGCCCCCGGCGGCAGCTCCGCGCGACACCCACCGCAGCGTTGCGCCGATCCGTCCACTGGCCTCCCGTCGCCCGGGACCGGCGGCGCCGGCCCCGCAGCGCCAGCATACGACGGACCGCCGCGCCGCGGGGCGAAGCGCAGCCGGCTAACGGAGCCGCGGTCCGAGCCGGCGCCGCGCGAGCCAGGCGATCAGCAGCGCGGCGGCCGCGAGCCCCGCCGGCCCGCTGGCCGGCACCGGGTTGGGGGGCGCTCGATACGGCGACTCGTAGGCGCCCATGTCGATGGGCCCGAAACGCCGCGCAGCGCCGTCGAGGTCCGTCGTGAACGACGGGTCGAGCGCCGAGTCGCGGCCGGCGTCGATCGCCTGCGATTCCGGCAGCAGGTGGTAATCGCCACCCGCGACGCTCACGAACCGCGGATTGCCGACGCGCGTCCCCGGACCCGGCGAGAATCCCTCGCAGAAGCTCGACACCAGGTTGTGGTCTTCGGACACCAGCGCCAGCGAGCCGTCGATGCCGATGTCGCATTGCGAGTTCAGCGCAACGATGTTGTTGGCGATCGTCGCGTCGATGTTCGCGCCCAGGTCGGTGCGCGCGCTCACCAGCATGCCCAACCGGCCGCTCGCGACCGTGTTGTTGACGACGATGCCGTGCAGCTGCGCGTTCCAGCCGTCGGCCGAGAGCACGATGCCCGCCGGCGCACCGGTGTTGCCGTTCTGTCCGACCACGAGGTTGTTGACGATCGTTCCGCCGAACGGGGTGGTGGGATCTCCCTCGTTCGCGCCGAAGTGGCGCAGCACGATGCCCCAGTCGAAGTCGCTGCCGCGGATCTCGTTGCGCTCGATCAGCACCTCGCCGCCGCCGCCCTTTCCTCCCACGACCGCCTCGATGCCTCCGCACTGGTACTGGTTGACCGCGACGATCGAGTTGCCGATCACGCGCGCGGTCACCTGCGAGGCGGTGTTGACCACGCTGATCCCCGACGTGCAGCCGAAGCCGCCGGGGTCCGGGACGTCGATGTGATTGTTCCGGATCGTGGCGTCCAGCGTACCGTAGGTGCCCGCCGCGCCGTTGTCGCCGACCGTGACCCCCGAGAACGTCGCCGCGGTGAACGTGCTGTCCTCGACCGTGATCGTCAGGTTGCCTCCGCCGGGCGCGAGGATCGCCCGGACGCCGAACCCGCCCGTCATGCCGCGCACCGTGATGTCCTTCGACACCGTGGTGACCGCAGCGAACAGGAACTGCACCTGCGGCGAGAAGCCCGCGGCGGGCTGGATCGTCAGGCTCTTGTCGATGTCGACGGTTTCCGCGATCAGCGCGTTCTGCGCGATCTCGATCGTGTCGCCCGCGCCGGCACCGGTCACGCAGGCCTGGAGCGTCGAGTTGCAGGGGGCGGCCCCCGGGTACGTGTACGTCGTCGCAGCCTGGGAGGCCGCGCACGCCAGCAGCATCGCGCACGCCGCCGCCGCGACGCGGCATGGCAATCCGGCCGATCGGCGCTTCATCACCCACCTCCCTCAATTTGTGGCAGCTGCATCATAGCGAGGAGACCCCACCCGCGCAAAGGTTGCTCCCCGGGGGGCGGCGGTTTGCCGGCCCGCGCGGTTCGGAGTACCTTTCGTCCCACGACGCTAGGGGTCCTGCCCTCCGCCGCTCGATGTCGCGGGGAGGACGGGTGAGACAGACCCTCAAGAACCTGATCCGGGTAATGCCGGCGTAGGGAAGCGTGGCCCGGACCCCCGGGACCCCGCTCCTCTCCGCCCGCCGGCGGACCTGCGAGGAGCCGTGATGAACGCCAACGACCAGTTCTACGCCCGCGACGCGCACGTCGACGACGCCGCCGTGGCGCCGCTGCCCTGCTCTCGCAAGATCCACGTGCAGGGCTCGCGCCCCGACCTCCGCGTGCCGATGCGCGAGATCTCGCAGGCAGACACGCCCGCTTCGCTCGGGTCCGAGAAGAATCCGCCGATCGTCGTCTACGACACGTCGGGGCCGTACACCGACCCCGATGCGCGCGTCGACATCCGGCGCGGACTCCCGGCGCTGCGCGCGGACTGGATCGCCGAGCGCGGCGATACGGTCGAACTCGACGGCCCGACGTCGGCCTACGGACGCGCGAGGCTCGCCGACCCGGCGCTCGCGGGCATGCGCTTCGACCTGCACCGCAAGCCGCGCCGGGCGAAGCCCGGCGCCAACGTGAGCCAGATGCACTACGCGCGCCGCGGCATCGTGACGCCCGAGATGGAGTTCGTCGCGATCCGCGAGAACCTGAAGCGCGAGGAGATGCTGCGAACGCTCCCCGCCCTCCTCACGCGCCAGCACCGGGGCCAGAACTTCGGCGCCGCGATCCCCGAGGTCATCACGCCCGAGTTCGTCCGCGACGAGGTGGCGCGCGGGCGCGCGATCATCCCCTGCAACATCAACCACCCGGAATCCGAGCCGATGATCATCGGCCGCAACTTCCTCGTGAAGATCAACGCGAACATCGG
>CALDKM010000002.1:0-1787 GCA_937898875.1 uncultured Pseudomonadota bacterium | reverse complement strand
GACCTCGCGGCGGGGCGCCGGTCGCTCGCCGATTTCGCCGGCATCGTCGCCTGCGGCGGCTTCTCGTACGGCGACGTGCTGGGGGCGGGCGAGGGCTGGGCGAAGTCGATCCTGTTCGACGCGAAGCTCGCCGACGCGTTCGCGACGTTCTTCGCGCGGCGCGACGTCTTCGCGCTGGGCGTGTGCAACGGGTGCCAGATGATGAGCGCGCTCGCCGATCTCGTGCCGGGCGCGGCGCACTGGCCGCGCTTCGTTCGCAACCGCTCGGAGCAGTTCGAGGCGCGGCTCGTGCAGGTCGAGATCCCGCGCTCACCGTCGCTGTTCTTCCGCGGGATGGAAGGCAGCCGCCTGCCGGTCGCCACCGCGCACGGAGAAGGGTACGCCGAGTTCCGCGACGAGGCGCATCTCGCCGCCGCGCGAGCGCTGGTCTCGATGCGCTACGTCGACGGGGCGGGACGCGCGGCGACGACGTATCCGCACAACCCGAACGGCTCGCCCGAAGGCATCACCGGCCTCACGACGACCGACGGGCGATTCACGATCCTGATGCCGCATCCGGAGCGGGTGTGGCGCACCGCGCAGCTTTCCTGGGCGCCGCCGGGTTGGGGCGAAGGCTCGCCGTGGCTGCGTATGTTCCGCAACGCGCGCGTGGCGCTGGGGTAAGCTTGGCGCTGGTAAACGACGGGGACGCGCGAATGACGCTCAAGGTCTATGCGATCGACGGAATCGTGCCGGTGGTCGACCCCACCGCGTACGTGCATCCGTCGGCGGTGCTGATCGGCGACGTGATCGTCGGCCCGGACTGCTACGTCGGTCCGTGCGCTTCGCTGCGCGGCGACTTCGGCCACATCCAGATCGGCGCGGGCGCCAACATCCAGGATTCGTGCATCCTGCACGGCTTCCCGGGGCTCGGCACCGTCGTCGAGGAGAACGGCCACATCGGCCACGGCGCCGTGCTGCACGGGTGTACGGTCCAGCGCAACGGGCTCGTCGGCATGAACGCGGTGGTAAACGACCACGCGGTCGTCGGCGAGTCGTCGATCGTCGCGGCGATGTCCTTCGTCAAGGCGCAGATGGTGATTCCTCCGCGCACGCTCGTCGCGGGCATTCCCGCGCGCGTCGTGCGCGCACTCACCGAGACCGAGCTCGCCTGGAAGGTCGAGGGCACCGAGGCCTACCATCTGCTCTCGCGACGCTCGCATGCGAGCATGCGGGCGGTCGACCCGCTTGCGGCGCCCGAGCCGGGCCGCAAGAGGATGGAGCTGCCCGAAATCCTGCCGCTGTCCGTCCTCAAGGCGCGCGAACGCTGACGGGGCGCAGCAGGCGGGCAGGCACGCGATGACCACGCTCGCCAATCCGCTCGCCGAGCACGTCTGGCGGACGCGCTACCGGTTCGAGGACGAGCCGTCGGTCGACGCGACGCTCGACCGCGTCGCCCATGCGCTCTCCGAGGCCGAGGAGCACGACCGCGAGCGCTGGACGCGGCGGTTCCGCGATGCGCTGGAGGGCTTCGCGTTCGTTCCCGGCGGCCGCATCCTCGCGGGGGCCGGAACGAAGCGGCGCGTGACGCTCATGAACTGCTTCGTCATGGGCACGCTCGACGACTCGCTCGACGGGATCTTTCGCGCGCTGCACGAGGCGGCGATCACGCTGCAGCAGGGGGGAGGCGTCGGCACCGACTTCTCTCCGCTGCGCCCGAAGGGCGCCCGTACCGACGCGACCGGTGGCCGCTCGTCCGGTCCGGTCTCGTTCATGCAGCTGTGGGAGCAGATGTGCGCGACGGTCAC
>CALDKM010000001.1:0-8263 GCA_937898875.1 uncultured Pseudomonadota bacterium | reverse complement strand
GCGCGCATGCTGCGCTGCCCCTGGCGCCGCGCCGCGTCGCGCAGCGCGATCTCGCCGGCGCCGTCGTGCACGAGCCCCCGCATCGCCTCGTCGACGCGGAGCAGCTCGTAGACGCCGGTCCGGCCGCGGTAGCCGGTCGACTTGCACGCCTCGCATCCGACGGGGGCGCAGAGCGCCGCAGGCGGCGCGATGCCCATCGACGCGAGCAACGCGCGCTCGCCCTCGGTCGGCGGCGCCGCGCGGCGGCAGGCGGGGCACAGCGTCCGCACGAGCCGCTGCGCCAGCACGCCGAGCAGGCTGGACGAGAGCAGGTACGGCTCGACTCCCATGTCGGCGAGCCGCGTCACCGCGCTCGCCGCGTCGTTGGTGTGCAGCGTCGCGAGCACGAGGTGTCCGGTGAGCGACGCCTGCACGGCGATGTGGGCGGTCTCGAGGTCCCTGATCTCGCCGATCATCACGACGTCGGGATCCTGGCGCAGGATCGCGCGGAGCGCGCGCGCGAACGTGAGGTCGACGCGCGGGTTCACCTGCGTCTGCGCGACGCCGTCGAGCGCGTACTCGATCGGATCCTCGACCGTCATCATGTTGACGCTGCCGCGCGGGAGTCGGGAGAGCGCGGCATAGAGCGTCGTCGTCTTGCCCGAGCCGGTGGGACCGGTGACGAGCACGATGCCGTGCGGCTCGCGGATCAGCCGGTCGACCGCGGCGAGCGTGTCGTCCGCCATGCCGAGCGCCGTCAGGTCGAGGCGCGCCGCATCGCGGTCGAGCAGGCGCAGCACGACGCGCTCGCCGGGGCCGGTCGGCAGCGTCGACACGCGCACGTCGACCGTCCGGTCGCCCAGCTTGAGCGCGATGCGCCCGTCCTGCGGCAGCCGCTTCTCGGCGATGTCGAGGTTCGCCATGATCTTGAGGCGCGAGACCAGCGCCGCGTGCAGCGCGCGCGGCGGCTCGAGCACGTCGGAGAGCACGCCGTCGACGCGGAAGCGCACGACGGCGCGCTGCTCGTAGGGCTCGAAGTGCAGGTCCGAGGCCCGCTCGCGCACCGCCTGCAGCAGCAGCGCGTTGATCATCCGGATGACCGGCGCCTGTCCCTCCGATCCCTCGAGCAGGTCCTCGGCGCGCGGCAGCTCCTGCATGAGCCGGGAGAGGTCCGCGTCCCGCGCGGTGTCGATCGCCAGCGCGGCGGAGGGCGCCGTGCCGGGATCGTAGGCGCGGGCGAGCTCGACGGCGAAGCGCTCGGCGTCGACCGCGCGCGTACGGACCGGCCGCTTCAGCACGCGGCGGAGCTCGGCGATGCCCTCCGCGGTCGCGTCGGGCCGCGCGAGCACGACCACCGCGTCGCCCTCCTCGCCCGCGGGGAGCACGCCGTGCATGCGCGCGAACGCGTAGGGAATCGCGGGCGGTGGCGCGGCGACGGAGGCCATCGCGTCGGCTCCGGCTACTTCGGCTTGTCGTCCGGCGGCTGCGCGAACGGCGGCTGCGGCGCGGGGGCGGTCCATACCGGGATCGGCGGCGGCGGCGTCGCGGGGCCGGGGGTGGACGCGCCCGGCTGACCCGGCATCTTTCCTTCGGGCGGCAGCGTCGGCATCGCCGGGTCGTTCCAGAACGCGCGCTCGCCCGGGTTCATCCGCTGCTGCTCGCCCTGCAGGTACTGGTAGCGCTCCGACGTGAAGTCCTTGCCGTCGGCGCCGCTGCGGACGATCGTCGGCTTCAGGAAGATCATCAGGTTGGTCTTCTCGCGGCGCCGCGCGTCGTAGCGGAAGAGCTGGCCCACCAGCGGAACGTCGCCGGCGATCGGGACCTTGTCCGTGCCGTCGGTCAGGCGATCCTCGATCAGCCCGCCGAGCACGACGATCTGCGAGTCGTCGACGACGACCGACGACTCGAGCGAGCGCTTCGACAGGATGATGCCGGTCGCGCTCGACTGGTCCTGGATGCGGGAGACCTCCTGGTAGAGCATCAGCCGCACCGTGCCGCCCTCGGTGATCTGCGGCTTCACGCGCAGCACGAGGCCGACGTCGCGGCGCTCGATCGTCTGGAACGGCGTGACCGTGGTCGTGCTGCCGGTCTGCGCGTACTGGCCGGTGACGAACGGAACGTTCTGGCCGACGACGATGCGCGCCTCCTCGTTGTCGAGCGTCAGGAGCGTCGGCGTCGACAGGATGTTCGCGTTGATCTGCGTCTCGAGGGCGCGCGCGAGGAACGCGAGGTTCTGGATCGTGCCGAGCCCCGGAATGTTGATCGTGCCGCGGATCACGCCGAGGTTGAGGCCCTGCCCGGCCGAGCCCAGGTTCGCGGCGATGTCGAGGATGTTGTTGCCGCCGCCGCGCGCGCCGAAGTTGGTGCCCCCGATGACCCGCGTCTGCGTGCTGTTGACGCCGGTCAGCGCCTGCCACTGGATCCCGAACTCCGCCGCCTTGTCGGCCGACACCTCGACGATGAGCGCCTCGACGTACACCTGCGCACGCCGCACGTCGAGCTTCTCGATGACCGCGCGCAGGTTGTTGTAGACCGGCTCGGGCGCGAGGATCACGAGCGCATTGTTCGCGGTGTCGGCGGAGATCGTGGCGCCGCCGGACGAGAAGCTCGCCGCGGCGGGCGCGGAGGTGAACGGCAGCGGCGTGGTCGTCCCCATCGTGTTGCCGGTCGTCTGCGACGCCGTCGACTGCATCGACGACGGGGGCGACGAGGACGCGCCGCCCGGCGAAGAGTCCTGCCCGGTGAGGAGGGCGCGCAGCGTCTGCACGACGCGCGAGGCCTCCGCATTCTTCAGGTAGACGATGAACATGTTGCCGCCGGCGCGCCCGGGCGTGTCGAGCTGCTCGATCAGCTGGCGCACGCGAGCGGCGCGCCCGGGGTTGTCGGACCGGATCAGCACGCTGTTCGAGCGCGCGTCGGCGACGACCGTCACGCGCTGCTGCGCGTCGGCGGTGCCGCCTGCCGCGGGATCCGTCAGGAGCTTCGTGATCGTCGGCACGATGTCGATCGCGGACGCATGGCGGACCGGCACGACCAGCGGGTCGCCGCCGGGCGGCTGGTCGAGCGACGCGATCACCTTCTCCAGGCGCTTCAGGTTGTCGGCGTAATCGGTGATGACGAGCGCGTTCGCGCCCGGGAACGCCGCGATCGTGTTCGCGGGCGTGATCATCGGCCGCAGCACGTTGACGAGCTGCGCGGCGGACTCGTAGCGCAGCGGGATCACCTGGGTGACCATCCGGTCGCCGCCCGCGGTCACCGCCCCCCGCGTGACCGGACCGCCCTGCAGCTTCGCCTCGGTCTCCGGCACCACGCGCACGACCGAGTCGCCCTCGATGACCGCGATGCCCTGCATGCGCAGCGCGGACAGGAGGGTCGGGTAGACGAGCGAGCGCGGGACCGGGCGCGCCGAGACGATCGTGACCGTGCCCTTGACGCGCGGATCGACGATGAAGCTCTTGCCCGTGATCTCGGATACTGCCTTCACGACCGCCTCGATGTCGGCATTCGTGAAGTTGAGCGTCACCGGATCGTCGGGGGCGGCCCGGGACGGCGGCGCCGCCGCCACGAGCGCCGCCAGCACCATGGCCAGGGCGAGCGCCGTCGGAAGGCGGCTGGGTCGGCGGCGGTCGGGAGAGGGCGTGGGGTCGTGCTGCGGGGCCATCGGGACGGTCCGCGCGGCGCGGCGCGCGTGTCGAAATGCCGGTCGATGATAGCACCCGCTACGCCTGCGACGCCCCGGGCCGGCGGGCCGCCCCCGAATCCGGCGGGGCGACTTGCCGCATCCAAGTCACGGATCGCCACCTGGAGTCGCCATGCCCGTCCTTGCCGCCCCCGTCTCCCGCCACCGCAGCTGGGTTCTCGTCGCCGCCGCGCTGCTCGGCCTCGTCGCCGCCGGGGGACTCTCCCCGGCAAAGGCCCCGCCGGACCGATCGCCCGCCCGCGGGCTCGCCGGCATCGTGGTCCCCTTGATCCCCGAGGCCGCTGCCGCCCCCGCCATCGAGGTCCGGATCGCCGCCAACGAGACCGGTGCGTCGAAGGCGCCGGCCCCGCCCGCAGTCCCGGAACCCCCCGCCGCCGAGCCGGCGGACGAGGCTGCCACGCCGGCCTCGCCCGGCAAGGCGAAGCGGAAATCGGGCGCCTCCGTCGGAATCACCGTCGACGACGAGACGGGCAAGGTCCGCATCGGCGGCGGCAACGGTTCGCGCGAGTTCGATTCGTTCGAGGCGGTGGCACGCGAGGCGCCCTGGATCGCGGGGCTCGTGTTCCTCGCGACCGCCCTCGTCTTCGTGACGCCGCTCCTCATCGTGGTGCTCGTGATCTGGTACAAGGTGCGCAAGACGCGCATGTTGAACGAGACGATGATCAGGCTCGCCGAGAAGGGCGTGGTGCCGCCGGCCGAGGCGCTCGAGGCCGTCGCGGGAGGCCGGGCCGCCGCCCTGCGGGACGGCCCGTCCACGGCGCCGCTCTACGAGAACGCCAGGGCGCTGCGCAAGGGCATCGCCTGGTCCGACCTGCGCAAGGGCATCATCGCGGGCGCGGTCGGCCTGGGCTTCGTCTTCCACTCGATGCTCGACGACGGCTCGCCCAACTTCGTGGGCCTCGTGCTCCTGTTCGTCGGCCTGGGCTACATCGTGCTCTGGTACTTCGAGGACAGGCGCCTCGCTGCGCCTGCTTCCGCGCCACCGCCGGCGCCCTCTGCGCCTCCCGGCCCGCCGTCCGCGTGACGCCGCCGCGCCGGAACGCTCACTCGTGCGCCCGCGCAGGTGACCGATGCCGAACTCATCGCACGCGCCGTCGTCGGTGACGACCGGCACGCGTACGCCGAGCTGGTCCGCCGCCACCAGTCGGCGGTGCGCGCGTGCCTGCGCAGGCTCACCGCCGGCAATCACGCGCTCGCCGACGACCTCGCGCAGGAAACGTTCGTGCTCGCCTGGCGCAACCTCAAGTCGTTCCGACAGGAAGCGCGGTTCTCGACCTGGCTCTACCGGATCGCGACCAACTGCTGGCTCGCGGACGCGCGCAAGCGCAAGGAGACGCTGCTGGGCGATGCGGACGCGGACGTCGCCGGGGACGGCGACGAGGGCGGCGTCGCCGGGGACGGCGGCGCACCGGACCATGCGCGCGGCGCCGCGCTCAGGATCGACATGGAGCGCGCGATGGCCGTGCTCTCCGAGGCGGAGCGCGCCGCGATCGTGCAGTGCTACCATAACGACCTGTCGCACGAGGAAGCCGCGTTCGTGCTCGGATGCCCGGTGGGCACCGTCAAGACGCACGTTCACCGTGCGAAGCAGAAGCTCAGGGCGGCGCTCGCCTCCTGGGCAGAGTAGGGTCACAGACGCCTTTCCCATCGGCTTCCGCCCATGACCGACTTCGACGCGAAAATCGTTCCCGACCCTTCGCCGCCCGACGACTGGCTCGAGCGCGCGCTTCGCCTCGACGTCGCGGAGCACCGCGCCGAGCACGTCGACGACGCCGGATTCGCCGCCCGCGTGATGGCGGCGCTGCCGGCGCCGCTCGCGGTGCCGCGCTGGCGCAAGCCGGTCGAATGGGCGATGTGGGGCGTGGCCGGCACCGCGATCGCGGCATCGCTGCCGGGACTCGCGACCGACGTCGCGCGCGAGATGTTCCGGATCCTCGCGTCGCAGCCGATCTCGCTGCCGCACGTCGCCGCGGCGATCGCGGCGGTCGGCGTCGCGACGTTCGGCGGCGCGGCGTTCGCGCTCAGGCGCGACTGAGCGGCGTTCGATAGCGCGCCGGGTTCCCTCCGGCGAGGTCCCGCGACGACGGGCTCCCGGCCGAAGCCGGTCGGCAAGGCGCAAATGCAAACGGCCGCCCGGGGGCGGCCGTTTCGTCGTTCGGGGCCCGCGACGCCGGCGCGCTAGTCCTTCAGCTGGAAGTTGATCTCGACCTCGCCCGTGTACTTCTCGCCTTCCGGGCGGAACTTCCAGTCCGCCAGCGCGTTCGTCACGACGCGGTCGAACACGCGAGGCGGATCGGCCGACACGATGTTCACCTCGGTCACGTTGCCCTTCTCGTCGATCTGCAGCCGGACCAGCACGCGCCCCTTCGCCACGCCGGCGCGGATCGCTTCGCGCGGATAGCTCGGATCCTCGCCGGAGATGCGCTGGATGCCGCGCCGGATCGCCGGCTTGGGCGGCGCGGGCGGCGCGACGACCGGCGGCGGCGGCGGCGCGATCACGTATTCCTGCTTCGGCGGCTCGGCCGTCACCGCGGTGATCGTCGGCGCCTCGACGGTCTGCGCGGGCGGCGGGATGTCCGGCGGCGGCACGTACGGCTGGACCGGCACCTCCACCTTCGGCTGCTCGATGATCTTCTTCGGCGGCGGCGGCGGAGGCGGCGGCGGGGGCGCCTTGATCTCTTCGATGATCGTGGCGGTGATCGGCTTCTTGATCACCTCGACGGCCTTGCGGGCGAGCCCGGTGACGAGCGCGTAGATCACGAGCGCGTGCAGCAGGACGACGAACGCGATCCCGAGCATGTGCCGCGTCGGGTCCCTCTGGCGTCGTGCGTAATCCATGTGTCGATGACTCCTCGGTCGCGGGGCCGGGCGTCCGCGGATGGCGGACCGCCCGGTGCGTCTCCTGTCCCGCGTGCAAGCGTCCGCGGATGGCGGACTACTCGATGAACTGCTCGCTGCCGATGATGCCGATCCTGGTGAGCCCGAGCCGCTGCGCGGAAGCGAGCACCGCCGCGACCACCTCGTACCTGGCCGCCTTGTCGGGACGCAGGTGCAGTTCGGGCTGCACGGCCTGCGCCGCGGCGCCCGCGAGCCTCTCCTCGAGCGTCGCGCGATCCGGCAGCACCTCGCCGTTCCACCAGACGCGTCCGGCGTTGTCGACGTCGATCTTCAGCACCTCGGGCTTCACCAGCGGCGGCGGCGGATTGCCGACGGGCATGTTGAGGTTGACCGAGTGCAGCTGGATCGGGAGCGTGATGATCAGCATGACCAGCAGCACCAGCATCACGTCGATCAGCGGCGTGGTGTTGATGTCGATCATGACGTCCGGCTCGGCCGAACCGCCGGTTCCGACGTTCATTCCCATGGTCCTCTCCTCGAGGATGCGCGCGGCGCTAGCCGCCGCGCACCGGCGGTTCGGTGATGAAGCCGACCTTCGCGATGCCGGCGCGCTGGCACGCGTAGATGATGCGCCCGACCGCGTCGTAGGCCGCGCCGCCGTCGCCCCGGATCTGCACCTCCGGCTGCGGGTTGAGCACCGCGACCTTCTTCAGACGCTCGATCAGCGCCGCCGTGTTCGCGATGCGCAGGTCGTTCCAGTAGATCCGGCCGCCCGCGTCCACCGAGAGCGTGATGTTCTCGGGCTTGGTCTCGCGGACCTCGACCTTTTCCTTCGGCAGCGTGACGGGGATCGAGGTCGTGACGACGGGGATCGTGATCAGGAAGATGATCAGGAGCACCAGCATCACGTCGACCAGAGGCGTCGTGTTGATCGCCGAGACGACCTCGTCGTCGTCGCCGTCGGCCGCGCCGACGTTCATCGCCATGGCGTCAGCCCCTGGAGGCGCGGGTCGGGGCGGCGAGCAGCACGGCGTGCAGATCCGCGCCGAACGCGCGGACGCGCTCCATCGCGGCCTTGTTGCGCCGGATGAGCCAGTTGTAGCCGAGCACCGCGGGGACCGCCACGGCGAGGCCGATCGCCGTCATGATCAGCGCCTCGCCCACGGGGCCCGCGACCTTGTCGATCGACGCCTGGCCCGCGATGCCGATCGCGGTCAGCGCGTGGTAGATCCCCCACACCGTGCCGAACAGACCGACGAACGGGGCGGTCGAGCCGACGGTGGCGAGGAACGCCAGGCCGTCCTGCATCCGGCTCTGCACGTTCTCGATCGCGCGCTGGATCGACATCGTGATCCAGTCGTTCATGTTTACGCTCTCCATGAGGCCGGTGTGCTTGTCGGAGGCCTCGAGGCCGGATTCGGCGATGAAGCGGAACGGGCTGCCGGCCTTCAGGCGCGCGGCGCCTTCCTTCACGCTCGGCGCGTTCCAGAACTCCTTGTCGGCCTTGCGTGCCGCCTGGCCGATCTTCGACTGCTCGTACAGCTTCGTGATGATGATGTACCACGTGCCCATCGACATGATGATCAGGATGACCAGCGTCGCCTTCGCGACCACGTCGCTGCCGCGCCAGAGCGCCTCTAGGCCGTACGGGTTGTCGACCACTTCGGTCGCGCGGGCGCCGGCGGCGGCTTTCGGAGCGGGGGCCGGCGCGGGAGCCGCGGCAGGCGCGGCGGCATCGGCGGCGGG